>DASUEK010000039.1:0-7778 GCA_036275115.1 Permianibacter sp. | reverse complement strand
GGCCTTGCCGTGGTGCTGTGGCAGATCGCGCAACTGTCGCCGGTGCAGCAGCCACTGTTGTTCGCCGCGCTGGCGGTGGCAATCAGTTTTTTGTCCGCATCGCAGGATATCGTATTCGATGCGTGGCGGACCGACGTGTTGCCGTCGGACGAGCGCGGGCTTGGTTCGTCGCTGATGGTGGCCAGTTACCGCGCGGCGATGGTGATGTCGGGCGGGGTCGCGTTCATCTGGGCGGAGCAATGGCAAAGCTGGGCCAAGGTTTACCAGACCATGGCGTGGCTGATGCTGGCAGCAGCGGTGCTGACGGTGCTGGTCGCCGAACGTTACGAGCGCGCACCCGGCCAGAAGCTCGCTGCGCCGGGCCGTGAGCTGCTGGCGTTTGTACTGATGCTGGTCGGCGTCGCCGCTGCCGTCTGGTTGGCGCGCGCGGTGCTCATCCTGTTCGGCCTGGATCCGAATGACGCCAACAAGTGGATTCAACTGCTGTTCCTGCTGAGTGAAATCGCGCTGGCGTTGCCAACTGCGTTGTGGCTCGCGCGCCGCTTTGGCTTCGATACGCTGAACCGTTCGCTCGACAGTTTCTTTACCCGCGAAGGTGCCTGGTCGGTACTGGCGCTGATCGTCCTGTACAAGCTTGGGGATGCTTTTGCCGGCAGCCTGACCACGCCGTTCTTGCTGCGCGAGTTGCAATTCACCAGCGCCGAAGTTGGCATCGTCAACAAGATCATGGGGCTTGGCGCCAGCATCTTCGGCGCGCTTGTGGGCGGTTTGATGATGGTGCGTATCGGCCTCTACCGGGCGCTGCTGTGGTTTGGCGTGTTGCAGTTGGTGTCCAACTTCGGTTTCTTACTGTTGGCGTGGTATGGCCGCGGCACCCTCGGCAGTTTTGAATTGCCGCCGTTCGACATTGTGATTGCCTCGCTCGATCATCGTGCGACGGTGGACTGGGCCTTGGCGTCGGTGGTGTTTGTCGAGCAATTGGCTGCCGGCATGGGCACTGCCGCGTTTCTGGCCCTGCTGACCGCGCTCAGTCACAGCCAGTTTTCGGCAACGCAGTTTGCACTGTTGTCGGCGCTTGGTTCGGTCGGCCGGGTGTATGTCAGCCCGGTGTCAGGCGTGCTGGCGCCTGCAATCGGCTGGCCGGCGTTTTTTGCCTTCACCGCGCTGATGGCGCTGCCGGGCTTGCTGATGCTGCATGCCATGCGGGCGCGCATTGTCCAGATTGAACGGCAGTAGCGATGGCGGTTGCAACGCCGAGAAAACCAAACGCCACCGATCGGTGGCGTTTGGTTTGAGCAGGCGTCTGGCGTTATCACCTAACGCCGTCAAGCCAACCTAGAAGTGGAAGGTCGCGGCGACGTAGTTGCCTTTGAACTCCAAGTCACCGAAAACATCTTCTTCATCGGCATCAATTTCAATGGTCATATTGCGATGGCCGGCTTCAATGCCGAGACCAAACGCAAATTCATAGCCAATATTGAAACGGATGTCTTTCAGGCTGGCGCCACCGGCATCAATCGCCGAACCTTGGGCACCGAATGACAGACCGCTCAGTGGCAGATCAAACTTGGCGGCCAGATACAGCATCGGGATCGGGGCGTCGAGCTCTTCTTCAGCCGTGCTCAGCACGCCATCGACGTCGCGAATGCGGATGTTGCCATCAAACTGTTTCACGTCGATACCGACATCGAGGCTGACCCAGTTGTCCAGCACTTCGTAGTACAGCACGTAATCGGTATGGCTCAGATCAAAATCCGTGGCAATGGTGGTGTTGGCGCTGTAGGTCTCGTCGCCGTAGGTGATATCACGGCTGAGCTCGCTGGTGGCATCGGTCTTCAGTTCATTGCGTTCGATTTTCAGGTTTGGCAGCACCGGAACCGGATGTTCGATGGCGAGCCAGAGGGTGGTGCCTTTTTCTTCGTCAAGGCCCAAATCGTCATTCAGGTCGATGTTGAAATTGCAGCCGCCAATACAGACTTGGTTGCTGTCACTGGAACCGAAGGTACCGCTGTATTCCTGGGTCCATTGGGCGGCGCCGGCGTAAATGCCGAAAATGGTGTCAGCCTGGGCGGACAGGGGCAGCACGCCAGCGGCAAGCAAGGTGGCGAGAACGGTTTTTTTCATGGAAGGTCTCCTGATACGCGAGTGCAGCGTCGGGGCAAGCTTATCAGCGCTGACCGGCGGCGGCGAGCGAACCGGTCAGCAATCATGATGAGCGGCAAGTTTGCCGGGACAAGCTGAACCGGCGCTGACTGCGGACGGAGCCGGCGCCGCGAGGGACGCTGTCGCCGACGTGCCATTCGCGGGCAAAAAAAAGGGCGTTGCCCAATTTCTGGAACAGCGCCTTGTGGAAACCGGTGCGTGGTGAAAACCAGCGCCCTGTTGAGGCAAGCGTAGTTGCTTTCGGCCGCTTTGCAAGTGCCTGCCGGGGCTGCCGGCAAGCACGGCTTCGAGCTCGCTGTCGCGACGTCACTGCTGGCTCAAAAAGGCCATCAATTCCGCGTCGTTCAATCCGCGTGCCATGACGTGGCCCAGCGACTGGTTCAGTTCGCCGCTGACTTCACCCAAGGTGGCGCGGCCACCGACTTCGCGTGAGCGCTTGTCGACAAACGCGCGGGTGCGGGTGCCGGCAGGCGTGATGGCGCTGAAGCGCAGCTCGGTTTCGACGTTGATGGTATCGCGCACGATGCCGCGGCTGACGACGTGGTCGGCTTTCAGTACTTCCACGACAAATCGGCGGTCGACGCCAGCATCGGCCAGCTGAAAGCCGTGACGCATCAGACCAGTGGCGACCTTCTCCCGTACGGTGACGGTGGCCGGCCGCTCCAGTTCAAAGCGGCTTTGGCCTTCCTGCAACGCCGCCGCCGTGGGATTGCCGCTGACCTGGAGCTGGACGCTATGACCGCTGCCAAGTTGCGACTCCATGCTGCGTACTTCCGGATCCAGCAACATTTTGCTGGGGCCGTTGGCGCACGCGGCCAGGAACAGGGTCAGGACGGGAACAAGGGTACGAAAGGACAGTGACATGACGGGGACATCCTCCAAGTTGATCGTCTCAGGCTGGAATCAGAAGCCCAAAACCGGAAATCTGAAATGAGGCCGGCATGATACCGGGCGCGCGTCTCCGCGAGCGGGACTTCGGCCCCGGTTTCGGCGGCGGGCGGCAAACAAGGCGCAAATTGTGCGGTGCAGCACGTCATCACGCAAGGCGTGACACGCCGGATGATGTCTGCATGACGTTTGCGCGGTTCGGTTTGCGCCAGCGCAGCGATGACGGCACAATCCTCCGACCAGCAGTTCGCGGCGGCGACGGGCCGCCATTCTCGGAGCGACATGGAATGAGCAAACGGGTAGCACTGGTAACAGGGGGTACAGGCGGTTTGGGCACGGCGATTTGCCGTCGCCTGGTCAGTGAAGGCTATGTGGTCGCGGCCGGTTACAACAGCGGCGGTGATCACGACAAAGCCAAAGCCTGGCAGGAAGAGCAGCGAGCGGCAGGCTTCGATATCCACATCAGCTTCGGTGACGTCCGCGATTTCGACTCTTGCGGTCGTTGCATCGATGACGTGCAAACCCGACTTGGCCCGGTTGACGTATTGGTCAACAACGCCGGGATCACGCGGGACAGCACTTTGCGCAAGATGACCAAAGAGCAGTGGGACGCGGTTTTGGTCTCCAATCTCGACTCCGTTTTCAACATGACGCGCCATGTCATCAACGGCATGGTGGATCGCGGTTTTGGCCGCATCGTCAATGTCTCGTCGGTCAATGCCCAGAAAGGCCAGCTTGGCCAAACCAACTATGCGGCCGCCAAATCCGGTATCCACGGATTCACCAAAGCGTTGGCGCAGGAAGTGGCGCGCAAAGGTGTGACCGTCAACACGGTTTCACCGGGCTACATAGCCACCAAAATGGTCATGGCCGTGGCGCCGGAAATTCGTGACGAGATCATTCGCGGCATTCCGGTTGGCCGGCTCGGCACGCCGGAGGAAGTGGCGCACGCCGTCGCCTTTCTGATTTCGGAACAGTCCGGCTTTATCACGGGCGCCAATTTGTCGTTGAACGGTGGCCAGCACATGTTTTGACAGGATGTCGAGCGTTATGGCTCGACTGCTTCGCTTTTGCAGTAAGGATAAAAGGAGAATGAAAATGCGCATCAAATGGGGAGTGTTGGCCGGTGCCGTGGCGCTGGCGTTGACTGGCACGGCTGGAGCCAATGACGGCGGTTGGGAGCCGACATTTGGTTACGGTTGGCAAATGCCGGACGAAGACCGTGGCCTTGAGAATGATTCCGAACTGAAATATTTTGGCCTTGGCTATTACCTGACCGAAGAAGTGATGCTGGAGCTTTACGGCGCTGAGCATGACACTGAGATCGATGGCGGTGGACTGAGCGTCGACAGCTCGCAGCTGGGCATGAAGGCCTTGTATCACTTCGAAACGACGCGTCCGGGCATTATCCCTTACGTTGCGCTGGGTTTGAACGAAATCAAATTCGAGGCAGATGGTGCGGCGGAGGAAGAATCTGAAACCGGCATCATGTTTGGCCTTGGCTTGAAAACCTATTTTACCGAGCGCTTGAGTTTGCGGCTTGAGGTCAACAACACGCGCTACGAAGAAACCCACGAGCATGACAGCCAGTTCTGGGTGGGGCTGAGCTATCTGTTCGGTGGCGGCAGTGCGGCACCTGCTATGGAAGACGAGGAACCGGCTCCGGTTGCCGAGCCCACTCCGGCGCCTCAACCGGCTCCGGCACCAGCAGCGCCGAAAGACAGCGATGGTGATGGTGTGCTCGACACCGCCGATCAGTGCCCGAACACCGCCGCCGGTCGCAAGGTGGATGAAAAGGGCTGCGAGAAGGTGCTGCGCGAAAAAGTCAGCATCAAGCTCAATGTGCTGTTCGAAACGGCGCGTACTGACATCAAGCCGGAATCGGCCACCGAGATCAAGCGGGTGGCGGATTTCATGACCGACTATCCGACCACCAAGGTGGTCATTGAAGGTCACACCGACTCGATTGGCAGCAACGAGCTGAACAAGTCGCTGTCCGAGCGTCGCGCCAAGGCGGTGGCGGATGCGCTGGTGCGTGATTATGGCATCGACGCAAGCCGGGTCAGCTCGGTCGGTTACGGTGAAGAGCGGCCGTTGGCGGACAACAACACCGCCGAAGGTCGTGCCCAGAACCGTCGGGTGACGGCGGAAATCGAAGAGACCGTGGTGGTGAGCCAGTAAGGCAAACCCTGCAACAAAAACGGCGCCGGATGGGCGCCGTTTTTGTTGGTGAGGAAGCTGTCGTGAGCTGATTCAGGCCTCTCGACTACGGCGCCGCTCAAGCGGCGTCGCGAAAGGAGTGTTCCTTTTCGTAATCGGCGCGGATTTTTGCCGACAGGCCGTTGAACAGCGGCCGCACCAGCAAATGCAGTGTCCGGATCGTCACCGACACGCTCATCATCGAAGGTACCCGTTGGCCGCGGTGTTCGATCGGGCTGCCGATCGGCTCCAGTCGTACGCCAAGTCGGCGGAAATGACCGGCGAGCCACGGCTCGGTCAGCATGAACAAGGTGTCGATGCCGTGCAGGCGCGCTGCTTCCAGCATGCCCAGATACAACCCGACCGGGATGTACGGAAAGCGGGGGCGGCGCAGGTTGCCGTAATCGTCATCGCTGATCGCGACCGGTCGGCGTTGCTCACCTTGCCGACGCCGGAACCGGCTGTCGACCGCGAGCCGCGAGACTTCGGCAATGCTGTCGCGACTCAGCGCCAGGTTTTCCATCAGCCGTTGATCCAGCACATCGGCACAGGCTTCTTCAAATGGCAGCGGATTGCTCGGGAAATGTTCGTGGCAGCGGATCAGCCGGATGCAGCCGACGTACTCGTTCAGGTTGCGACTGCGCAGCAGGATATGCAGCGATTGCGGATCGTAGGCGTCCTGCTCAAGACCGTCATCGCGAACCGGCTCCCAGCCGAGCTCTTCGCAATAGACCCGATGCCGGACCCGGTAGACCTCGTTGCGCAAGGCATCGGTGGTGGCGGGAAGGATTTCGAAATACTGATCAAAGTTTTGCTTCAGTTGCAGGAACTCGCGCGCGAGGATCAGTGACTGCATCAACGACATGGCCCCTCTCCGTGGTACCGACGACAGCCGGGTCAGCTGCCTTCAGTGTGGTCGGCGAGGGGGCATCGCGCAAGTCGCCTTGGCGCAGCGTTTTAACCGAGATGGTCCTTGTGCCCTGTGCGAATAAGCTGCGGTACTGCCGTCACAATCAATCGCTGGTGCTGTCGGTGGGCGGTGTCGTGTCGGCGTCCTGACTGTCAGCATTTTTATCAGTCTGTCGGCCTATTGGCGGTGAGGCGCTGGCATCCGCGATGCCGGTGTCGTCGCTGCTGCCAGCCGGATCCGGTTGTCGACGGTGCGGCACAGGCTTGTCCGACTGGCGATTCAAAAAGGCCGTGTCGCGCAGCAGCAGCAAACCGCTGACGATGAACAGCACCACCAGAATGAAGATCAGCAACGGAGACATCGTGGAATGTCCGTCAACGCTCGATGGCGACCGGGTACAACAAATGCTCCGGATCGGCATAGCCGGAACGCTGATAGAACCAGCGCAGCCGCGCGTCCGGATCGGCGGCGAACTTTTCGTCCTGCAATGCCTGCTGGAATGCCTCCTGCAGCGACGGATTCTGTTTCAGCATCTCCGCTGCCATCGGTTCGACCACATAGCCTTCGATGTACTCGGTCGCGGTCAGAATGTCCAGAAAATAGCCCCAGCTGAAAAACGAGTCTTCCGACTGCGGCTCCAGCAGCGCGACCACCAACTCACCCAAGGGCTGATCGGTGCTGACCCGCACCGAGCCCGGGGCAAAGCTGCGCGCGCGGGTTTCGATCACCGGTTGCCCGGATTGCGCCATTGCCCGGCCTTCAAACGGCTTGGTTTGCATTGTTGCCTGCGGCAGCCGGTACAGCTCCAGCGTGCGCGTGGTGGTCTGCTTGATATCTTCCATCTGGATGCCGTGCCGGCGCAGACCGGCGATGACCTCGGTGGCCGTCGCTGGCACCCAGTAGGCTTTCGGCCTCGTCACGGTCACGGTCGGTTGCGACGGGAGCACATCAATGTCGAATTGCTGCGCCTGACCGAGCCAGCGCACTTCCTTGATGCCGGAAATCGGGGAGTCGTATTCCTCGTGCGCGACACCGGCGAAACTCATTTTGTACGTGTTGGCCGGATCGGCGGTGTGGGCAAAGCCAAGCGTTTCGGCACGCTGCTGGCGGTCGCCGGCAATTGCGCTGCGCAAGATCGCGGCGTTTTTGCCAGCCAGCTCGAGCGTGCTGGCGATCAGCACATAGGTGCCGAGCACGCGCTGCTTGTACGGTTTCAGCGAATGGTTTTCCACCAGCATCGCCGGCACATGGCGCAGATCGCCGTAGCCTTGCGAGAAACGCGGCGAGGCCTGCCAGTCACTGATGCCGGCGCTCAGATCGCGGTTGTTGTTGGCGAAAATCAGCGGACCCGGGATGTGACCTTGTTTCTTCAGCGCCTTGTCGAGACCGGGTTGGTAGCTGTCACGCAACCAGCGGGCGATGCGTGGGCTGAACGCGTGCCGGATGTTCGAGCCGTAGGTGATGTCGTACTGGTAATCGACGCCGTCGGTGACGTGGATATCGAGATAGAGTTCGGGGTCCAGCCGCTGGAACAGGCGCAGCATCGCCTGCATTTCCGGCGTTTCCGCTTTCATGTAATCGCGGTTCAGGTTGCGGTTGCTGGCGGTGGTGCGCCAGC
>DASUEK010000038.1:0-2571 GCA_036275115.1 Permianibacter sp. | reverse complement strand
CCCCTGGCAGGGGAGGGAGCAATTCCGTTCGTTCATGGCCCAAGTCATGTTCACGCTGTGAACCATCAACGCAGCGTTCAACCGGCGATCCCTCCCCTGCCAGGGGGGGGGGTGAGTCGAGGGTTTCGAGGCAATCCAGTGAATTGCCTTGCTCGACGAACGACTCGCGCAGTGCGCGAAGCGGGATGGTTAGGTGGGGGCGAAAGTCGCGATCGATCCGCAGTTCTACACTGTGTCGAGAAAATCGCGTCAAACGCAATCAACCCTCCCCCCGCTCCAACTTCAACAACCAACTCTTACGGTGCAAGCCACCACCGTATCCTCCCAAATTGCCGGATTTGTTGACCACGCGGTGGCACGGAATGATCACTGCCAAACGATTGCAACCGTTCGCCGTGCCGACGGCGCGGCTGGCGTTTTCATCGCCGACGCGGCGCGCCAATTCCTGATAGGAAATCGTTTCGCCGTACGGGATCTGCAGCAGTTGTTGCCAGACTTTTTGCTGGAATGAAGTGCCGGGGTAGACCAGCGGCAGATCAAACTCGCGCCGCTTGCCAGCGAAGTACTCGGCCAATTGTTTGCGCAACACCTTCAGCCATTTGTGCTCACCCGGCACCGCTTTGCATTGCAGCCATTTGCAGATGGCTTCTTGCTGACGAATGTGCCGGCGCTGGCCGATGAATTCGAGCAGGCAGACGCCGTCATCGGTGACGCCGGCGAGCATCGGGCCGATCGGCGATTCGATTTGCGCGGTGATGAGCGTCGCTTGTTTGGCGCTGGCGCCGGGGCTGTGACCGAAGGCGCGATCAAATGCTTCGCGAAAACCGCTTTCCGAGCTGTATCCGCGGATCGCCTTGCTGGCCTGTTCGCCGCTGCGGATGGCATCGCGCGCGGCATTCAAGCGTCGTGCCCGTGCCCAGCTTTGGAAGGTCATGCCGTGGTGCTGGCGAAAGTAGCGCCGAGCCCGCGCCGGATCGACACCAAGCTCGCGCATCTGTTCATCCGGCAGGCGGCCATCGGCGCTGGCATCGAGCGCGTTCAGCAACGTGTTGACCCAGGCCGGGTGACTGCCGTCCGCTTGCAAGGGATGGCAGCGCTTGCAGGCACGGAAGCCGGCATGCTGGGCGCTGCCGGCATCGGGGAAGTATTCGACGTTTTCCGGTTTCGGCCGGCGCGCCGAGCAGGACGGCCGGCAGAAAATGCCGGTGGTTTTGACACCGACAAAAAACAGGCCGTCGTAGTCGGCGTTCTGATCGTAAAAGGCTTTCGCCATTTCACGCGGTTTCAGTTGGGCTGTGGCCATGGTGACCTCCCGGTTCGGTATCCGTTGCTGATGGCCGCCATGGTCGCGCTGCCGGCAAACAGACTCCACCGAAAACTGAACACGATGTTGACACAGACCAAGGCAAGCCTCGGCGTGGCTAACGCCGTTTCGAGCGTCCCTTCAACGCCTTGGCATAGGACCAGTCAATCAGCTCCTGAAGGTAGTCGGCAGGCACGCTGCTGACATCGACGATGGTCACCCAACGAAACTTGGCCATGTAGCGCGCGGGTTTGATGCCGGGGACACTGGTCAACTCCAGAAAGCGTTCCGGACTGGTGCAAATGCTGAAACGCCACTGCTCGGGTTCACTGGTTTTGAAATAGGCAAATTTTCTGCCGCTGACATAGTAGACCAGCACATTGCTGGGATGCCCGAACAACTTCGATGAGCTGCCGGGGTATTCGCTGCAATGCACTTTGACGGCATCAACATCCATACGATCACCCATGGCCGACGTGTTCGACGCGGCTACAAACCCGGCACCAGTTACGGCTGCGCCTGTCTCGCCCGCCAGTCCGGCTCCAGCAGCGCCATCAGCAGCGAGTCGTACCAGCGGCCGTTGAGCCAGTAAGTGTCGCGTTGGCGGCCTTCGACCTGAAAGCCATGGGCGTCGAGCACGGCGCGCGAGCCGGCGTTGTCCGGTTCCAGATCAGCGCCGATGCGGTGCAGGTTCAAGTCGGTAAAGGCGTGCCGGATGAGCGCGCCGGCGGCTTCACGGGCATAGCCACGGCCATGCATGGTTGGCAGCAGCGCGTAACCGATCATGGCGCTGCGATGGGTACGGTTGATGGCACTCAGCGTGGCGGTGCCGATCAGCGTGTCGTGGCCGGCTTCCGTGATCGCCCACTGGTACAGCGTGCCACGTTCGGCGTGGTCGACAATGCTGCGATACAGGGCTTCGGCCTGGCGGCGCTCGGTCCAGGCTTCGTGACTCCAAACTTCGGTCACGCGCGGATCGGAGAACAAGGTGAACAGCGCATCAATGTCGCTCTCACGTGGCGGCCGCAAACGAAGGCGGGCGGTGGTCAGGGTGGGAAACATGGTGATCAATCCGCTTCAATATTTGTGTCGATCAAATAACGTAAATTTCGGTCTATCCGCTTTTCGTAGGCGCGGCCCCAATTCTTGATCATTGGCCAACCGACAAACCAGCACACAACTGCAGAATGCTGTCATTGGCCGGATACAGCGCGGCATCGGGAATGCGCGGAAAATCCTCGCTCCAGAAACTCGTTGCCTGCAAGCGG
>DASUEK010000037.1:0-3789 GCA_036275115.1 Permianibacter sp. | reverse complement strand
GACAACTACCGCCAGAGCCAGAGCATTTCGGTGACCGAGTCGCGCGCCAACAGCATGGTGAAAGAGCACATCCGCTTCATTCACCAACTGGAGCGCGAAGGCCGCTTGGATCGTGGTCTCGAGTACCTGCCGACTGACGATGAAATGCAGGAGCGCCTGATCAAGGGCAAGGGCCTGACCCGCGCCGAGCTGGCGATCCTGACCTCGTACGGCAAGATGAGCTTGAAAGACCAGCTGAACGTGCCGGCGGTGGTGGACGATCCGTTCTACCGCGACATGCTGGCCGGTTACTTTCCGCCACTGATGCGCAACAAGTTTGCCGAGCCGATCCAGCAGCATCGCTTGAAGCACGAAATCATCGCGATGCAGCTGGCCAATGACATGGTCAACTTCGGTGGCGCCAACTTTGCCCACCGCATGGTGGACGAGACCGGCGTCAGCTTTGCCGAAGTGGCCTCGTGCTTCACCTTGGCGCGTGAGGTGTTTGGCGTCGACAAGTTCTGGGAACAGATTGAAGCGCTCGATAACAAGGTTGCCGCGGATCTGCAGCTCGAAGCCATGCACGAATCGCAGCGGCTGATTCGTCGCGCCGCGCGTTGGTTCATGCGTCAGCGTCGCAAGCACGCCGGTCTTGCCGAGGAGATCGCCCGGTTCAAGCCGGCGATTGATGTGCTGCGCGCGCAGTTGCCGAAGGTGCTGGAAGCGAGCGAAGCGGCCGATTTGGCCGGCGACACCCAGCGTTATGTCGAGCGTGGCTTGCCGAAGAAACTGGCCGAAGAACTGGCTCACCTCAGCACGCTGTTCTCGGCGCTCGATATCGCCGAAGTGGCGGAAGAGCAGGCGCAGCCGGTGGCGCTGGTCGCCGAGACTTATTTCAAGCTCGGCTTCCGCACCGATCTGCACTGGTTCCTGAGTCAGATCGTCCGTCAGCCGGTCGAAAACCATTGGCAGGCGTTTGCCCGTTCGGCATTCCGCGAAGAACTGGATTGGCAGCAGCGGCAATTGACCGGCGCGGTGCTCAAGCTGACCGGCAAGGAGCTCGATGCCAACAGCCGGCTCGACAGCTTCTTGCAGGACAACAGCGAAGTGAAGCGCTGGCTGCAGCTGTTGACCGAATTCCGCACCAGCAATACCCACGAGTTCGCCAAGTTCTCGGTGGCATTGCGTGAGCTTGGCATTCTGGTGCAGAGCTGTCAGCGTCAGGTCGCCGCGGGCGGCAAGCTCAAGCCGAAAGCCGCAGCCAAGGCGCCAGCGAAAGCCTCGGCCAAAGCAAGCAGCAGTGCGCGCAATGCCAGCACCACCAGCAAGCCGGCGGCGAAAAAGCCGGCCAGCAAGGTGAACAAAAAGAAAGGCGATGCCCGTCGCTGAGGCGAAGGCAGTTATCGCAACGAAAACGGGGCGCAAAAGCGCCCCGTTTTTTTTCGGGCGTGATCCGGTTGGCAGTGTCTGCTGCCACGCAGCATAGAATGATCCGGATTGTTGCTACGGCGTGACGCGCTTTCGCGTTAGACTCGGGCCTGCTGTCGCCAGTACAGACAGTGGGTCTGCAATGAACGTTCTCTCTGCAAGTTGAATTGCAGCAACAAGGTGAAACGTGGCATGGAAGTGGTGAAACAGGTGGCGCTCCCGCGCGAGCGTCAACAACAGCGGCTAACCGGTGCCGCACGTCCCGAACAAGTGTCAGCCTTGACCGAGCTGTTGGGTCGCGCGTTCATCAACGATCCGTTGTTGCATCACTTGGAGCCAAACGAGAAATGGCGCCAGCGGCTGACGCCGGTGCTGTATCGAGCCGTGCTGCGTTATTGTTTGCGTTACGGTCAGGCTGATGTCACCAGCGACGGCCATGCCGTGGCGTGCTGGCTGTTGCCGCGTCATTGTCAGCCGTCGTTGTGGCGTGAATTGCGGAGCGGCATGTGGGCCTTGCCATTCAAGGCCCGCACCCAGGCGTTGCGCCGGTTGTTGCAGTTTGACGCAGCGGCGAAAGCACTGCGCCTGCAACATGCCGGTACCGAGCATTGGTATCTTTGGGCCCTGGCGGTAGACCCGACCCACCAGCGCAAGGGCCACGCCAGTGCGTTGCTGAAAACGGTGCTGACCCGCGCCGACCGTAGCGGCGAGATCTGTTATCTGGAAACCCAGAATCCGGCCAACGTTTCGTTGTACGAACGCTTTGGCTTTCAACTGAAGGGCACGCTGGATCTCTCCGACGGCGTGCGCCTCCACGCCATGCGGCGGGAGCCGCAGCTGCAGCAGCAGACGGCGGCGCGGCGGGCATCGCTGTAGAAGCGACACCGTTGCCGTCACAAAGCCTGCACGGATCATTCCGGCGTCGGCGAGACGAAAAAAGGGACGCCACATGGCGTCCCTTGGCATTTCCGTTTGCGCATCAGTTGACGCGGATCGGAATGTAGGTGGCATTGTTGGCTTCGCTGAACTCGGCGATGGAGCCGGTCCGATCGATAACCGCACCCAGCCAGTAGTTGGTGCCGGACACCAGATTGTTTGGGATCACCACGTTCACCTTGAAGGTGTGCACACCGTCGCGGCTCAGCGTCAGCGAGCCGGTACCGATCAAGGTGTCACCGGTCGAGATCAGGTTGTTGGTCGAGACGTAGAACCCGAGCGAAGCGGTTTGGCTGTTGGCGCCGTTGTTCTCGGCGGACAATTCCAGCTGCACGGTCTGGCCTTTGTTGACGTTATAGCGACGTGCACCTTCAAAGGCGGTGCCGGACAGTTCAACGCCGCTGGTGTTGTACAGCTTGGTGCGTTCATGGGTGCTGTACTCGCCGCTCGCACCGAGGTGTTTCCACTGGGTCAGTGCCACATCTTCGCCACTGCCGAGGCCGTAGAGTGACACTGCGCCTGAGGCTGCATCTTCACCAAAGTAGGCACGTGCGGTGCTGCCGTTGGCATGAATGTGGGTCCAGTCCTGCCCCATCACGTTGTACTCGGTGTTGACATGGTTCAAGCCAAGCGCATGACCGATTTCGTGAATCGCGGTGGTCTGGAACGGACGCGAACTGCCGCCATAGGGCCACAGCGAAGTCGGCGTCATGTCGGTGGTGTAAGCGGTGCCGTTGTAGAAAACGATATCGGCTTCATCAATCGAGGTGTGATAGCCGAACGCCCAGTAACAGGTCTTCCACGTGTAAGTCACTGCCGGGCTGTATTCGCTGTCGCCGCTGAACCAGATTTCATTCTGGCCGTTGTCGAAACCGACGCTGGTGTCGCCACTGGCGAGGCTGAAGTTGAACGGGCTCGGATTTTCATTGACCCGGCTGATGGCGGTGCTGAGTGCACTCAACCAGCTGCTGCCGGACGGAAAACCGACCGACGACGAACGCAATGTCACGCTGTTGGAATCCCAGGTGACTTTCTCGTCACCACAAACATCCCAGCTGGCCGCTTCGGTGCGGACCGAATAGCTGCTGATGAGGCCGAGCAGCACCACGCTGCCCAAAAGCTGAATCGATTTCATCTTGCCACTCCTGTGCAAAATCCGTTGTTGAGCCGACGACATCCGGTCGTCTGCTGTTGCATGAGTTAGGGGCTGAATCAGCGACGCGGTAGCGTCTTGCTGTCCACGACCGGGTTGCCGCCGTTGGCTTTCAACTGTTCGGCTTCCCATTGATCGAACGCCGAACCTTGCTGACGGCTGGCCGGTTTCACCGCGCTGTCTTTCGGAGCAGCGGCGGCCATGGCGCGCGGGCCCTGGAACGGTTTGCTGCGATCGGCGCTTTGCATGGCGACGGCGGGCTGCTGCGGTTGCTGGCCGACCACGTCACGGAC
>DASUEK010000036.1:0-4389 GCA_036275115.1 Permianibacter sp. | reverse complement strand
TTTTTCCAGCGCGGTTTCCAGCAACTGACTGTCTTCGCGGCCGAGTTCGCAGTGCTTTTCCAGACCGCTGGTGCCGAGCTGTGCATTGACCTGACCGCGCGCTTTTTGCCGCTCGCGGGCAGCAAGCACTTGCTGTTTGACCGTAGCGCTTGGCGTTTCGGCGGCGGCGCTTTTACCAAGCAGCGCGGCGCGCGGCACTGGCGGCACTTCGACATGCATGTCGATGCGATCAAGAAATGGCCCGGACAGCTTGTTCAGGTAGCGGCGCACCTCGAGTGGTGTGCAGCGGCAGCGATCGGCGTTGCCGTAATGGCCGCAGGGGCACGGGTTCATCGCCGCAACCAATTGGAACCGGGCGGGAAACTCGGCCTGACTGGCGGCGCGCGAAATGGTCACCTTGCCGCTCTCCAGCGGTTCGCGCAGCACTTCCAGCACATGCCGGTCGAATTCCGGCAGTTCATCGAGAAACAGCACGCCATGGTGGGCCAGCGAGATCTCGCCCGGACGCGGGGTCGCACCGCCGCCGACCAGCGCCACCGCCGACGCGGTGTGGTGGGGGGAGCGGAACGGCCGCAGCCGCCAGCGGCTGGCATCGAGTCCCTGCTGGCTGACTGAGGCAATGGCGGCCGCTTCCATCGCTTCGTCATCGCCGAGGTCCGGCAGGATGCCGGGCAAGCGACTCGCCAGCATGGTCTTGCCGGTGCCCGGCGGGCCGATGAAAAGCAGGTTGTGCTGGCCGGCAGCTGCAATGGTCAGCGCGCGCTTGGCGGTAGCCTGGCCGCGGACATCGGCCAGATCGGGGGCGTCGACCTTGGCAACGGTGGTCAGGGTCTCTGGTTCGGGCAACCGCTGCTGACCCTGCAAATGGGCGCAGACCTCAAGCAAATGGGCGGCCGCGAAGACTTCGCCGCCGGCCAACGCCGCTTCTTGGCCGTTGCCAGCCGGCAGCACCAGCTTGCGATCTTTCTGGCGGGCCGCGACTGCAACCGGCAACGCGCCGCTGAACGGCCGCAGCTCGCCGGACAGGGCGAGCTCACCGAGGAATTCATACTGGTCCAGCTTATCGGTCGGGATTTGGCCGGTCGCCGCCAGAATACCGAGCGCGATCGGCAGATCGAAGCGGCCGCCGTCTTTCGGCAGATCGGCCGGGGCAAGGTTGACCGTGATGCGCTGGGCAGGAAATTCAAAACGGGCGTTGAGCAGCGCCGAGCGGACCCGGTCTTTGCTCTCCTTTACGGCCGCTTCCGGCAGGCCGACGATGCTGAAGCCGGGCAGCCCCGGCGACAGGTGGGTTTCCACCACCACCTGCGGTGCCTGCACGCCAAAGCCGGCGCGGGTGAACAATAGCGACAGACTCATGCACGTCCCTGTATGGCACTAGCGGTTCGGTATCGAATGCAGCCGCGTCGTCCTGACGCTGACTGTGCGAGCCTGCCACTGTAGAAGGACCTGCCGGGCTCGGGCTATGGCTGATCTCGCAAAAGCCTGTCCGCCAGCAGCGCTGGCGGTGCTCCCGGCTCAGCTGTTTTGTTTGGCCTTCAGCGCCGCGAGTTCGGCTTCCAGCGCATCGATCTTTTCCCGGGTCCGGGTCAGTACCTTGACCTGGGCATCGAACTCTTCCCGGGTGACCAGATTCAGCTTGCTGAACTGGGCAGTCAGCAGGGCGCGGAAATTCTGCTCGGCTTCGGCCTGCAGGGTTTTCAATTGCGGTGGCAGACTCTCGCCCAAACGACGGGCAAGATCGGCAATGGTTTGGGCGTCTATCATGGCGTCATATCGGCGGTGACCAAGGTCGCCAGTTTATAGCGTTTCGGTTGAGGGGCGTATGCGTAGGGCATTGATGGCACTGTGCATGGCGATCACGGCTGTCGGGGCGACAGCGGGTGAGCTATACAAGTGGGTAGACAAGGACGGCAAAGTCCATTTCAGCGACAAGCCGCCGCCGGCGGACGCCAAGCAGAGTCAGCAGTTGGCCGCGCCGCCGCCGGAAACGTTTAAGGAATCCAACACCGAGTCGGCCGCTGAACGGGCGGCGAGGTTGCGTCAGGCGGCCGAAGGCATACAGGCCGATCGTCTGGCGCGGCAGAAGAATCAGGCGGAAATCAACCAGAACAAGGCCAAACAAGCCGAAGCTTGCCAGCAGGCGCGGGACGAGTTGCAGCGGTTTGAAACGGCCAACCGGAAACTGCTGGTTGATGAAAATAATCAACGTCACGAGCCCACTGAGCAGCAGTATGCCGAGTGGGAAAACCAGCTCCGTCAGGCGGTAGCAAAACACTGCGGTTGAGCGGGTCGGCAGCCCGAAAAAAACGGTAACACCTGCTGTTCAATCTCCGTACAATGCGCGCCTCTTTGCAGGGCGGCCAATATGTGGAGCCAAGGCCATGGGTGACCCCGTCGTACAGCAGGCGCGAGCCATTTACAACATTCGGCAATGGAGCGCCGGTTACTTCGACATCAACGCCAATGGCGAAGTGGTGGCACTGCCGCGCCGGGGTCAGGTCGACAACGGCATCTCGATTCCGCAGCTGGTGCAGGAAGTCGAGGCCCGTGGCCTCAGCCTGCCGGTGCTGATCCGGTTTGCCCACATCCTGCATGACCGGGTCGACACGCTGTGCAATGCCTTCGGCAAAGCCATCAGCGATTACCAGTACGCTGGCCGCTACACCGCGGTCTATCCGATCAAGGTCAACCAGCAGCGCTCGGTGGTCGAGGAGTTGGTTCGTCACGGTGGTGGCGAGCGCTTTGGTCTCGAAGCCGGCTCCAAGCCGGAACTGATGGCCGTGCTCGGCATGCCGATGCCGAAAGGCTCGAAAGTGGTCTGCAACGGCTACAAGGACCGCGAGTATGTCCGGTTGGCGCTCATCGGCGAAAAACTCGGCCGTCATGTCTACATCGTCGTTGAGAAACTCAACGAGCTGAATATGGTGCTGGAAGAAGCCGCCAAGCTCGGCGTCAGCCCGCGCATCGGTGTGCGCGTGCGTTTGGCGTCGGTCGGCAAAGGCAAATGGGAAAGCAGCGGCGGCGAAAAATCGAAATTCGGTTTGTCGGCCACCCAGGTGCTGATGGCGGTGGATCGCTTGCACAAGCTGGGCAAGATCGATTGCCTGCAGCTCATTCACTTCCACCTCGGCTCGCAAATGCCGAACATCCGCGAGATCCAGCGTGGCGTCAAAGAGTGCGCCCGCTATTTCGGCGAGCTGCATGCGCTCGGTGCCAACATCAAGGTCGTCGACGTCGGTGGTGGCCTCGGTGTCGATTACGAAGGCACCCAGACCCGTTCGTATTCGTCGATGAACTACACCGTGCAGGAATACGCCAACAACGTCGTGCACGCGCTGGCAGAAATCTGCAACGAAAAGGAATTGCCGCATCCGGACATCATCACCGAGTCGGGCCGGGCGCTGACCGCCCACCACGCCGTGCTGGTGATGAACGTGGTCGACGTCGAACACGCGCCCGGTCGCAGCGAACCGGAACCGGTCGGTGACGATCAGCCGAAAGTGCTGCAAGAGCTGTGGACTGCCTACAACGGCCTGAACGCTCGCTCGGTGCTCGAGGCCTATCACGACGCCGTCTACCTGCTCAGCGAAGCGCAAGCGCTGTACGTGCACGGCGTCATCAGCCTGCCGGAATGGGCACGCGCCGAGCAGCTGCACTTCGCCATCTGCCAGGAAGTGCGCAAGCTGCTCGACCAAACCTCGCGCGCGCACGTCGAGATCCTGAACGATCTGAACGAAAAACTGGCCGACAAGTTCTTCTGCAACTTCTCGCTGTTCCAGTCGATGCCGGATGCCTGGGGTATCGATCAGGTGTTCCCGGTCATGCCGCTGCAACGGCTGAACGAAGAACACGATGCCCGCGCCGTGTTGCAAGACATGACCTGCGACTCCGATGGCCGCATCGAGCATTACGTCGATGGCACCGATGTCGAAGCGACGCTGCCGCTGCCGGGTTACAAGGAAGGCGAGCGTTACTTGATCGGCAGCTTCATGGTGGGCGCCTATCAGGAAATTCTCGGCGACATGCACAACCTGTTCGGCGACACCGATTCGGTGATGGTCGAAACCGAAGCCGACGGCAGCTACAAGCTGAGCCAGTGCGAAGAAGGTGACACCGTCGCCGATGTGCTGCGCTACGTGCACTTCGAGCCGGAAACCCTGCTGCGGTCGTATCAGGAACAGATCGCCGGCAGCAGCATGTCACCGGAACACAAGAAACAATGCCTGGACGTACTCCGGGCCGGTTTGTCCGGATACACCTATCTGGAAGACTGAGTTTTTTGTGGTAAAACAAACGGGCGCTACGGCGCCCGTTTTTGTTTTGGCACGCTGACAGGCTATGCTGCTTCCACCACGACCTCATCACCTAATGCCTGCACGGAGATAA
>DASUEK010000035.1:0-15070 GCA_036275115.1 Permianibacter sp. | reverse complement strand
TGCTCTGTTTTGTGCCGGAAAGCGGTCGCTTCTCCAGTGCGTTCATTCACTTGACGGTGGTCTGAGATGCGCGCTGACGAAGTACCGCAGGAAACCAACCCGGTGTTCCAGCACGAGCGCAAAGCCGTTTACGCCGTCAATGCGGATGGCGAGTACGTGATGGTCAAAACGGGCGGCTCGGAAGTCGATTTCGGCCCGACCCTGGATGCCGGCGAGTGGTTTGCCGAACAGGCGCGGCAAGCCCGGCAGCGGGTCGAACAGGGTCAGAGTTCGCCGCTGGAATTCTGGATGTACCAACAGCGCATGGACATCCCGACACTGGCGCAGGCCACCGGATTTTGGCAATGGCGTGTGCGCCGTCACCTGCGACCCCATATTTTTCTGCGGCTGTCGGACGCGCTGCTGCAACGCCACGCCGATGCACTCGGTATTGATGTCTTTCGGCTGAAAACCCTGCCATGACCGATCAGGAACATTCGATGATGACCGAACCGGTTACGGCACACGCCGACACCACCAGCGCGTTTGAGCACCAGCAATACGCCCACTGCGAAAGTGGCGTGCTGTCGGCAATGCTGCGCGCGAAAGGCTTAGCCATGACCGAAGCAATGGCCTTTGGCCTCGCCAGCGGTCTGTCATTCGCCTATCTGCCGTTCATCAAGATCAACCAGCTGCCACTGATCGCCTATCGGATGCCGCCGCGATTCCTGATCAAATCGCTGCAGCGCTTGCTGAAGTTGCCGTTCAAGTTCGAAACGTTTCGCAATGCCGAAAAGGGCCAGCGGCGACTCGACGAGCTGTTGGCACAAGGCAAGCTGGTCGGCCTGCAAACCTCGGTGTATTTCTTGCCGTACTTTCCGCCAGCCATGCGTTTTCACTTCAACGCCCACAATCTGCTGGTGTACGGCAAGGACGGCGACCACTATCTGATAAGCGATCCGGTGTTCGAACAGGTCAAGCGTTGTGCCAGCGCCGATTTGCAGAAAGCGAGGTTTGTACGTGGCGTACTTGCGCCAAAGGGCCTGCTGTATTACCTCGATGGCCCGGTCGCGACACCCGATCTGAAACCCTTGCTGCGCAAGGCGATGATCCGCACCTGCCGGATCATGCTGCATACGCCGGCGCCATTCATTGGTACCCGCGGCATCCGTTTTCTCGGCAATCGGTTACCAAAGCTGACCGCCAAATACCCAACCGACTACGTCCGCCGCTATGTCGGTCACGTCGTCCGGATGCAGGAAGAGATAGGCACCGGCGGCGCCGGTTTCCGGTTCTTGTACGCGGCATTTTTGCAGCAGGCAGGCCAGCTGCTTGGTGACGAACGCCTGATCGCGCACGCAAAAGGACTGACCCAGATTGGTGATGATTGGCGCGAATTCGCGCTGGCGGCCGCACGCATGAACAAGGGCCGGATGCCGGTTGATCTGCCACTGCTGCAACAGCATTTGCTGAAGTTGGCCGATCAGGAAACCGTGTTCTTTCGTGAGCTGCTGAAGCTGATCAAATAATTACCAAACCGATAAGGTGCAATGCATTGCACCTTATCGGCGTTTGTCAGTCGCGCATCGCTTTCGCCAGCACCCGACTGGCAATCAGCAAACAGCCGGCGCAGAGCGCCAGCAACAACCCGACATAGGGCAGCACAGCAGTGCTGTCCCCGCCGCGCAAAAATACCGTCAAAAATCCTTCCAAGCCCCAGTTCATCGGCGAGTAGTGCGCCAGCTCGCGCATGAACGGCGGCATCACCAGCGCCGGCACCATGATGCCGCCAAACGCCGCGAACAGAATATTGCTGACGCCACCGATCGTGGTGGCTTGCTCGATGCTTTTGGCATAGCTCGCGATGAGCAAACCAAAGCCAAGCGCGGCAAAACTGACCGCACTGGCGATCAGCCACAACGCAACCGGATCGACCTGCAATTGCAAGGCATCGCCGCCGAATGCCGGCACCACAAAGCGGCCGACCAGCAGCATCAGCGCGGTCTGAATCAGGTTGACCCCATAGAATGGCAACAATTTTCCAAGCAGCAGTTGCAGCGGCGTGATCCGCATCGTTGCCAGCCGCATCAGTGTGCCGTGAGAGCGCTCGGCGATTACAATCGTCGACAGCGGAATCACGACGAAGAACATTGCAAAGGTCAGCCAGGCCGGCACGCTTTGCTGGGTGGCAGTCAATGCGGCCTGCCCCCGCTCACCGGCGACATGACGCGCGCTGACGGCGGGCAACTGCTCCAATTGCATCGCCAGCACTGGCTGCGAGGCAAACAGCTGACGAGCGCGCGCCAGCGCAAGTTCGCGCTCCACTTGCGCTTGCGCTGCCGCCAGGACGGCCATCGGCAACCCAGGTTCGGCGAGCACCTCGACTACCGCGCTCGCGGTTGCCGACGTGTTGGCCACAGACGTATCGGCCGCAAACGCCGGCGTCACCACAATCGCCCACAACGCCGCGCGCTGACGTAGCGCCTGTTCAAGCCCGCCGCGGTCATGGAGCAGCGACAACGCGGTGTTGTTCTGCCCGGTTTGCAGCGGCATATTCTGCCACGCACTCAGAAATTCCCGACTGGCGTCGGTCTGCGCTTCGTCCAGCAGCAAGGGTACGCCGAGCTCCAGCGTCGGCGGCTGAAAGGTGTCACGCAGCGCCAGCGACATCACCAGAATGAACACGGCGGGCATCGCAAACAGCACGAGCAAACCGTGCCAGTCGCGCCGCAGTGCGCGCAGCTCCTTGCCGGCAAGCATCGCGACAGTCTTAAGATAAGCCGGTTTCGGCATCGCGGTCATTTGGGTTCTCAGTCGCGCAGCGTGCGGTGGGTCAGTTGCAGGAACAGGTCTTCGAGATGACGGTGGCCGTACTGCAGTTGCTGGCAATGCAGACCGTGACGCTCGAAATGCGCCAGCAGCGAGGACCAGTGCTGGTCGTCGGTTTTGCCAAAGCGGTGATCCTGGCCTTCGACCGGCAGTACGGTAAAGCCGGCGGGAAGTTGTTGCCATGCGGCATCAGCGGGCAGTGCAGCAAATCGCACGCGCAGTACCGGCGTCGCTTCGGTCAGCAAGGCATCGAGCCGTCCCTGCACCAGGACACGGCCGTGATCGATGATGGCGAGGCGATCACACAGCGCCTGCACTTCTTCCATGTAGTGCGAGGTGTAGATCAGCGTTTTGCCTTGCTGACGCAAGTTAGCCACGGCCGCCAGCAAATGCGCCCGCGATTGGGGGTCGACACCGACCGTCGGTTCATCCAGCAACAGCAGATCCGGATCGGTCAGCATGCCGATGGCGAAATTGAGTCGCCGTTTCAGACCACCGGAACAATGTGCGGCGCGCTGATCAGCGGCCGCCTGCAACTGGGCCAACGCAATGCAATGCTGCACGCGCTGACGCCGCACAGCACCGCGCAAGCCCTGCACACCGGCAAAGAATTCCAGGTTCTCGCGGCAGCTCAGCATCGGATAAAACGCCAGCTCCTGCGGCACCAGCGCAAACCGTTTGGCGTGACGCGCCACGCGTCCGGATTGCGCAGTCAGCAAGCCACTGATCAGCGCCATCAACGTGCTCTTGCCGGCGCCATTGGGGCCCAGTAGACCGAACACTTCGCCCGGCTGCGGTTGCAGGCTCACCTGTTGGACCGCATCGTGCGCTGCGCCCGGATAACGGAAACTGACCTCGGTCAGAGTGAGCAAGGCGTCGGTCATGCCATCACCGTCAGGAAGCTGTAGACAAACAGGCATTGCGCCGCGAAATAACTGCCGAGTATCCACAGTTGCGCCGTTGGCAACGGTCGGCGGAATTTGTTCCAGCCAAGCAGGCTGTCACTGAGCACAAACAAGCCGGCCGCGAGCGCCAGCGGCCAGGCACCCGCTTGCTGAAATGACAGAGGTATCGCGAGCACGGCGACCACTCCGAGCACGGCGCCATAAACCAGCACGGCCAGGTTCAACACGCGACCCGGCGGACGCAACGCGCGCTGCATCAGCAGCGCAACCAGCAATACCAGACCGATGAGCCAAGGATTGAGGCCGGCACCGTGTTGCCACAGTGCAACCGCCATCGCGAGATGGCCGAGCAGGAAGGCGAGCAAGCCCGGCAGAAAACCGCGCCGGAACAGCAACGCGACATCACCGAGCCAACCGCCCGCAAGCGCCAGCAACACAGCCGTTTTGCCGGTGAATTCCGGCGCCTGCACAACCGCGCTGATCAGCAACAGCAGCGGCAGCGGTTTCAGCAACGGATACCAGCGCTGACGGGAATACTGACCCGCGAACATCGTTGGCAGCGACAGCATCGCGGCAGTCCACAACCACCACACGATTAAAACTGGTCCGTGTTGAGCAGCACTAAGGTACAGGCCGCTTCGAATGAAATGCCGGCCGCACGCAGACGCTGTTCGAGCAATACCGATTCCGAACCCGGGTTGAAGATCACCCGCTTTGGCTTCAGCGCCACCAGTGCATCGGCGATCACCGCACTGCGCTCCGGCCCGACATACAGGGTCACGGTATCCACCGGTTGTGCGATCGCGGCCAACGACGGTTGCACCGGCACACCGTCAATTTCGGTGAGCAGCGGGTGCACCGGAATCACGGTATGACCATGCTGGCGCAGCAGTTTCTGCGCCTTGTTGGCATAGCGGTCCGGCTTGTTGCTGGCGCCGACGATGACCACCGTTTGGCTGCTCATGCAAGTCTCCAGGAAAACGTGGCCGTCGCGACGACAGCCCATAAAAAACGGGGGCCGATGGCCCCCGCTTTGCTATTCGGTTGCGGCGCCAGTTTACAGCGTGAAGCGCACCGGCACATCGATGTTGTAGCTGTCTTCCGGCAGTTCTGGCGGCAGCTCCGGCAGCGGCATCGACTTGGTGACCATGTCGATCATCGCGCGATCCAGCATACGCTCGCCGGTCGACTCGACCACTTCGACCGCCAGCATGTTGCCGCTCTTGTCGACGGTGGCGCGTACCACGCCTTCGCCAACCAGCTTGTCCTTGAACGCTTTCGGCGGATAGAACTGGTTCTTGCGGAAGACTTTCATGGCTTCTCGCTTGTAATCACCGAACAGCAGATCCGGGTCGATAACTGCATCCACCGCCGGTACATCCAGCGCCGAGATGGCCGGCGGAATCTCAACCGGTTTGGCCGCCGCAACAGCCGGCTTGCTCTCAACAACTGGTTTCGTCTCGACCGGTTTTGTCTCCACCGGCTTGCTTTCAACGGGCTTGGTTTCAGCAACCTTCGTTTCAACCGGCTTGGTTTCTACCGGCTTGGTCTCGACCGGTTTCGTTTCCACTGGTTTGGCAGCGGGCTTGGTCTCAACCGGTTTTGCCTCAGCCACCTTCGCGGGCGCCGGCTTCTCTTCCGGCTTTTCCACCGTCGCGGTAAAGGTGCGGCCCGGTGCCGGCAGCAAGGTGTCGTATTGCGCCAGATAGCTATCGCGCTGGCGGGCGTCACCCTTGCCCGTTACCGCAGCTTTGAAGGCCTGACTCGGCGGCAGGTCACCGACCCAGGCATTGATCAACAGGTTGAAAAAGCTGGTCGAACGGATCGTGTTGAGTTTGCTGCCGTTGATCGAAATTTCGGTGCCGACGCCCGGCACATGGTCGAAGTTGACCGTGTCGCCACGCTGCAGGTTGTCTTTGAACGTATTGGCGAACGCGATGATGTGTTGGCCCTGAGCTTGCCAGACCGGCCGCGGATTGTTGAGCGCAATACGCTCCTTGAAGGTACGGCCGAGTTCGCGTGCCGACCATTTTTCCGCCACGATCTTGATGCTCATTCGCTTCGGCACGTTGTCGGCCAACGCGGCGTCCAGCGTTTTGGCATCGGCCGGCGCAAACAGGGCGCCGAGGTAGATGTCTGTGCGCAACTCCTGCGCCATCCCGATACCGAGCAACTGCAACTCGGTGTTGGCGACCCGGGCATCCGCTGCCTGCACCGAGGTCGCCGCCAGCTGGCCAAGCGCCAACGTGAGCGAGACCCCACCAATCACCAGTAATTGCTTGATTTTTTTCATGTTCGATACCTGGAACTGCACCCCAATTGTGAGCAAGTTAACGAATTTTTGGGGCGCTAGTCCAGTACAGACGGCTGTGCTGCCATATAAAGACAGGAGAAATTCAAGGCTGGCGCTGACTTGGCCATGGTCTGACCTGTCAGTTTCAGAACGCGTCAAAATGCCAACGGAGCCGATAGGCTCCGTTGGCTGGGCAGATATGGGAGTGGGTTATCTGTAAGCAAGCGCTTACTTGACGAAGTCGACCGGGATGTCGAGCTCCAGTTCATCACTGCGCACCGCAGTCGGCAATGCCGGTAATGGCAAACTGCGCTCGAGCATCGCCGTCATCGCATGGTCGAGGATCATTTGACCAGTGCTGACCACTATTTCACTGCCAAGCAGCTGGCCGCTGCGGTCCAGCCGGGCGCGAATAATGCCTGAACCGGTCAGGCCAAGCCGCCAAGCGCGGGCCGGGTATTCCAGTTGCTTGCGAATATGGCGCAGGGCGTCGCGCTTGTACTCGCCCAACAGCAAGTCCTCATCCAATTCCGATGCCGAGCTTTCGGAGTTCAGCGCTGCTCCCGCCTGCGCTACCTCCGCGGTGGTGCTGGTGCCGGCATCAACCGCAGCCGTTGCTGGCACAGCGTCAGCTGCGCCGTTGGTGGGGACCGCTGGCTCACTTTGGGCAATGACAGAAGTTGGCGCGGCGCCGTTGACGGCGTTCGTGCCGGCCGTAGCGGCCAACGTATTCACCGGCTTGGTTTCGGCCTGCTTGTCAGTCGGTACGCCACCCGCCACCGACGTGGCCGTTGCTACCGGGCTGGTTGCTGGCTTGGCTGGCTGCGCCTTGGTTGCGACAGACTTGCTTGATTCCGGTTTGGCCGATGCAGCTTTACCCGATTCTGACTTTTCCGAACCCGGTTTGCTTGATGCAACCGGGCGCGCGGCTTTTGCCGTTTCGACGCTGGCCACGCGGGTCGGCACCTCAGCCTCTGGCGCTTGCACGCTGAGCAACGGCCGCTCAACCATCGCCACACTGCTCAGCTTGTCCGTCAATACCGCCCAGCCCGGGTTGTCGACGCCGCTGCGCAAATGGTTTTGAAATGCCTTGGTCGGTGGAATTTCACCGAGCCACGCCGACAACAGCAGCGGATAAAAGCCATCCCCGGTGATCGTGATCAGCACCTGACCATTCAAGCGCACCGTGGTGCCGCGTCCGGGCAGAAAATCGAACTCGATCAGATCGCCGCGTTGCAGGTTGTCACGGAAAGCGTTGGCGAACTTCAGGATACGGTCACCTTGCGGCTGCCAGGTCGAGCGCGGATTGTTGAGTGCAATGCGCTCCTTCCAGTGCCGCTGGAATTCGCGCGCCGACAAACGCTCGGTCAGCACTTTCAGCTGCATCCGCTTCGGCACCGTCTCGCTGGCGGCCAGCACCAGCTCAGGACTCCACTCCGGCAGGTAGATCGCACCGATGTAATAGTCACTGCGCAGCTCCTGCGCCACTGCAATGCCGCGCAGCTGAACCGTCACGTTCGGTGCCAGCGTCACGTCCGGTACCGACGCCATAGCCGGCAACGCCGAACACAAGCCAAGCATCACGACAAACACAACCCGCAATTGCCGTCGCGTGTTCATCATCGACTCACTCCTCGATTTGACCACTTGCTGCAAACAAATGGCCCGCATTCTGCGGGCCATTCGCTGTCATCAGAACCGGCCCTGCCATTCCAGCGAGGCACTGCGCCCCATCGGGCTGTACAGGGACTGATTGAAGAACGGCCAGGCAAAGCGCGACAGCGGCGGCTCTTCGTCGGTCAGGTTCTGCACACCCAAGACAACGCGGTGATTCGTGGTGATGGCGTAACCGAACTGATAGTCCAGCTGGAGGTAATCGTCGATGGTGTAAAACACATCTCCGTTGTTGGCCAGTACATCCCAATCGCCGACGTACTGCAAGCCGGCGTAATGACTGGCCGCCTCGCCTTGCCAATGCAGACTCATCTTGGCACGCCAGAGCGGGTTGCCGGAATTGCCTTCCTGCTCATCGACACCTGCACCGGGATACGCTTCACCTTCCAGGTTGATCAAACGCGAGAGTTCTGTCTGCCATTTCAGGACGCCCCCCGCAATCCGGTTGAACCGGAAGGCAAAACCCAAATCAGCACCGAAGGCTTTGCGGCCGGCCAGATTCAGGAACGAATCATTATAGGTACGAACCGTCGGGGTGTACTGGCTGCCATCCCATGCAGTAAACGTTTGGTTCGCTTCGATAATCCGACCGACACAGAAATCCGGCAAGGTGCCGCCTGCCAAGCAACGTTCAGCGATCGTGGCAGCGCCCAAATTGCTGATGATGTTGTCGACATCGACCGACCACAGATCGAAGGATACTTCGCTACCCGATGCCGGCTCGAACAGCATGCCGACGACGACGGATTCCGATTCTTCCGGCTCCAGATCCGGATTGCCCGACTGGACAAAAGGCAAATTGCCCGAGCTGCCAATGTTCAGCTTGGTGTAGAGCTGATGCATGCTCGGCGCCCGGAAGCCGGTGCCCCACGACAGCCGGAATAACAGCGCCTCGGTAGGATTCACGCGCAAGCCAAGCTTGGGATTGGTGCTGCTACCGAAGTCGCTGTAATCGTCCTGACGCAGCGAAAGTGACAGCTCAGCGGTATCCGACAATGGAATCGCCGTTTCAACATAAGCCGCAGTCAGCGAACGCTCACCCTCGGCACCGGAGGTGCCATAACCGACGACGTCACCATCCAGAATGGCCTGCTCAGAGCGATCAAAGAAGGTTTCTTTCCGGTGTTCCAGGCCCGCCGCCAGCCAAATCGGGCCACGAACAGTATCCACCAACGGGCCAGACATCCGCAGTTCCTGCGCGGTTACCGTTGACTCGCCTTTGTGCCAGAACTCACTGGTGTAATCGTCAACCTGGGCAGCGGTCAACGGATTGCGAATCGAAAATACGTTGTTCGCCATATCCGACTGCAGACGAAGGTAATCATCGACATGCAGCCAACCTTCACTGAGGGTTTCATCGATTTCAGTTTCGTGACGATAAAGCGCAAGGCTGAAATCGTAATCGGCCAGCTGCCACTGCCAATCCATACCGAACTGTTGGCTGCGTGATTCGGTTTCGATGGTCGGCGTACCAAGCTCGGTCAGGCGCCTCACGGTCACAATATTCACGCCATCGATCGTTTCCACTTGGCCGAAACCATTGCCATCAGTGGGGTATGGAATTGCCGTATGAAATCCGGTTGAGCGAGTATCGACACCAACGAGACCGTAGTGCAGCACGAACGCGGCCCAACCGAAGTCGTAGCCGATCTTGCCATCCACGCTGGCACGGTCAGTTTCCGGCAGCAGCTGGGCTTGGCCGGCATAGTCATTCAGGCAGATGTCACCAGAGCCAAAACCAAAGACATCCGCACCGGCGACCCGGTTTTCCGCGGCACAGGCACCAAGTGGAGAGAACACGCCAGTCGACTGGTTGAACTGCCATCCCTCACCGCTGAAGATGTCACGACCATCGCGAACGCCCAGCTCACCCAAATCGCGACGTAACGACTTGGCGTAATCGCGATCTTCGCCGAGCAGCTCGTCACGATGCGAAGCATCAACGCCAATCAGCCAGTTCAGTTTTTCCGTTTCGCCACCATGCAGCAACGACACCGCGCTGGTATCCGCACCACCATGCTCGGTCCCTTTGCCGCGCACCGCGACTTCCGTGCCGGAGAAACTGTCATAGGTAATGATGTTGACGACACCGGCTACCGCATCGGAGCCATACAAAGCGGAAGCGCCGTCTTTCAGAATTTCAATACGTTTGACGGTGGCGAGCGGGATGCTGTTCAGATCGACAAAGGCATTGCTGCCGCCGGCGCCGAACGGATACATCGGCTGGCGCTTGCCATTGACCAGCACCAAGGTGCGTTCGGCACCAAGGCTGCGCAAATCAAATGCGGCCGCGCCCGGCGTGAAACCGGAAGTAAACGATTCATTGAAGCTGCCGGCGCCGTTGTACGGCGACAGTTGCAGCAGTTCGTGCAGCGTGACCGCGCCCGAGCCTTCGATGGCGGTACGGTCGATAACAACCACCGGCGACGAGGTTTCCTGATCGATGCGCTTGATGTGGGTGCCGGTGACAACGATGCGGTCTTCGACCGCTTCTTCAGCGACAACAACGGCGGGAGAAATGGCAAGCAAAGCAAGAACGGCGCGCGCAACCGGCTGGTGGCGCATCTCGGCAAACAGCATAACTACTCCTGCGACTGGATGATTAAAACAAGCGTCAATTGACGAAAGCGGAGCTCGGCTCCGGCAAAGGCGCGCAATCTAGGCGCTCAAAATTTAACCGTCAAGCAAAAGTGTAAGTTTGTCGCGGAGTGTAAAGTCCGCTTTACGCCGTGTATCAAAGTGTAGTCTTTTGGCCGCGTTTTCTGCCGTTTCGAGCTGGCGATCTCTGACGATGGCGCGAGTAAATTCATTGACCACGATCGCCACACGTCATGCACCGATTAGCTGACTTGCCGTCAGTTAATCGACGATCACGGTGGTGCTCGCACTGGTACTTCGGTTCGGGACTGTGCAACTCCCATCGTCGTGGCTTGGCAACAGCACACTGTTGTTGCGACGTTCGCGACGCTGGCTTTCCGGCTTGTCCGGCGCCATGACACCGACCGAATCATTCATGCCTGCACGCATGGAAAGGTTGCGTCAATTTCACGCGTCGCCGATTCACGTTGTTAGCGCAGCGGGAACAAACGACTTGGCACAGCGGCCATCAACGCAAACGGGACCCGAAGGTCCCGTTTGCGTACAGCCGGTGCGAATAACCGGCGAAGGCGAAAAGCAGCTGACGATTACATCAACTCTTTGCAGGTATCGCGCTCTTCCTGCAGTTCTTTCTCCGACTCTTTCATCTTGCCCTTGATGAAATCGTTCACCGGCAGGTTCGGGATGATGGTCCACTCGCCGTTCTTGCAGGTGACCGGGTAGGAGTAGATGAGGCCCTTCTCAATGCCGTAGCTGCCGTCGCTGGCAACCGCCATCGAGGTCCAGTCACCCTCGGCCGTACCGAGTACCCAGTCACGCATGTGGTCGACCACGGCGTTGGCAGCCGAGGCAGCCGACGAGGCACCGCGGGCGGCAATCACGGCGGCGCCGCGCTTGGCAACCGTCGGAATAAAGGTATCGCGGGTCCAGGCGTCGTCATTAACCACGGTCGGTGCGGCCTTGCCATTGATGGTGGCGTAGGTGATGTCCGGCACCTGGGTGGTCGAGTGGTTGCCCCAGATCAGCATCTTCTTGATGTCGGCCACTTTGCCGCCGACTTTCTCGGCCAGCTGATGCAGGCCACGGTTGTGGTCGAGGCGGGTCAGCGCGGTGATGTTGCGCGGGTTAATGCTCGGTGCGTTCTTGCTCAGGATGTAGGCGTTGGTGTTGGCCGGGTTGCCGACCACGACGATCTTGATGTTCTTGCTGGCGACCTTGTCGACCACTTTGCCGAGTGCGCTGAAAATCTTGCCGTTGTCTTTCAGCAGATCGCTGCGCTCCATGCCCGGGCCGCGCGGCTTGGCACCAACCAGCAGGGCGTAATCGGCGTCCTTGAAGGCCACTTCCGGGTTGTCGGTCGGAACAATGCCATGCAACAGCGGGAAGGCGCAGTCATTCAACTCCATCGCCACCGCTTCCAGCACTTTCAGCGCCGGGGTGATTTCCAGCAATTGCAGGATGACCGGCTGGTCTTTACCAAACATCTCGCCATTGGCGACGCGGAACAGCAGGGAGTAGCAGATTTGACCGGCGGCACCGGTAACAGCAACACGGACTGGAGCTTTCATGGACACGACCCTTGCAACGGACTTTCGACTGGACCCGCCGCCACCGCCATGGCGCGACGGAATTGAAGGGCGCAAAGGGTAGCACAACGGCGATTCTGCCGGGTTGATCGCAACACCAAAGTCGGGGCTTTCATAGGATCGACGACTGGCGTTTGGCAGCGAGCCTGCCAGACTAGGCAGACAGGCCCGGGAGGGGCCGTCCTGGTGAGCATGGCTGTGGTTGGCTACCTGATCGCCCTCATTGCACTTGCGGCCCTGAGCCTGTGGCTCTGGCGGCTGCACCGAACCCGGCTGGCCGGCGAGGCGGCGCTGCGCTCATCAGAAGCCAAATACCGGCTGCTGCTGGAGAGCGCGCCTTGCGCCATCGTCATCACCTCGCTGGCTGACAACCGGGTGCTCTACCTGAATCAGCGCGCGGTCGCCGAATTCGATGTCCCGCATGCCGACGAAGTGATCGGCACCCCGGCACCGATGTATTACCAGAACCCGGCGGATCGCGAATTGTTCGTCAGCACACTCCAGCGCGACGGCAAGCTCGACGATCTGGAGCTCGCCTTGCAGACCCCGCACGGCGACAAAGTCTGGATGTCGGTTTCGGCCCGGTTGACCGAATTCGAGGGCAAAGCGGCGATTTTTGTCGCTGCGGTCAACGTCAGCGGTCGCAAGTACGTCGAGCTGGAATTGCGCGAACAGCGCAAGGTGCTGCAGCAGTTCTACGACGCGATGACCGATCACGTGTTCCTGCTGCGGGTTGAACCGGACAACCGGTTCCGGCTGGTCGCCACCAACATGGCGATGGCCAGTTTCTTTGGTGCCAGCAAGGAACAAATGCTGAATCAGGAATTGAGCGATTTGCTGACCGACCAGGAGTTGTTGGCGCGCATTCGTCAGCGTTACCAGACCGTGGTCGAAACCCGCACGGTCAGCCACTACGAAGAAACCGCGACCGACCGCGATCAGCACACGCAGGACTTCGACACCGTGCTGTCACCGCTGCTCGATGACGAGGGCAACGTCCGCTACATCTGCGGCATCTCGCGCAAAATCAGCGAACGCAAGCAAATGGAAACCGCGCTGCGGCTGACCAACGATCACCTGCAGCAACAGCTGGCCAAAGTCGAGGAATTGCATGGCTTGCTGCGCGAGCAAGCCATCCGTGATCCGCTTACCGGCCTGTTCAACCGGCGCTATCTGGAAGAATCGCTGGAGCGCGAACTGGCGCGCGCCTTGCGCGAAGGTTACCCGGTCAGCGTCGTGCTGGCCGACATCGATCACTTCAAGAAACTCAATGACACTTACGGCCACCCGGCCGGCGATGAAGTGCTGCGCCAGCTGGCCAAATTGCTCAAGGAACAGGCGCGAGCCAGCGATATCCCGTGTCGCTACGGTGGTGAGGAATTCCTGTTTGTATTGCCACATGCCAATACCACCACCGCCATCGAACGGGCCGATCAGTGGCGGCGCGCATTTGAGCAACTGCAGGTGCCGTTCGGCAGCTTGAACCTGCGCGCAACGCTGTCGGCCGGCGTCGCCAGTTACCCCGGCCATGGTCGCAACGCGGCCGCGCTTATCGATGCCGCCGATCGCGCGCTGTACGACGCCAAGCACCAGGGCCGCAACCGCATCTGCGCCGCACCGGTCACGACGCCATGAGCAACACCGCAGATCGATTGATGGCATCACTCAGCGTGGTGCTGGCACTGCTGATCAGCGTCGCAACACCGGCGTTCGCCGAGCGCACATCGTTGCCACCTTTCCGGGTGATCGTCGACGACAACCATCCGCCGTTCAGTTTTGGCCGGGCTGGTGGCCAGGCCGATGGCGTGTCGGTGCGCATCATCGCGGCGTTGCTGAGTGAGCAGGATCCACCAGTCAGCATCGAAGCGATGCCGTGGCGGCGGATCGTATTGATGGCACGCACCACGCCGAATCTCGTCATCGCCAGCGTCATGCAATTGCCGGAACGGCGCGAGCAATTCATCTGGCTTGGCAGCCTGTTCCGCGATCCGATTGCGCTGTACGCGCTGCGCAGCCGGCAGTTGACCGTCGGCCAACCGGACGCCCTGCAGCGCTTGCGCATCGGCACCCGCCGCGACAGTGCCGGTTACCGCCAGCTGGTGAAAATCGGGGTGCCGTTAAGCCAGATCGACGTGGTCGACGACCCGCTGCAAAACCTGCGCAAGCTGCAGGCCGGCCGACTCGATCTGATCACCCTGCAACCGGGTGTGCTGGCCTGGCATGCCCGGCAGTTCGGCATCGCTGTGGACAGTCTCGAGCCCGTGTTCCCGCTGCTGCCGGATACCGACTTCCAGTTGGCCGCTTCGCCCGGCAGCGATCCGGCCCTGGTGGCGGCCCTGCGCCAGCGGCTGGCCGCGTTGGCCAAATCAGGACGGCTGGACCAGATCCGGCGCGACGCCCTGCAGAATCTGGTGCCTTAGTCACTGCTAGCGACGTCCAGGCAGCGCAACCCGCTTGCCCAGCCCCTTGCTGCTAGCCGCAACACTGTGTTTAACTTATTAAACACAACCGCCGTATCGAATCGGCGCCCCACCACCGCCCCTGTCATCGACTGAGTCATAGGTCCCGCCATGTCGCCCAGCCCCGCCGCCCGCAATGCCGATTTGCAGAAACGCCGAGAAGCCGCCATCGCCCGCGGCGTCGGCCAAGCCACCCAGCGTTACGCCGACAAGGCGCTGAACGCCGAGGTCTGGGATGTCGAAGGCAAGCGCTACATCGATTTCGCGGGCGGCATCGGCGTGCTCAACACCGGCCACCGCCACCCGAAAGTGATGGCCGCCATCGAGAAGCAACTCGGCCGCTTCCTGCACACCTGCTTTCAGGTGATGCCGTACGAGCCGTACGTCGAGCTGGCGGAAAAACTCAACGCCATTGCGCCGATAAAGGGCCCGGCGAAGTCGCTGTTCCTGTCGACCGGCGCCGAGGCGGTTGAGAACGCCATCAAGATCGCCCGCGCCTACACCAAGCGCACTGGCGTCATCGCGTTCAGCGGCGGCTTTCACGGCCGCACCATGATGGGCATGGCGCTGACCGGCAAGGTCGCGCCGTACAAAATCGGTTTCGGTCCGTTCCCGGCCGAGATTTATCACGGCCGTTTCCCGCACGAGTATCACGGCGTGTCGGTGGCCGATGCGCTGGCCGATTTGCAGCACATTTTCAAATGCGACATCGAACCGAGCCGGGTGGCTGCCATCATCATCGAGCCG
>DASUEK010000034.1:0-3831 GCA_036275115.1 Permianibacter sp. | reverse complement strand
ATCGGCGTGCCGGCTGAATCGATCGAATCCGAAATCAACAAGCGTTTGCAGCAACTGGCGCGCAGCCAGCGTCTGCCGGGCTTCCGTCCGGGCAAGCTGCCGATGAATGTGGTCAACCAGCGCTGGGGCGATGCCGTGCGTCGCGAAGTCTGGGGTGACACCATGCAGCGCTCGTTCTACGAAGCCGTGATGCAGGAAAAACTGAATCCGGCCGGCAATCCGCGCATCGAGCCGAAAACCCTGGAAGCCGGCAAAGACGTCGAGTTCGTTGCCACCTTCGAGGTGTACCCGGAATTTGCCGTCCAGGGCCTCGACAAAGTCGCCGTGGAAAAGCCGATTGCCAGCGTTACTGATGCCGATGTCGACACTATGCTGGAAACCCTGCGCAAGCAGCGCGCCAGTTGGGCCGTGGTGGAACGCGCCGCGAAAGAAGGTGATCAGGTCACCATCGATTTCGTCGGTACCGTTGATGGCGTCGCCTTCGAGGGCGGCAGCGCCAACGGCGTCAAAGTCGTGATCGGCTCGAACAGCATGATCCCGGGCTTCGAAGAGGGTCTGGTCGGCGCCAAGGCCGGCGGCAGCGTCGAGCTGAACGTGACCTTCCCGGAAGACTACGGCAACAAGGATCTGGCCGGCAAAGCGGCCGTGTTCAAGGTCAATGTCACCAGCGTGTCCGAGCAGAAACTGCCGGAGCTGGATGATGCCTTCGTGGCGCTGTTCGGCTTGAGCTCGGGCGGTGTTGCCGCGCTGAAAGTCGAAGTGCGCAAGAACATGGAGCGCGAGCTGCGTCAGGTGATCAAGAACAAGATCAAGGCGCAAGTCATGGACGGTCTGGTCAAGGAAAACGAAGTCGCGCTGCCGACCGCCTTGGTCGACCAGGAAATCGAGCGGCTGCGTCAGCAGGCCAACCGTGAACTCGGCATGGCTACCCGCAAGAAAGATCTGCCGGAGCTGCCGGCCTCGCTGTTCGCCGATCAGGCCAAGCGTCGCGTGTCGCTTGGTCTCATCGTTGGCGAAGTGATTCGCGCCAACAAGATTGAAGCCGACGGTAACCGCGTCCGTGCGGCCGTGGAAGACATCGCTTCGGCCTACGAAACGCCGTCCGAAGTCGTCAACTGGTATTACAGCAACAAGCGGGAACTGGCTCAGATGGAAGCGCTGGTGCTCGAAGATCAAGTTGTTGATTTTGTGCTCAGCAAGGCACAAGTCACTGAAAAGGCTGTATCTTTTGACGAGCTGATGAACAAGCGCCAGTAATTGCTGCGCTTTTCATGAGGACAGAAACCCCGGTTGCTGGTGACGGCATCCGGGGTTCGCTATCATGGCCTTTACGAAATCGGTTTCGACCCCATCTCGTGTTGACCGTGGCGTTCCCCGTCGGCGTTGCCGGTGCGGGACGCTCTCCAAAAGCCACAACAAGGAATGCTCATGAGTCGCAACGCTTTGTCGCATTTGCCCCCGGAAATTGCCCAGTTGGTCCCGATGGTGGTCGAGCAGACTGCCCGCGGTGAGCGCGCGTTCGACATTTATTCCCGCCTGCTGAAAGAGCGGATCATTTTCCTGACCGGTCCAGTAGAAGACCACATGGCCAACTTGGTGGTGGCGCAGCTGTTGTTCCTGGAAGCCGAAAATCCGGACAAGGACATCAGCCTGTACATCAACTCGCCGGGCGGGGTTATCACGGCCGGCATGTCGATTTACGACACCATGCAGTTCATCAAGCCGGACGTGTCGACCCTGTGTATTGGTCAGGCCTGTTCGATGGGCGCGTTCCTGCTGGCCGGCGGCACCAAGGGCAAGCGGCACTGCCTGCCGAACGCCCGGGTCATGATTCACCAGCCGTCCGGCGGTGCTCAGGGCCAGGCTACCGACATCGAAATCCATGCCCGGGAAATCCTGAAAATGCGGGAAAACCTGAACCAGCTGATGGCCGAGCATACCGGCCGCTCGCTGGAAGAAATCCAGCGTGATACCGAGCGGGATTACTTTATGAGTGCCGAAGAGGCACTCAAGTACGGCTTGGTCGATTCGGTGCTGCAGAAGCGCTGAGCCATGGCCGGGCGACTGCCCGGCTGCGATGGGCTTCGCAGGGTTATAAGCTGCTCCGAGCAGGAACCCGCGCAAGCAGGCTAGAATCCAACAATCTAGTCTTCAGATATTGAAGGGGTGCGCTGCCCGGGCGCACCCGCCAGGTTAGAGGTAGCTATGGCTGAGAAGCGTTCTGGCGGCAAGGATGAAGGTGGCAAGCTGTTGTACTGCTCCTTCTGTGGCAAGAGCCAGCACGAAGTCCGCAAACTGATCGCCGGTCCGTCGGTGTTCATCTGCGATGAGTGCGTTGAGCTTTGCAACGACATCATTCGGGAAGAAGTGCAGGACACGACGACCAGCACCGACAAGCCGCGGCTGCCGTCCCCGAAAGAAATCAAGAAAACGCTCGACGAGTATGTGATTGGCCAGCCGCACGCCAAGAAAGTGTTGGCGGTGGCGGTGTACAACCACTACAAGCGTCTGCAAGGTGGCGGCCACAAGAAGGATGACGTCGAGCTCGGCAAGAGCAACATCCTGCTGGTCGGTCCGACCGGCTCCGGCAAGACGCTGCTGGCGGAAACACTGGCGCGCTTGCTCAATGTGCCGTTTACCATTGCCGATGCCACCACGCTGACCGAAGCCGGTTACGTCGGTGAGGACGTCGAAAACATCATTCAGAAACTGCTGCAGAAGTGCGATTACGACATCGAGAAAGCACAGCAGGGCATCGTCTACATCGATGAAATTGACAAGATTTCCCGCAAATCGGAAAACCCGTCGATTACTCGCGATGTCAGCGGTGAAGGCGTGCAGCAAGCGCTGCTGAAGCTGATCGAGGGCACGGTCGCGTCGGTACCGCCGCAAGGTGGCCGCAAGCATCCGCAGCAGGAATTCCTGCAGGTCGACACCAAGAACATCCTGTTCATCTGCGGCGGCGCATTTGCCGGCCTCGACAAGGTGATTCGTGATCGGTCCGAGAAAGGTGGCATCGGTTTCGGTGCTGAGGTGCGCAGCAAGGACGACAAGAAGAATGTCGGCGAGGTGCTGAAAGCTGTCGAGCCGGACGACTTGATCAAGTTCGGTTTGATTCCGGAATTTGTCGGTCGCTTGCCGATTGTGGCAACGCTGGAGGAGCTGGACGAGGCGGCGCTGGTCAAGATCCTGACCGAGCCGAAGAACGCACTGGTCAAGCAATACCAGAAGCTGTTCGACATGGAAGGCGTGCAACTCGAGATCCGCGACGAAGCGCTGAGCGCGGTGGCCCGTCAGGCCATGGCACGCAAGACCGGTGCCCGTGGTTTGCGGTCGATCCTCGAAGGCACGTTGCTCGACACCATGTTCGATCTGCCGAGCCTCGAGAATGTGTCGAAGGTGGTGGTCGATTCGGCCGTCATCGCCGGCGACAGCAAACCGAAGCTCATTTACAACAACGACAGCTTGCCGAAAGCCGCGTCCGATCAGTAACACGGTATTGGTTGGAAAATGACCAAACGCCCAAGCCGGCCAGCCGACTTGGGCGTTTGGCTATCTGGCCGCGTATCAGGCCGGGATTGCGGTCTGCCAAATCGTTATGGTGGCCGCCGCAATTAGGCCGGATTTCCCGTTGAAGCCGGGAAAAGCGGCCCCATATACTGGCCTGAACCCCATGCAGCAGCCGCTGTGTGGGCACCTAACCCGGTAGCCCCCATGACCACTCGTCCTGATTTGCTCGAACTGCCCGTGTTGCCGTTGCGCGACGTGGTGGTGTTCCCGCACATGGTCATCCCGCTGTTTGTCGGCCGGGAGAAATCGGTGCAGGCGCTC
>DASUEK010000033.1:0-4609 GCA_036275115.1 Permianibacter sp. | reverse complement strand
GGCCGGTTTGCTGCAGGCCTACCGCTTCCTCGCTGACAGCCGCGACACCGCGACCGATCAGCGTCTGAGCGACCTGGATGACGCCTACAGCGTGTTCCGTTGCCGCGGCATCATGAACTGCGTCAACGTCTGTCCGAAGGGTCTGAACCCGACCCGGGCGATCGGCAAAATCCGCAGCATGCTGCTGCAGCGCGGCGCCTGAGACCGGCAATGCACGGTCCGCAGTGCGGCGTGAAAAAGTAGTAAGGCAGAGCCGTGTGAGTGCAAAAGGTGCTCACGCGGTTTTGCCGTTTTTGGCCTTTTTGTTTTAACTGAAAGGTCAACGGGCCCTGTCGACAGGGTGGCTTGGCGGAAAGTCGAATTGCACTTATCGCGGCCATCCTGCAAAAGGCAGGATTCAATGTCGGGTGGCAACACCCGGCACAATCGGACTCACAAAGGGTGAGTAACATGTCAGGCATTGCAGAGCTCTTTTCGACGAGCTATCTGAACGGCGGCTCGGCCGCTTACATCGAAGAACTGTACGAGCAGTTTCTCGCCGATCCGGCCTCGGTGCCGGAGAACTGGCAGCAGCTGTTCCGCGAACTGCGCCAAGGTGCTGCCGATTCGGCGCACGAACCGGTCAAAGCCTATTTCCGCGACGCCTGGAAGCGGCCACCGATGATGGTGGTGCAGGGCGCTGGCAAGAACGAAGAATACGAAGCCAAGCAGGTCGGCGTGCTGCGTCTCATCAACGCCTACCGCGCGCGCGGCCACCAACACGCGAATCTCGATCCGCTCGGCATCTGGAAGCAGGAACACCTGTCCGATCTGACCCTGGAATACCACGGTCTGTCCGAGCGTGATTACAACACCACGTTCCGTTCGACGCTGTACGGCGCGACCGAACGCACCCTGAAAGACATTCACGAGCATCTGAGCCAGTGCTACACCAGCACGGTCGGTTTTGAAGGCTCGCACATCACCAACCAGAACGAACGGATCTGGCTGCGTGAATACATTGAAAGTTCGCGCTGCAAGCCGCAGCTGAAAGCCGACAGCCGCAAAACGCTGCTGCAAGGTCTGACCGCGGCCGAAGGTCTCGAGCGTTATCTCGGCGCGAAATTCCCCGGCGCCAAGCGTTTCTCGCTGGAAGGTGGCGACGCCTTCATCCCGATGATGGGGGAGCTGATTCAACGCTCGGGCGAGCAGGGCGTCAAAGAAGTCGTGATTGGCATGGCTCACCGTGGCCGTTTGAACATGCTGGTCAATATTCTCGGCAAGAATCCGGCCGATCTGTTTGCCGCGTTTGCCGGTAAGCACGACGATGCCAGCGGTTCGGGCGACGTCAAATACCACATGGGTTTCTCGTCCGACTGCATGACCGCTGGCGGCAAGGTTCACCTTGCGCTCGCGTTCAACCCGTCGCACCTCGAAATCGTTTCACCGGTGGTCACCGGTTCGGTGCGCGCCCGTCAGGAACGCCGCGCATTGGCGGCGCCGGAGCAGGACACCCGCAATCAAGTGCTCGGCGTGGCCGTGCACGGCGATTCGGCCTTTACCGGCCAAGGCGTTGTGATGGAAACGTTCAACATGTCGCAGGCGCGCGGTTACACCACCGGCGGCACTGTGCACATCGTCATCAACAACCAGGTCGGTTTCACCACCAACCGTCAGGATGACGTGCGTTCGACGGCGTACTGCACTGACATCGCCAAGATGGTTCAGGCGCCGATTTTCCACGTCAACGCCGACGATGCCGAAGCGGTGTTGTTCGTCACCCAGCTCGCGCTCGATTACCGCATCAAGTTCAAGAAAGACGTGGTCATCGATCTGGTCTGCTACCGCCGTTGGGGTCATAACGAAGCCGACGAGCCGACGGCAACCCAGCCGGTCATGTACAAAGAGATCAAGGCACGCCCGACTGCCCGTCAGATCTACGCCGACGAACTCGCCAAAGCCGGCCACATGAGCGCGGCCGACGCGCAGGCGCTGGTCGATGATTACCGCAAGAAGCTCGATGCCGGCGAGCAGGTGGCGCCGGGCATTGTACCGTTCCAGAAAAACGAATTCTCGGCTGACTGGTCGCCGTACTTTGGCCAGAAGTGGACCGCAGCGGCCGACACTACCGTCGATGTGGAACGGCTCAAGCGGCTCGGTGAAAAGATCACGGCGGTGCCGGATGGCTTCAAGCTGCAACCGCGCGTCGCCAAGATCGTTGACGATCGCAAGAAGATGACCAGTGGCGAATTGCCGCTGGATTGGGGCTGTGCCGAAACGCTGGCTTACGCCGCGTTGCTGGAAGAAGGATTCCGCGTGCGCATTTCCGGTCAGGATTGCGGCCGGGGCACGTTTTTCCACCGTCATGCGGTCTGGCACGAGCAGGAAACCGGCAACACCCACGAAGTGCTGAAGCACATCTCTGACAAACAGGCGCCGTTCACTGTCATTGACTCGGTGCTGTCGGAAGAGGCGGTGCTGGCCTTCGAATACGGTTACGCGACCACCGCACCGACCTCGCTGGTGATCTGGGAAGCGCAGTTCGGCGACTTCGCCAACGGCGCGCAAGTGGTGATCGACCAGTTCATTTCCAGTGGCGAGCAGAAGTGGGGCCGGCTGTGCGGCCTGACCCTGCTGTTGCCGCATGGTTACGAAGGCCAGGGTCCGGAACACTCGTCGGCTCGTCTGGAGCGCTTCCTGCAACTCTGCGCCGAGCAGAACATGCAGGTGGTGGTGCCGACCACGCCGGCGCAAGTCTTCCACATGCTGCGCCGGCAGATGATTCGGCCGCTGCGTCGTCCGCTCATCGTCATGTCGCCGAAATCGCTGCTCCGTCATCGCCTGGCCACGTCGTCGCTGGAAGAGCTGGCGAGCGGCAAGTTCAAGACCGTTATTGGTGAAATCGATCAGCTCGATCCGAAACAGGTCAAGCGCGTCGTGCTGTGCTCGGGCAAGGTCTACTACGATTTGCTCGAAGCCCGCCGCGCCCAGAACCGCAACGATGTCGCGATCATCCGTATCGAGCAGCTGTATCCGTTCCCGACCGCCAGCTTGAAGAAAGCGCTGGAGCCTTACCAGCACGTGCGCGAGTACGCGTGGTGTCAGGAAGAGCCGAAGAACCAAGGCGCTTGGTACAACAGCAAGCATCACTTCAAGGAATGCTTGCCGAGCGGTTTTGTGCTGAGCTTCGCCGGTCGTCCGGCGTCGGCGGCACCGGCCGTGGGTTATGCCTCGGTACACGATCAGCAGCAGAAAGAATTGATTGCCAAGGCGCTGGGTTAACGCATTCGGGTTAACTGCTCTGGCTTAACGAGATGTGGCGCAACCGTTGTCTGACGGCTGCGCCCTGGGCACGCTGCAAAGGGCAGCAAAGGAGAGAAAAATGAGTATCGAAATCAAGGTCCCGGTCCTGCCGGAATCCGTTGCCGATGCCGTTGTCGCCACCTGGCACAAAAAGCCGGGCGAATTCGTCAAACGCGACGAAAACCTGGTCGACATCGAAACTGACAAAGTCGTTCTGGAAGTGGTTGCGCCGGCAGATGGCGTGATCGAAACCATCCTGAAAGACAAAGGGGCAACGGTCGGTGCGCAGGAAACCATCGCACTGTTCAAGGCCGGTGATGCCAGCGCTGCTGCCGCCGCGCCTGCTGCCAAGGTAGAAGCGCCGAAAGCGGAAACCAAAGCTGCTGCGGCGCCGGCACCGGTTGCTGCCGCCACCACCGAGGCCAGTGATGTGCTGACCCCGGCGGTACGTCGTTTGATCGCCGAACACGGCCTTGATGCCAGCAAGATCCCGGCCTCGGGCAAAGACGGTCGCTTGACCAAAGAAGACGTCGAGAAGTTCATGGCCGGCAAGTCGGCCGCGCCGGCTGCTGCCGCGAAAGCCGCACCGGTCGCTGCGCCGGCCGTTGCCGTGCCGGGCGTGCGCGAAGAGCGCCGCGTGCCGATGACCCGTCTGCGTCAGCGCATTGCCGAACGTCTGCTCTCCGCCCAACACAACGCCGCCATCCTCACCACCTTCAATGACATCAACATGAAGCCGGTGATGGAGCTGCGTGCCAAGTACAAAGATCAGTTTGAAAAGACCCACGGCGTCAAGCTCGGTTTCATGAGCTTCTTCGTCAAGGCCGCCACCGAAGCACTGAAGCGCTATCCGGAAGTGAATGCCTCGATCGATGGCAACGACATCGTTTACCACGGTTACTACGACATCGGCGTTGCAGTCAGCGCGCCGCGTGGTCTGGTGGTGCCGGTGTTGCGTGATACCGATCGCATGGGCCTGGCCGACATGGAAAAAGCCATTGGCAGCTACGGCCAGAAAGCCAAAGACGGCACCTTGACTGTCGAAGAGATGACCGGCGGCACCTTCACCATTTCCAACGGTGGCGTGTTCGGTTCGCTGTTTGCGACCCCGATCATCAACCCGCCGCAGTCGGCCATCCTCGGCATGTTCCGCACGGAAGATCGCGTCATGGCGGTCAACGGTCAGGTTGTCATTCAGCCGATGATGTATGTCGCGCTGTCGTATGACCATCGCATCATCGATGGTCGCGAGTCGGTGGGCTTCCTGAAGACCATCAAAGAGTTCATTGAAGATCCGGCACGTCTGCTGCTGAACGTTTAAGAGAGA
>DASUEK010000032.1:0-6590 GCA_036275115.1 Permianibacter sp. | reverse complement strand
TCGCCGGATCGGCGTTTTGGGGAATTTTGCTTTTAATTTGCTGCACTTACGGCGACCTGCTATAGTCCTTCGGCCAATCCGCATGGTCGCGATCCCGGCAAGCCGTTGTGCCTGTGACGAGTATCCTTGGTTGATAACCGTCCGGCCTCCTGAAGCCCCGCGATCCACACCACGCCGATTGAACTCTTTGTGAGTAAACCTGTGCTCAGGCCTAAGTTTGGCCAGCACGTTGACTATTGTACGTCATGACGATTGCCGTCATGCCGTCATTGCCAGCAAGGCAGCGAGTTTTTTGCCGTCCCGCCGTGGCTCGATTCTGTTCGACAGCGAACGAATCCAGCGTAGTCTCCGGCGCGACTGATGTTTTTGGTCCTGACCAGCCGGCCGCTACGATCTGGCCCGCCCGTCACCACCAAAGCATCAATGAAACTGTTTTTGGCGCGTTTCACGCGCGCGATTTGTGGCCCACTTGTCGCCGATTTGGCGAATGCGCCCCGAATCCACTGGAGTTACGGCCCCTGCTTCATCCGGCGCCGATCCTGCGTGAGTGCCCTGCCCGCCTGGCGTTGATGGCGTGTTCGCAGTCTGTCGTTTGACCGACCGACGAGAACCACCATGAAACGGATGCTGATTAACGCAACCCAGCAAGAAGAGCTGCGCGTTGCCCTGGTCGATGGCCAGCGCTTGTATGACCTCGACATCGAAGTCCCCGGCAAAGAACAGAAAAAGGCCAACATCTACAAAGGCCGTATCTCCCGCGTAGAACCCTCCCTCGAAGCTGCATTTGTCGATTACGGCGCCGAGCGCCACGGCTTCCTGCCGCTGAAAGAAATTTCCCCGACTTATTTCACCGACCCGAGCAAGACCCGCGGCAACATCAAAGAGCTGGTCAAGGAAGGTCAGGAAGTCATCGTCCAGATTGAAAAGGAAGAGCGCGGCCAGAAAGGCGCAGCGCTGACCACCTATATCAGCCTCGCCGGCTGCTATGTGGTGCTGATGCCGAACAACCCGCGCGCCGGTGGCATCTCGCGCCGCATCGAGGGCGATGACCGCTCCGAGCTGCGCGAAGCCCTGCACGCGCTGGACCTGCCGGATGGCATGGGTATCATCATCCGCACCGCCGGTGTCGGCCGTTCGGAAGAAGAACTGAAGTGGGACCTCGGCGTCCTGCTGACCCAGTGGAACGCCATCACCGAAGCCGCTGCCAAGCGCCCGGCACCGTTCCTGATCTACGCCGAGAGCGATGTCATCATCCGCTCGATCCGCGATTACCTGAAAGCCGACATCGGCGAAATCATCGTCGACACCCAGGATGCCTACAACCGCATTCGCCAGCACATCGAGCTGGTGCGTCCGGACTTTGTCAGCAAGGTGAAGCTGTACAAGGACGACATCCCGCTGTTCAACCGCTACCAGGTTGAAAGCCAGATCGAAAGCGCCTACCAGCGCGAAGTGCGCTTGCCGTCGGGCGGCTCGATCGTCATCGACCGTACCGAAGCCATGGTCTGCATCGACGTTAACTCGTCGAAAGCGACCAAGGGCGGCGACATCGAAGAAACCGCGCTGCAGACCAACATCGAAGCGGCGCAGGAAGTGGCGCGCCAGCTGCGTCTGCGTGACCTGGGTGGCCTCGTCGTCATCGACTTCATCGACATGACCCCGGCCAAGAACCAGCGCATGCTCGAAGACGCGCTGCGTGACGCCGTCGAGATGGACCGCGCCCGCATCCAATTGGGCCGGCTGACGAAATTCGGTCTGATGGAAATGTCGCGTCAGCGGCTGCGCCCGGCACTGGCCGAATCGACCACCGAACTGTGCCCGCGTTGTAACGGCGTTGGCCATATCCGCAACGTCGAATCGATGTCGCTGTCGGTGCTGCGCCTCATCGAAGAAGAAGCGATGAAGGATTCGACCTCGCAAGTGCAGGCCATCCTGCCGGTCGAAGCCGCCACCTACCTCTTGAATGAAAAGCGCAAAGACATTCTCGGCATCGAGAAGCGTCACGAAGTGCACGTGGTCGTGGTGCCGAACCCGCACCTCGAAACCCCGAATTACGAAGTCCGCCGCCTGCGCCAGCAGGAAGTGGTCGAGACCGTTTCCTACTCGCTGGCCGAACAGCCGACGGTGGAAGCGGTGGAAATCACCACCCAGAACAAACCGCGCAGCGAAGCGCCGGCCGTGCAGTACGCCCAGGTCGCCGCCCCGGCGCCGGTTGCGCCGCCGGCACCCGCGCCGCAAGCGGCCAAGGTCGCGGCTGCCGCGCCGGTCGCCACTGTTGCCAAGCCGGGCATTCTGCGCCGGCTCTGGGACGCGCTGTTTGGCACTGGCGAACCGGCGAAAGAAGAAAAAGGCCGTGGCCGCAACGATCGCGATCGCAACAAGCGTGGCGATCGTCGTGACGGCCGGCAGGACAACCGTGGTGAACGTCGCGACGGTCGCGATGGCCGTGGCCCGCGCGATCAGCGTCGTGACGGTCGTCAGGACAGTGGTCGCGATCAGCAACGCCAAGGCCGTGACGGCGCGCGCGATCAGGCCCGTGAACAAAATCGTGAGCCGCAGGCCGACAACCGTCGCCAGCAGCAGCCGAAAGCGGACGGCCAACCGCGTGATGGTCGCCAGCCGCGCGAAGAGCGTCAGCCGCGTGGCGAACGTCAACCGCGTGAACAGCAAGCTCGCGAACAACAACCACAACAAGCTCGGGAAGAACGCGCACCGCGTGAAGAGCGTCAGCCCCGCGAAGAGCGCCAGCCGCGTGAAGAACGTGGTCCGCGTCAGACCCGTGCCGAGCGCATGGCGATGCGCCAACAGCAGCAAGGCACAGATGCACAGGCTGCAGACGTAACCGCAGCACCGGTTGTCACCGCTGCGCCAGTGTCCGCCGCTGCACCGGTAATGGCAGTGGATACGCCGGTCACCGACAACGCCGATGTCAGCGTCATCGATCGCGAGAACATCGAAGCGACCGAACAGCGCCGTGATCGTGGCGAGCGCGGTGACCGCCGTCGCCGGCTGCCGCGTCACCTCGGCGGTGGTCGTCGTCGCGATCGCGACGGCAACGACGCCGAAACCGAATTGCCGACCGCGGCCGCGTTTACCGCACCGCAACTCGATGACACCGCGGTGGAAGTGGCCGTGGCGGAAACTGCTGCCGCTGAACCGGCTCCGGTGGTTGTCAACGTCGCCAGCAGCGAACCGAGCAGGCCGGCAGCAGTCAGCCCGATGGCACCAGTGACCGCAGAAATCGTTCCGGCAGTCGCCGCGCAACCGGCACCGGTCAGCGCGCCAGTAATGGCTCCAGTCGCGGCACCGGCAGCCAGCGCCAGCTCGGCGTCGGCACCGGCCGCGAAGCCGGCACCGGTTGCACCGATCGAACCGACCCCGGCCGTACCGGCCCCTGCCGCGCCGAGCAGCAGCGCTGACAGCAACGCCCCGGCTGAAGCCGTGCGCCCACGCGTGATTGCTTCGGCACCGGCAGCCAAGCCGAAGCCGGTTGAGCCAGCGCCGAAGCCGGAAGTTTCGGAAGAGGAAGCGCTGAAGAACGTCGCGGCCCTGCTCGCCAGCTTGATCGAACCGAGCCAGAACCAGAGTACGGTGCTGCACCGCACCTCGAGCTCGAGCAGTTCGCCGATGGCCAAGCCGCGCGCTACCGTCGAGCCGGCGCCGCAGCAATCGCAATTGCCGCTGTCGTCGATCGAACGCGCTCAAGAGCAGATCGACAATCAGGAAGACAAGGCCTGATGTGATCGTCGCACCGCGACGTCAGCCAACAAAAAGCCCCGCACCGCGGGGCTTTTTGTTTTCATGCTGACTGCCGAACCAAAGAGGCTTGTCCCCGCCTTTGCTAACGCCGATTCGCCAAGCGCCACTGCGATGGCGTTACCCCTTCCCAATCGCGAAACGCATGAGTAAACGAACTCTGTTCGCTGTAGCCGAGCAGAAAAGCGATATCGGTCAGCGTCAGTTTGGCGTCAAGCAAATAACGCTTGGCGAGATCGCGCCGAGTGGCATCAAGCACTTGCTGGAAGGTGTAACCAATCCGCTCCAGTTGCCGCTGCAGACTGCGCGGACTCATCGCCAGCTCGCTCGCGACATCGGCCAGCCGTGCCCGGCCCTGGCCCAGTTGCGGCAGCAAAATGGCGCGCACCCGGTTCAAGAGCTCTGGCTCCAACTGTTCGCGTCGCGCTGCCAGCAATTGATCGGCATGCAATTGCAAGGCGGCCCGCAGACTGGGATCGGCTTGTGGCACCGGCCAGTCGAGCAGTGCTTTGTCAAAACGGATGCTGTGATGCTCGGCAGCAAAGCGGACCGGGCAACCGAAAATGCGCTGATGCTCTGCTGTGTCGGCGGGAGCCGGATGGCGAAAACACACTTCATGAGCCGCCACCGGCTGCCCCACCAACCAACGCACGAATACTGCGATACCAGCAAAAACACTTTCCGACAGATGTCGGCATTCCGTTTTCTCCAGCCACGGGCTGTGCCAGCGGTACTCGGCGTAATCGTCGAATTCGATCAATTCTGAGCGGCCCAGATCGTGTGCCAGCGACTCGTAGCGCATGACCTGCTCGACCGCTTCCCGAAACGTCCGGCACGCCAGCAACAACAAGCCATACACCGCGTAGTGAGACATCCGAAACTGTTCGCCAACGTGCAGGCCAAACGCCGGATCCGGAATCCGCTCCGCCGCCGTGTTCAACAGCCGCAGATAATCGGCAACGGGAATGCCTTCGCTGTTGGCCGCGACGGTAACCCCGGCGGCTTCGAGTAATGCTGTGCGCTGCCAACCGGCCGCGGCGGCCGTTTCAAACAGGGCTTCGGCATAAGCATTGACGACACGTGCCTGCATCGGCGGATCTCCAACTGGCGTCATCGGACAAACAGACGGTGGCCAGCGCCAAGTCTACCGAAGCGGACGCGCAATACCATCACCGGCACTGCAGGAGATCCACTATGCAACGCTGGAATGGCTGGGGCCATCAAGATATCGACGTGCCACTGCGCCCCGCGGCCTTGGCCTTTTTGACCGCACAGCTCGGTGCCGGCATCCGCCCGGTTGACGCCGAACGTGATGCGGTGTGCGCGGCGATACCGCCATCGCGACTCGACAACAACATGCTCATGCATCTTGGTGCCCGTACTGATCCAGCCCTGCGTTTGCGCCACAGCTGCGGCCAAAGTCTGCCCGACTGGCTGCGCTTGCGTCACGGCGTGCCCGGACAGGTTTGCGACGCCGTAGTCGAAGCACGCAATGAAGATCACCTCGTTGCCATTCTGGCGCATGCACAGGAGCTTGGCTTGCGAGTGATTCCGGTGGGTGGAGCCACCAGCGTCGTGGGCCATCTGACGCCACCTGTTGATGATCGGCCAACGCTGGCCATCAGCATGCAAGGCCACGCGCGTCTGCGCGCCATTGATCACACCAATCGACTGGCACTATTCGATGCCGGTGTCAGCGGGCCGCTGCTGGAAGCGCAGCTACACAGTCACGGCTACACGCTCGGCCATTTTCCACAATCCTTCGAGTTCTCGACGCTCGGCGGCTGGATCGCGACGCGCTCATCTGGCCAACAATCGCGGCGTTACGGTCGCATCGAGCAATTGTTCGCAGGCGGACGTGTTCTGCAAGCAACACAAACGCTGGAATTGCCACCGTTCCCGGCCAGTGCGGCCGGACCGGATCTGCGTGAATGGGTGCTGGGTTCGGAAGGCAGGCTTGGCATCATCAGCCAAGCCTGGGTCAAGGTGCGCCGCAAACCCGCCTACGAACGTTTTCACGCGATTTTTCTGCCGAACTGGCAACAGGCCGTCGATGCTGCCCGCACGCTGGCGCAATCGGACATACCGTTTTCGATGCTGCGCCTGTCCAACGCCGCTGAAACACAAACGCTGCTGCGCCAAGCCGGCCATGAAAATAGCATCACCTGGCTCGAACGCTATCTGCGCTGGCGTGGTTGTGGGCAAGACAAATGTCTGCTGTTGCTCGGCATTACCGGCGAGGCGGCACAGTGCCGACGCGCTGAACGCGATGCCCGCGATCAATTGCAACCGTTCGGTGCGGTGGCGGTTGGCATCCGCATGGGGGAAGTTTGGAAACAGAACCGTTTCCGCTCGGTGTACTTGCGCAACACCCTGTGGCAGTACGGTTATGCGGTCGACACCGTCGAGACGGCGTGTACCTGGCAGCAAACCAGCAACATGATGCATGCCATTGAACAGGCTGCACGCACCGCACTGGCCAGCGATGGCGAACGAGTACATGCCTATACCCATCTGTCACATGTCTACAGCAGCGGCTCGAGCGTGTACAGCACGTTCATGTACCGGCTGACCGCCGATTACCAACACAATTTGCAGCGCTGGCAGCGACTGAAAACGGCAGTCAGCAATGCCATCGCCGAGCACGGCGGCACCATCAGCCATCAGCACGGCGTCGGCCATGATCACGAACCGTGGTTGCGCAAAGAGAAAGGCACTACGGGTTGTGACTGGCTGCAAGCGGTGATCGACCGCGCCGATCCGCATGGCTTGTTCGACAGCGGCAACCTGCTCGGAAAACCGGCGCAGGAAAACCGCCCATGAAAACAGGCGCC
>DASUEK010000031.1:0-7091 GCA_036275115.1 Permianibacter sp. | reverse complement strand
CTGGCATGGCCGACAGTGCAAGCGGAATACCACCGACCGGATCAATGTTGTCGCGCTCGACATTGAAGCCTACCGAAAACGTCGACAGCTTGCGGTTGAAGTCGAGCGCATAGCCGCCGTCGATCGAGACCGACTGGAAGTCGTATTCGTTCGAGACATTGGCGCCGATGCTGACGCGCGAATTTTCCGACCACGGCTGCTGCCAACCGGCCCGGAAGGCGACCCGCGAATCCTTGAACGAATCGTCGAGCGGCGTGTCGCCGGGGGCAGTTTCATAGCCACCGCCGCCGGACGGACCGGTGAAGGTTTGTGGCCGGTTGGCGGCCATGGCGCCGTTCGGCGAGGCGCCGGTCAGTGAGTCGAACACCAGCTTGAACGCGCTGATGTGTTCATCGCCCCAGTCCTTGCTGAGACTGATCACGGGCTCATTGGCTTTGACCCGACCATCGGATTCGGCGTAGGACAGGATGGCGGTATCGACCTGCCAGTCACTGCTGTCGGTGCCATCGCCGGCGATCACGGCGCCGGTGCCAAGCAGTGCGCCAGCGGCCAGTGCCAGCCGGTCGCGCAGCGATTTGTTTTTCAGTTGCATCCGCAGCCTCCGCCACCAAAACCACGGCCGCCGCTGGAGGCCTCTTTGCTGAAGTAAATGTGGTCATCAAAACCGGAGTCGAGCGGAGCGGCATCGAGTTGCATCGATTGCCGCGCCAACAGATCGCGGTCCCAGGGTTTGACGTCGATATGGCTGCAGCCGGCGCTGGCCAGGATCAGGCTGCCGAGCAGCAGACGCTTGAGATCGCGTTTCATCGGCATCTCCAGTCAGAGGGAAAGGGCAGCGCGAATGCGCTTTTCGTAGTGATCACGCTTGTGATCAAAAAAGCCGGCGTGGGTCGCAATGACCTTGCCGTTGCCGTCGATCAGCACACTCGATGGCATCGCTTCGATGCCGTAGCGGGTGGCGAGCTCGCCGTCCGGATCAAAGGCGATGGTGAACGGATGCGGCACGTCGGCGAGAAAGCGATCGGCGAGTGCGCGTTCCTTGTCGACATTGACCGCCACGACGACAAAACCGTCCTTGCCGTATTTCTGTTGCATGTCGGCCAGCCACGGGAACGATTGCCGGCACGGTTTGCACCACGAGGCCCAGAAATCGAGGTACACGACTTTGCCGTGATAGGCGTTCAGATCGAGCGCGTGCGCCGGGCTGGCCACACTGGAGAGGCCGAACAGCGTCAGCACGAGCAACAACGGCAACACAAGCAGGGAGAGACGACGGGGCATGGCGCAGACACAGGCGGCAAACGAGTGAGCCTACGGTGCCGGGTTCGGCTTAAGAGAGACTTAAGCGCGCCAGCCAGACGCGCTGTTTGTGCACGGGGCGACATTTTTGCCGCTGATCGGCCTGCACCGGCGGCGGCGCGCGTTGGCATAGCGGTGCGCGCGGTGCTCGCGGCTTGAGGCTTGTCAGCGCGCAGGTGAGGTTGAGCCTCGGAGTTGTGAGGTTGTGGCACTCGGGGTGGTTGCGCTGACAAGGCAGAACGTTTCGGCCGTTGGCCGTCTGAACAAATGCATTCGCCGGGGTTTGCAGCATGCAAGCGAAACCGCCCACGGTTGTGGGCGGTTGGCTTTGCTTACTGCACGGCGGCGCGTGCGGGCCGAAAGGGGGAGCGGTCGCCGATTCCGGACTGACCGTGTGGCCGTCAGAAGCGGTGGCGGCGGTTACGGCTGGCTCGCTTTTTCCGGCGATTGTTCATGCGTTACCCAGATCAGTTGCTCGGTGGCAAAGCCTCGCGCCTTGGCGTCGGCGATGAAGCGCTGTTTCACGTCGTCGCTGATTTGCGGGGTGCGCGCCAACAGCCAGAGCGCGTCAGTGCTGTTGCCGCTGATGAAGGCGTAGCGGTAATCGCGCTGGTCCAGCCCGAACACGACATAGGAGCCGTAGAACGGTCCGAAGAAGGACACTTTCAAATGGCCTTCGGTCGGGCTGCCGACAAAATAGGCCCGACCTTCCGCTTCTTTCCATTCCTTGTCGAGCGTTGAGAAGCCGCGGTTGCGCACCGAAACGCCACCGTCATCGCGCAGGGCGTAGGTGGCGGTGACATGGGTCATGCCGCGTTCGAACCGGTGATCGAGCCGGGCAACTTCATACCAGGTGCCGAGGTAGCGGTCGAGCTGGAAGCCGGTGACCGGGCTGACCCGCTCCGGCAAGCCGGTGCAGGCGGTGAGGGTCAACAAAACGAGAGCAGTGAGTAAAGATCGCATGGGTTATTTCCTCCTGGGGCCTTGTACGCAGACTGCTGCCGAACGGTTTCACCCGTCAGCGCTGGCAGTGCCGGCCCAGCCGACTACACTGGCATAGCCTGCTACAACACGGATGTGAGGGGTCATGTTCAGCCGGTTTCTGTCTGAGCTGCGTCGGCGCAAGGTCATCAAGTCATTGGCGTTCTACACCGGTGGTGTGCTGGCGGTGTTGCAAGGCATTTCATCGCTGTTTCCGATGCTCAATATCGCACCGGTCTATCAGACCCTGGTTGCCGTGGCGCTGCTGGCCGGGTTTCCGGTGGTGTTTTATCTTGCCTGGTTTTACGACCTGCACGCCGGCCGGCTCATTCGCGCCACCGCCAGCGCCGAACAGGAAGCACCAACGGCGCTTGGGTTGTGGCAATGGCTTGGCCTCGTGCTGATTGTGCTCGGTTCGGCGGTCGCGGCGGTGCTGGTGTATCAACGGCTGGCGGCACAAATGCAGCGCGCCGAAGAAGGCCAGAATCAGCTGCAACAGGCCGCATCGATTGCGGTGCTGCCGTTTCGGGATCAGAGTCCGGAGCAGGATCAGGCGTTTCTTGCCCACGGCATTGCCGAAGAACTCACGGCGTTGCTCGGACAGCAACCGGGTTTGCAGGTGGCGGCAGCAAGCTCCGGTTTCATCGCCGCCGAGCGTGGCTGGGACCCCGTGCAAACCGGCAAGCAATTGGCGGTGGCCACGGTGCTCACCGGCAGCGTCATGGTCAGTGGTGACCGGCTCAAATTGCGGGTGGAGTTGATCGATGCCCGCGACGGCAAATTGCTCTGGACGCAGAGTTTCCCGCGCCAGCTCAGTGACATGTTTGCCGTGCAGGAGGAAATCGCCCGCGCGGTGGCCAACCTGCTGCAGGACGTGTATCTGGAAGCCGGCAGCGTCAGTTCGCACGCGAGCACGGCGAGCAGTGATGCCTATGTGATGTATCTCAAGGGCCGCGAGCAATACCGCCGGCAAACCACCGAAGCGATGAAGGAAGCGCGCCGTCTGTTCGAGCAGGCGATCGGCCTCGATCCCGAATACGCCATGGCCTATGTCGGCCTCGCCGACAGTCTTGTGCTGCTTGCCAAAGGCAAAAGCCGGCTCGGCATTCTGGAGCCGGACATCGCCAGCCAGTTGGCCGAACAGAATCTGGCAAAAGCCTTGGTGCGCGACCCGAATATTGCCGACGCCTACGCCATTCAAGGCAAAGTGCTGGAGCTCAAACTGCAGGACGAAAACGCGCTGCCCATGTATGACAAGGCGATTGCGCTCAATCCCAACCTTGCCATCGCCCACATGTGGCGCTACATCGTGCTGGACCGGCTCAATCGCAAGCAAGACGCAATGCAGGCGCTCGATGCCGCGTTGGCGCTGGACCCGTTGTCGGTCACGCTGATGTTCAATCGCGGTTTTGAATTGTCGCGTCGCGGCCGTTTTGCGGAGGCGCGGGCCCAGTACGAAGCGCTGATCACGTTGTATCCGGATTCGCCGATGGGGCATCAGGGGCTCGCTGATGCCGCGTTCAATAACGGCGAACTGGCGCTGAGTCTCGAGCAGTGGCGCAAGGCCAGCGCCTTGTCACCGGACAATCCGAATTTCCAGCAAGCCTACCTCAGCGTGTTGCTGTCACTCGGCATGCTGGACGAAGCGCGGCCGCTCGCCACTGACCCGATCTACACCGCCACGCTATTGCTGCTTGGAAAAGATTATCCCGGCTTGTTTGCCCACATGGAATTTGAGTTGAAAGCACGGCCGGATGATCCGTGGTTACTGTTTGAAGCCGGTTGGTATGACTATCTGGTGGGCGATGCGGCGCGTGGCCAGGCGCGATGGCTGCAGGCGCTGCCGCTGTTTGCCGACGCGGATCTCTACGATGCGCCAGCGCCGATGTGCAGCCCGGCTATCGAGCTGGCGTTGGCACTGCAACAAGCCGGCCGTGCTGCCGATGCCAACGCGATGGCCGCGCAATGCCAGCAGCGGCTCGATCAGGCGCTGCAGCAAGGCGTGGTGTCGATGAACCACCTCTACTTGCAGGCGCGTCTTGCCGCATTGCGTGGCGATGAGGCGGGCGCCATTGCGGCACTGAACCAGGCCGTTGAACGTGGCTGGCGCGAGTGGTGGACCGGTCAGGATCCGCTGCTGCTCGGCATTCGGGAAAAGCCGGCGGCGCAGGCAGTGTTCACCGCCATCGAGGCGCGTTTGGTCAATGAGCGTGACAAGGCGCGCCAGCTGTTGAAATCGCCATAGGCCTTTTTCCTGCGCAGCGCGTGCGCCGCCGTTGCGCAAAAGAAAAGCCCGGGTTCGCCGGGCTTTTCTTTTGGCGGGCTTCGCTAGCGGCGTCGTAAACGCGCGAGTGCCAACAAGCCGGCACTGAGCAGCAGCCAGCTGGCTGGCGTCGGGACGGCCGTTGGCCGCTCCAGCACATACAACCGCGCGGCGTCGGTATACATGATGGAGTCGGTCAAGCTGCCCGTTTGGCCACACACGATTTCGGGACCGGTGCCTTCGCGATTTTCGGCTTCGTCGCAGCGATACGGATCGAGGATGTTGCTGTACCGGAACAGCGCATAGCCTTCCTGTGCAATCTGGGTGAATGTAAACGACACCCAGTACTCGCCGGGTCCCATGTCGTCCGGCATCGCGGTCTGGAAGTGTGTGTGCGACAGCGAATCGCTGTCGAACTGCCAGGTCTGGCCCATGCCGAAGATGGTCCAGCTCAGCAGGTAATCCACCCCGTCCAACGGATAGCGGGCTGCGCCCATCAATTCCAACATGTCACCAACGTAAAATTCGTAGTGGCACGCGGTGCGAATGAGCGGGGCTCCCTCGATTTCGCTGAAGGTGTTGTACCAGCAGTCTTCAGGGGGCGTTGCAAAAGCGGGCGGGTTCAAACTGTTGCGGGAATAGCTGTCGATGGAGGTGCCGGAAACGATGCGGCTGGCGCGGTAATCCAGCGTGGCTTCTTCGTAGACCATCACGGTTTCGTTGAACGAGTCCTGTTGCACCGTGCCGCCACCGCTGCGGATCAGCGCGGCGTGCACCGGTGCTGCCAACAGCGGTGTCAGTGCCAGCAGGGCGGCGCTGATCAGGTGGTTGCGAATCTTTCGGCGTTGTTGGTACTGCCAAGTCATTGTGTGCGCTCCTTCGTCTTGTTATCCCCTCGGGACAGGGGTGCACGGAGTATAGGAGGCATTGGCAAAAGCACTCAGATCGATTGGGAATCGATGCGTCGCGGTCGCCAGCAAAACACGGCGAATCGCGTCAGCAAATTTTACAAGGCAAAGCCGTCGGCCCGGGTTTCAGGCCCGGTTGCGAGGCCAAACAAAAAGGCAGCCGTGGGCTGCCTTTTTGCCGTTTTCTCAGATTGCGTGGATGCCGCTTACTGCTCCAACTTGCGGTTGTCCTCGGCACGATGGCCTTTCCAGTAATCGGCATTTTCGATGCCGAGTTTTTCCGGATGGAACACCGGGTCGAGCCCCAGCTTCTTTTGCGCTTCGTAATCGCGCAAACAGAGGAAGGCCGGTTTCTGCAACAGGATGATCGCGATGATGTTCAGCCAGGCCATCAGGCCGACGCCGATATCGCCAAGGCCCCAGGCCAGATCGGCGGTCTTCACCGTACCGTAAACGGTCGCAGCCATGATGCCGATCTTCAGCAGCATGGTCAGCCAAGGCAGCTGCATCTTGCGAGTCAGGTAAACGATGTTGGTTTCGGCAATGTAGTAGTAGGCCACGATGGTGGTGAAAGCGAAGAAGAACAACGCCACGGCGACAAAGATCGCGCCGAAGCCTGGCATCATTTGTTCCATTGCTGTCTGCACATAGCCGGGACCTGCAGCGACGCCGGCGACGCCGTGATAGAGCGCTTCACCATTCGGGCCTTCAACGTTGTACAGGCCGGTGATCAGCAACATGAAACCGGTCGCCGAGCAGACAAACAGTGTGTCGATATACACCGAGAACGCCTGCACCAAACCCTGTTTGGCCGGGTGCGACACTGCTGCCGCTGACGACGCGTGCGGGCCGCTGCCCTGACCGGCTTCGTTCGAATACACGCCGCGCTTGACGCCCCACTGAATCGCCAAGCCGAGCAGCGCACCGAACGCCGCATCAACACCAAAGGCGCTCTTGATGATCAGCACCAACATGTGCGGCAGTTCGCCGATGTTCAGCGCCACGATCACGCAGGCGACGATGATGTAACCGAGCGCCATGAACGGCACCACGGTGCTGGCGAACTGGGCAATACGCTTGACGCCACCAAAAATGATGAAACCGAGCAGTATCGCCAAACCGGCGGCGGTCACGTTTACGTCAACACCCATCGCCTGATTCAGGCCAGCACCAATCGAGTTGGCCTGCACGCCCGGCAGCAACAAACCGGTGGCAAAAATGGTGGCGATGGCGAACAGCACCGCATACCACTTCATGCCAAGCCCTTTCTCGATATAGAACGCCGGGCCGCCACGGTATTCGCCGTTGATTTTTTCTTTGTAGACCTGGCCCAGCGTCGATTCGACAAACGCCGACGAGGCGCCAAGAAAGGCGACCATCCACATCCAGAACATCGCACCGGGGCCACCAAAGGTGATCGCGGTGGCAACGCCGGCGATGTTGCCGGTGCCGACCCGGCCGGCCAAGGTCATGGTCAGCGCCTGGAACGATGACACGCCGGCATCGGTCGATTTGCCGTCGAACATCAGCCGCAGCATTTCGCCAAAATGGCGCAGCTGGGCAAAGCGCGAGCGAATGGAGAAATACAGCCCGACGCCAAGGCAGAGATAAATCAGTGCCGGGCTCCAGACGTAACTGTT
>DASUEK010000030.1:0-3580 GCA_036275115.1 Permianibacter sp. | reverse complement strand
ATTGTCACGGCCCGCTCACCACTGCCCGTGCTGCCAAACCACCACAGGATGCCACCGACCAGCAGAATCAGCACCGCCAGCATTTGCAGCATCTGTTGATGGCGGAAGCGATCCGCTGCCTTGCGCGAACGCAGGCGATCCTGCTCATCCGGGGTCGCGGTTGCACTGAAACCGCAGCTCGGACAGCTCGGCGCTTTGTTGGACATTTTTTTGCCGCAGGACGGACAATCGATCAAAGCCATTCTTTCACTCACTTGTTCAAGTTAATACCGCTGTTCAGATCTATGCAGCGCCTCAAGTCGAAACCGACTTGCTGACGATCTCAAACACATCCGCCGACAAGCCAGACTTGCCGAGCAACCCCTTCAATTGCGCCAGCATCAGCTGCTGGCGCGCATCATCAAATTTCCTCCAGCGATTGAAGCAACTGACCAGCCGCGCCGCGACTTGCGGGTTGCTGTCGTTGAGCCGTGCCACCCGCTCGGCGATGAACGCGTAACCGCTGCCGTCCGCGCGGTGGAACTCGCTGGGATTACTGTGCGAAAACGCCAGCCACAACGCCCGCACCTTATTCGGATTGCGGACATCGAACGCCGGATGCTGCTCCAGCCGGCGAATGTCGTCGAGCACCGAGGCGATCGGTGCGCTCGCCTGCACGGCAAACCACTTGTCCATCACCAGCGCCTCGTCCTTGAACCGCTCGGCAAACGCGGTCAGCACCGCGGCGCGTTGTGGCGCGTCGCTATGCGCCAGCGCTTTCACGGCCGCGAATCGGTCGGTCATGTTATCGGCATCGCGCGCCTGCTGCGCGGCCAGCGCATACGCCGAATCACGGCCGCTTTCGACCAGCAGAGCAAGACAGGCATTGGCCAGCGCCCGTTTGCCAATGGCAACGCCATCGACACCGCTGGCTCCGCGGTGACGTTGCTGACAGGCCAGCAGCGCATCATGCAGCGCTTCAGCAAGCGCCCGGCGCAGGAAACGCTGCGCTGCAATCAGCGCATCGATATCCACCACCTCAACCTGCTCCTGCAAATAGGCGATATCCGGCAACTGCAACAGTCGCGCACGCACGGCGTTGTCGACCGTGTCATCACGCAACACGGCTTGCAGCGCATCGGTCAGCACCGTCGGCAGCGTCAACGGTTTACCGGCGCGAAAATCTGCCGCCAGTTGCAGCAGCACCCGACTGCCGAGCGTCTGGCTGGCGTCCCAGCGGTTGAACAAATTGCTGTCGTGCTGCAACAGGAACGCCAGCTGCTCGTCGCTGTAGCCATATTCCAGCTTCACCGGCGCCGAAAAATCACGCAGCAAAGAGGGCAACGGCCGTTCGGCAAGGCCACGGAAGACAAAGGTCTGCTCCGCTTCGCGCAGCGACAGCACCGGCGTGCTGCCCTGCTCGCTGCCGCATTGCCAATTCAGCGGCAACTCCTTACCGGTTTTGTCCAGCAAGCCCATCCGGAACGGGATCAGGAACGGCGCCTTGATCGCTTGGCCCGGCGTCGGTTTGGTGTGCTGCTTCAGGGTCAACCGGTATTCGCCACGCGCCGGATCGAACGCATCACTGACCGTGACGGTCGGCGTACCGGCCTGGCTGTACCACAGTTGGAACTGGCACAAATCCATGCCGTTGGCATCGGCGTGGGCGGCAACGAAATCATCACAGGTCACCGCTTTGCCATCATTGCGCTCGAAATAGCAATCCATGCCTTTGCGGAAGCCCTGCTCACCGAGCAGCGTGTGCAACATGCGAATGACTTCGGCACCTTTGTTGTACACGGTGACCGTGTAGAAGTTGTTCATCTCGACGTAGCTGTCGGGCCGGATCGGATGCGCCATCGGGCCGGCGTCTTCGGAAAACTGCGCGGTGCGTATCACCCGGACATCGTCCATCCGCTTGACCGTCGGCGAGCCCATGTCGGCGGAGAACTGCTGATCGCGAAAAACGGTCAAGCCTTCTTTCAGCGACAGCTGGAACCAGTCGCGACAGGTGACCCGATTACCGGTCCAGTTGTGGAAATACTCGTGGGCGATAACACTTTCGACCCCTTCGTAATCAACATCGGTCGCGGTCTCGCGATTGGCGAGCACGTACTTGGTGTTGAAAATGTTGAGACCCTTGTTTTCCATCGCGCCCATGTTGAAATCGGACACGGCGACGATCTGGTAAATGTCGAGATCGTATTCACGGCCGTATTTTTCTTCGTCCCAGCGCATCGAGGCTTTCAGCGAAGCCATGGCATGTTCGCATTGGTCGAGCTTGCCCTTGTCGACATAAATCTTCAGCGCAACTTGGCGACCAGAGCGGGTAACAAACGTGTCGTCGAGCAGATCGAAATCGCCGGCGACCAAGGCGAACAGGTAACACGGCTTCGGGAACGGATCGAGCCAGCGGGCGAAATGGCGGCCGCCGTCCAGATCGCCCTGCCCGGCCGGGTTGCCGTTGCCAAGCAGGTGCGGGTAACTCGCCTTGTCGGCGCGAATGGTGACGTCATAGCTCGCCATGATGTCCGGCCGATCCAAAAAGAAGGTAATGCGGCGAAAGCCCTCGGCCTCGCACTGAGTGCAGAACTTGCCGCCCGACTTGTACAGCCCTTCGAGTCGGGTGTTGTTCTGCGGCGCGATCTGGACCACCGTTTCCAGGGTGAACTGCGCCGGCACCTCGTGCAGGGTCAGGCCTTCGTCGTCCTGCACATAGCGGTTGGCCGGCACGACCTGACCGTCGAGGTGTATGGCCTTCAGGCTGAGCGCTTCGCCATCGAGACGCAGCTCGCCGGACGGCTGTGCGACCGCCGGGTTGGCACGGATTTGCAGCTGGCTGTAGATCTCGGCATGGCTTTCATAGAGGTCGACGGTCATCGTTACCCGGTCGATGAGGTAGTCGCTGGCGCGGTAATCCTTGCGGAATTTCGGCGATTTCGGCTGGTTGTTGCCCTTGGCCATCGGCAGCTCCGGCCCGGCCGTAGTGCCGGGACTTGCGATTAAGGAGGAAGAATGAGGGCCACGATTGTAACCGCGTTGCCGGCGCTGGCCATTCGGTCGGAATACCGGGAGTGAGATTGGTCGCCCTTAATGGATAGGGGCTCAGCCACTCAGCCTGTCATACGCTGGTCACCATCTGAGTTGCCGATCTCCATCCGCCATCGCCAGCCACCCCGTGTTTAGCGGGTCAAGGCACTCATCCGCTCAATTGGTTTACCAGCCCATGCTGCGCCGCAACATGAAAATCCCTCAAATATCTGGTCTGGCCGGCCATTCAGCCCTGTTGGGCTGTCACACCGACTCGGGTACAATGCGCGCCCTTCCGTTTGCGTAAAGGGAAACTGGCTGCGACGAACAGACCCAGCTAGGATCTCACGCGCTTTTTGTCCTTCACCACCCCGGAGGATTTGCCTTGTCGACGACTACCGTCGCGAAGTTTGCCATCGAACGCGTCCAGTACCTGGACCCGACCGGCAAGCCGCTCACCAAAACCCTGCCCGATTTCGCCAAAGACAAGGATCTGCTGCGGTCGATGTATCGCAACATGGTTCGTCTGCGCGCCTTCGATGCCAAAGCCTATGCGCTGCAGCGTACCGGC
>DASUEK010000029.1:0-6880 GCA_036275115.1 Permianibacter sp. | reverse complement strand
GGGAGAGGGGGCGGCCGGCCGCACATGGGTCTGCTACTGATACGAAGCCAGAGAAAAAAATGACTGCTCTCACCAATCTGTCCGCCGACGTTCGCCAATACCTGATCATCACCGGCAACTACTGGCTGTTCACGCTCAGTGACGGTGCGCTGCGCATGCTGGTGTTGCTGCATTTTCATCAGCTCGGCTATTCGCCGCTGCAAATCGCCGCGTTGTTCCTGTTTTACGAAATCTTTGGGGTGGTGACCAATCTGCTCGGCGGTTGGCTTGGTGCGCATATCGGCTTGAACCGTACGATGCACATCGGCCTGTTGTTGCAGGTGCTGGCTTTGCTGATGCTGGCGGTGCCGACGGCCTGGCTCAGTGTGCCGCTGGTGATGGTGGCGCAGGGCTTGTCCGGCATTGCCAAAGATTTGAACAAGATGAGTGCGAAAAGCAGCATCAAGCTGCTGGTGAAACCGGATGCGCACAGCACGCTGTATCGCTGGGTGGCGCTGCTGACCGGTTCCAAGAATGCGCTCAAAGGGGCGGGGTTTTTCCTCGGCGGCGTGCTGCTTACAGTGCTGGGCTTTCGAGGCGCGGTGCTCGCGATGGCGGCGATGCTGGCGCTGGCTGGCCTCGCTTGTCTGGTGTTGCTGCGCCGTGATTTGGGCAAGGCGAAAGCCAAACCGAAATTCCGCGATCTGTTTTCCAAGAGTCGTGCAATCAATGTGCTGTCGGCGGCGCGCTTGTTTTTGTTTGGCGCGCGCGACGTCTGGTTTGTCGTGGCCTTGCCGGTGTATTTGAGTGCGCAGCTTGGCTGGGATTTCTGGCAGGTCGGTGGCTTTCTGGCGAGCTGGGTGATGGGCTACGGCGTGGTGCAGGCGCTGGCGCCATTTGTCACCGGCAGTCAGGCCGGTCAGCGCCGTGGTGGCGTGCAGGTGGCACTGTGGGCGGCAGTGCTGGCGCTGATCCCGGCGTTGATTGCATTGGCGCTCGACTCGTCATCGAACGCGGCGATTTCGTTTTCACCACTGTTTTCACCAACCACCGCCTTGCTTGGCGGTTTGCTGGTGTTCGGTGTGCTGTTTGCGATCAATTCGTCGCTGCACAGTTATTTGATTGTCAGCTACGCGACACATGACGGCGTCTCGCTCGATGTGGGCTTTTATTACATGTCGAATGCGCTGGGCCGGCTGCTCGGCACCGTGCTGTCCGGTTGGCTGTTCCAGCAATACGGGCTTGGCCTGTGCTTGTGGGTGTCGGCAGGTATGCTGGCGTTCGCTGCTGCCATCAGCCTGGCCTTGCCGGAGACGGTGCTGGCAGGTGGCAAGGCGTCGGCAGACTGAGCCAGGGCTGCTTCGGCTAGCTTATTTGTTTGATTCCTAAAGGGTTTCTGGGCAATATTGAAACCCGCTTGACAAAGCAAGACGACTGGTCATATTATTTCCGCCATGAACGCAAGCACTGACAAAAAGCAGCATCTCCTCGAATCCGGCATGGCGGTGATTTTCCGTCAGGGCTACAACGGTACAGGGGTGCAGGACATCGTGGACGCCGCCGGCGTCCCGAAGGGCTCGTTCTACAACTATTTCGACAGCAAAGAGGCCTTTGCGGTCGAAGGGCTGACCCGGCTGGCTGATCAAGCCAGTGCCTGTGCTAAAGCGGTGTTGACCGATACCAGCGTGGCGCCGCTGACCCGGGTGCTGAATTATTTTCAGGGCTCGCTGCAGTATCAGGCTGAAAACGGTTTTTCCGGCGGCTGCATTATCGGCAACCTGTGCCAGGAAATGGCTGATGTCAGCGAGCCGATGCGTGAGCGCATCAACGAACTGATGTGCGCCAAGGTGAAGATGATCGCCCAATGCCTGGCAGAAGCGCAGGCCAAAGGCGACCTGCCGGCGGACCGCAACCCGTCCGACTCGGCCGAGTTCATCTTCTACGCCTGGGAAGGCGCGCTGATGCGGATGAAGGCGACCAAGAATGACGAGCCGCTGCAGGCCTTCATGCGGGTGCTGCGAGGCGTTTGTCTGGTGCATTGAAATTCGGACGCCAGCAACGGGTGTGAGCAATCACTCTCGGTGCTGGTGAGGAAAGATTGGGTGATTCTGTCAGGTGACAGACGCGCCTGACCGTAAAAATCGAAGAAGAGGCGTGTCGCCTCTTTTTTTGAAGTGTGAATAAGACGACTGGTCAGATTGTTGTGATGCAGCAAAAATACCGCGGCATCAGGAATTCAGGAGCCTACCACCGGCTCTTTTTTTGAAATCCGCACAAGACGACTGGTCATCTGAAAATGATGAGAGAGCGTATGAAACCGCAACTACCGGCACTGGCCCTGGCAATGGCCGTCGTATTGGCGCCGGTCACTGCCACCGCCCAGGACTACCAGATCGAACCGGAAACCACCGGTTGGGCGCTGTACCTGGACAACGACGTGATGGCCCCGACCAAGTCCGACCGTGATTACACCGGTGGCCTGTCGGTGACCCTGTCCGGCACGGGCGCCCGCGATGCGCTGCTGTCGGTCGATGGCGGTCGCGCCGTGCTGGATCGTGTCAGCGGTTTTGCCGGCTTGTATGACGACGCGGCGTTTTCCCGCCACAGCATGGAATTCGGTCTGACTGTGTTCACACCGCAGGAGCTGTCGAACCGCGCGTTGCAGGTTGGCGATCGCCCTTACGCCAGCTTGCTGTATGTCGCCAACACCGCGGTCAACGTGGTGCCGGAGCGTGAAGTCGCCTACCTGTCGACGCTGACGCTCGGCGTGATTGGTGCGCCGTTTGTCGAGCACTTTCAGCAACGGCTGCATGACGTGTTGAGTTCGGAAGAGCCGGTCGGCTGGGAAAACCAGATCAGCGACGGCGGTGAATTGACCTTTCGCTACAGCGTGGCGCGCGCGTCGCGCAGCTGGAGCGGCGAGCTCGGCGGTGCGCCGGGCGAATTGACCACCACGGTGCGTGCCTCGGTCGGTTACCTGACGGAAGCCAGCATCGGTTTTGCCACCCGCTTCGGCGACATCAAGACGCCGTGGTGGAGTTACAACCCGCAGATCGCCGACTACGCCGAAAAATCGGTGCCGCTGGCGGCCAGCGAAGGCAATGCGCCGGAGCAATACGTTTGGGCCGGCGTGAACATTCGGGCGCGGGCTTACAACGCGTTTTTGCAAGGCCAGTTCCGCGACAGCGAGGTGACCTTTGATCGCGACGAACTGCGGCCGGTCGTGTTCGAGGCCTGGCTCGGTTACACCTACGCCTGTGAAAACGGCTGGCGCTACTCGTATGTGTTGCGCGGCCAGAGTTCGGAGATTGAACACGGCCCCGGCGATCGCAGCGTGGTCTGGGGCGGGCTGATTATCAGCCACAGTTATTGAGTTTCACTATTTCAATTTGCCAGCGAGCACGAACAGGAATTCAAGGCATGTTTTGGCTGATGGCAAAAGCACACGTAAAAGCCGACAACGGTAAGGAGTCTGTCATGACTGAAGCAGCAAAGAAATTCTTGAGCAATGAACCGGCCGGCGAGTTGTTCACGCCGATCACCGTCGGCCGCTGGCAGCTGCCGCACCGGGTGGCGATGGCGCCGATGACGCGTTCACGCGCCGGTCAGCCGGGCAATATTCCGACCGAGCTGATGACCGAATACTACCGTCAGCGCGCCGGTGCCGCGCTCATCATCACCGAAGCGACGCAAGTGTCGGCACAGGCGCAAGGCTATGCCTGGACGCCGGGCATTCACACGCCGGAGCAAGTCGAAGGCTGGAAAAATGTCACGGCCGCCGTGCACAAGGAAGGCGGCAAGATTGTCGTCCAGCTCTGGCACGTCGGCCGCATTTCGCACCGGGCACTGCAGCCGGGCAAGCAATTGCCGGTGGCGCCGAGCGCGATCAAGCCGGAAGGCAATGCCTTCATTGTCGATGACAGTGGCAATCCGGCGTTCGTGCCGTTTGAAACGCCGCGTGCGCTCGATCGCAACGAGATCCACGGCATCGTCGCCGACTTTGTCAGCGCTGCGCGCAATGCGATTGACGCCGGTTTCGATGGCGTGGAAATTCACGCCGCCAACGGCTACCTGCTTGACCAGTTCCTGAACACGGTCAGCAACCAGCGCGATGACGAATACGGTGGCACCGTGGCCAACCGCGCCCGCTTGCCGCTTCAAGTGGTCGATGCGGTTGCGGCAACCATCGGCGCTGATCGCGTCGGTGTCCGCCTGAGCCCGCTCGGTCATTTCAACAGCATGGGCATGGACGATCCGGAAGCAATGTACAGCTACCTCGCCGAAGAATTGAACAAGCGTGGCCTCGCGTACCTGCACGTGATTTCGCCGCGCTCGCAAGTGCCGGCCGACGACGCCAAGCAGGTGCATCTGGCCGATCGGGTGCTGAAAGCGATTCGCTCGCGTTATGACGGCGTGCTGATGCTGGCCGGTGGTTTTGATCGCGCGAGCGCTGAGACCTCGCTGGCGAGTGGCGAAGCGGATCTGCTGGCGTTCGGCAAGCCGTTCCTGGCCAATCCGGACCTGCCGAAGCGCTTGCAACTGCGCGCCAAACTGAACGAGCCGAACCCGCAAACCTTCTACGGCGGAGGTGCATCCGGCTACACGGATTATCCCTTTCTCGCTTCCTAAGCATTTGCTGTATCCGGCGCTGCGGTCGGCCTCGTGACCGCCGCTGGCGCCGGCCAGCAGCGCGCGTTGGTATTTTCCAGTCGCGCTTGATGCCGTCGCTTGATCGCGATGGCAAACGGTTCACCGGGGCACGGCTTTCGCGTCAGCTTTTCACAGGGGATGACGCGAAAGTTCGTGCCACGTTTTTTCAGGGAGTCGGTCATGTCCGGTGTGTCTTCCCAGCTGGCGCTGGGTTTTGCCTTGCTCGCGGGCGCGGTGATCCCGATTCAGGCCGGCGCCAATGCCACGCTCGGGCGCAATCTGGGTCATCCGTTGTGGGCGACGCTGGTGTCATTGACGGTGAGCGCGCTGATTGGTCTTGCGGTGATCGCCTGGCTGCGCTTGCCGATGGCGGCGACCGCGGTGGCCGCGAAAGGACCGTTGTGGAGCTGGATCGGCGGCATTTGCGGACTGGTGTATGTGCTGTCAGCGGTGGCGCTGGCGCCAAAACTCGGCGTCACAACGTTCATGGCAGCGGTTGTTGCCGGTCAGGTCGTGATTGCGCTGATGCTGGATCATTTCGGCCTGTTTGGCCTGGCCGAACGCGCCATTACCTGGCCGCGGGTGCTGGCGGCCGTGTTGATCGTCAGTGGTGTTTTGCTGCTGCATTTCAGCAGTCAGTCGAAGCCGGTTGACCGCAATACCTTGCGTGCTGACGCGTTGCTGCCGGTGCCGGCGTCGGTGTCCGCACCGGTGCCAGAAAAAGCCAGCCTGCGGTCACGCTAACGGCAGGAAAATATCGACCACGGCTTCGTGGGCCGGCACATCCGGAAAGAATTTCACCCGCTGCAGAAACAGCGGAAACTCGCCGGGCTGTTCGCCACTTTTCGGTAGCCAGTCGCGATACAGCGTTGTGATCGCGCTTGCCAGCTGGTCATCACTGCCGACATGGCGCAGCACCGCACAGCGGCAGGCCGGCAGCCATTTCTCGACGATCCCTTCTTCATTGCTTGCCAGCGGTGCGCTGATCGCGGCACACAGATCAAAGCGGTATTCGTCGGCTGACACCAGTTCCGGATCGTCATACAGAATATTGAAGGTCGCACTTTTGCTCGGTGGCAACTGATTGGCTTTGCGCCAGGCAATGAAGCGGCGAATGCTGTCGCCGAGCTGACGCGGATCGCCGCGGTGTTCCAGCACCGCAACGCGGGTGGCGGGAAATTCGCTGATGCGCACGGTCGTCATGCTGGCGGGAGTGGCGTCAAGATTTGGCATACGTAACAGGCTCGCCGTGGTCAGCGGCAGCTGGCATTCATGCCAGTGCAGCCAGTCGGGTTGGTGGCGAAAGTCACTCGGGCTTTGTCCGGACCATTGCCGAAAAGCACGACTGAACGATTCGCTGTTCTGGTAGCCACAGGCGAGCCCGATGTCGGTGATCGATTGTTCGCTGCGGAACGCCAGCTGGTAACTGGCGCGCTTCAGTCGCAACAGCTGCACGTACTGATGCACGCTGAGGCCGAACACCGCGCGAAACACCCGGTGAAAGTGAAATGGCGACAGCGCGGCCTGTGCCGCCAGTGTGGCCAGTGGCAAGGGGTCATCAAGCTGTTGCTCGATGTAAGCCAGCACCGGCTGCAGCCGGACGACATAAGCAGATGGGGCAGTGGACATCAAACAGGCTCCGTGACCACGCCACGATAGCGAACGGCCAGCGTGCTGACCTGACCATTCTTGCGCTTTGGGCCGATGCGATCGGTGGGTTGCGGGCGCGGCTGCACAACAGGCAAAAACCGTGCGGGCACGATAGCGGGCGGTGACTCAGCGCGGCAAGTGCTGCTGGCTCACAAAGGTGGCAAACTCGGCAAGCGGCAGTGGTTTGCTGTACAGATAGCCTTGAAAGCCGCGACAGCCGAGCCGCACCAGCCGATCGCGTTGATCAATCGTTTCGATGCCTTCAGCGATGACGCCGAGCTGCATCGCCTGCGCCAGACCGAGGATGGCGCTGACTATGGCTTCGTCACGCGGGTCAGTGCCCAGGTGATGAACAAAGGCGCGATCAATTTTCACTTGATCGAGCGGCAGCCGCTTCAGATACGACAGCGACGAATAGCCGGTGCCGAAATCGTCCAGCGAAAAGCCGAGACCGTGCGCCCGCAGACGGTCCATCCGGTTGACCGCTTCTTCGATGTTTTCCAGCACGCTGCTTTCGGTCAGCTCCAGCTTGAGCCGGCGCGGGTCGCAGCCGGTCCGGCGCAGCGTGTCGGCAAGTTCGGTTTCAAAATCCCGTTCGCGG
>DASUEK010000028.1:0-5280 GCA_036275115.1 Permianibacter sp. | reverse complement strand
TGATTCAGGAACGGCTCGACGCCCGCAAAGCCAAAAACTTCGCCCGCGCCGACGAGATCCGCAAGCAGCTGACGGCGGAAGGGATTGTGCTGGAAGATGGCGCGAATGGGACGACTTGGAAGCGGGCGTAAGTTGTTGCCTATCGAATAACGGTAAAGAACGCTTGGTGCATTTCGACATCAGCGTTCGGGCAAGGAGTAGTTCATGACAAGGATGCTCGTGCTGTCGCTATCAGCTCTCCTCCTATGCAGTGTGGCTGCTGCAGCTGATGCCGAGGTTTTCTCAAATCATCGTGGACCGTTTGTTGTTCAGGATGTTGATTCGGAAAGGCATATAACCAGATTTTCAGGAGAGATTGTTTTAACTGGCGAAATACAGTTTTCCTTTGATCAGCTTGATGAGTCTAGGTACGGGGCGCCACTCTTCGCAAAATTTATTCCTGATGAACAGTACCGCGACAGTTTCCCTGAGGTTGTGGCGGGATTCTATCCGAGGCAATTAACTGTCATCGGGCTATACGACGAGATGGCGACATTTGAAGCCGTCTTTGGGGAGGAGATGGCGAAGGAACTTGTTCCGGGCAATAAGCCGGTGATTAGTGTCAGAGGGCAGGTGACTCTGACCGGCTATGTCACTTCGGTCGAATGTGATTCGCGACAGTACTCCGCGCGACTTAAGGCATTCATTCCTGAAACTGAAAGGGTAGCGCTGATAGCGCCGAGCAATCTGATCGATGGTTGTTAACCGATCATTCGTGAAGGGATGAATTGGCGTACGAGGTTGGAAGGAGAATGCGCGTGCCATCGAACCAATCAAACCTGATTGAGCCTTTACGAGCACCGCTGGCCGCGCTGGGGCTGGCACTGGTTATCATTGGCGCCTTTCTGCTGATTTATATCGGCTATTTGGTCTATCAGGTGATCAATAACCCGGAAGAGATCCGGATCGTCGAATTCCTGCTGGAGCAGGTGCGAATGGAAGAGAAGGTGTTGTTTGGCGTCGCTGCCGATCAGGCCTTTGAAGTCAGCTGGTCTGAGTCGCTGCGGACGGTGATGTTCCTGTTTATCGGCGTGATGGTGGTCGGTGTACTGGCCAGCATTCTGAAAACGCTGATTGGTGCTGGTATCCAGATTTTGCGGCTGGCGCTGGGCGAGTCGGACAGTGGCAAGCGCTCAAGCGCGAAGTCGTATCAGGGCGATGCGATTGACCGTGGCAATTGATTCCCCTCCTTTTGCGGGGAGCGGAAAGAAAAAGCGCAAGCGGAACAATACTGCTCAGCTAAAGCAATCCGTTATTCCCGCGCAGGCGGGAATCCAGTGACTTTCGAGCAAGACACTGGGCCCCCGCCTTCGCGGGGGTGACAAAGAAATCCAAAATTGAGCAGCATCGCGCTAGCGGCGCCTTCTTCTTTATTTGGCAATTAACTGCGCGCCAGCATATGACCGATGCGCTGATCTTTTTCCAGCCACAGCTCGTTGAGCCAGCTCTGGAAACGGACCCGGTATTCCTTGTCGTCTTCGTAGTTGCCGACCAGATCCTTGGTGACCGGCAGGCTGCGGACGTGAACGCGGATGTCGGTGACTTTGCCGCAGAGGAAATCCCAGAATGAGTGGGCTTTTTGCGGGTAGACAATGGTCACGTCAAGAATGCGGTGCAGCTGTTCGCCCATCGCGGTCAGGACAAAACCGGCACCACCGGCTTTTGGTTTCAGCAGGTGCTTGAACGGCGACTGGGTGTGTTTGGCCTTGGCCGGCGTGAACCGGGTGCCTTCGACAAAATTCATGATTGACACCGGCATGGTGCGGAATTTCTCGCAGGCCTTGCGGGTGGTTTCCATGTCCTTGCCTTTCATTTCCGGATGCTTGGCAAGATAGCTTTTGCTGTAGCGCTTCATGAACGGGAAGTCGAGCGCCCACCAGCCAAGGCCAATCACCGGCACCCAAATCAATTCCTGTTTCAGGAAGAACTTCATGAACGGGATGCGCCGGTTGAAGATTTTCTGCAGCACCAGAATGTCGGCCCAGCTCTGATGATTGGACAGCACCAGATACCAGTCATCGCGCTTCAGGCTTTCCAGCCCTTCGACTTGCCAGCGGATTTTTTTGGTCAGCGAGTGGATGCCGTTGTTGATGCTGATCCAGGTGGTGGCAAGACCATCCAGAATGCGGTTGAAAAAACGGCGTACGGCCTGAATCGGCAGCAGCAGCTTCAGCAAGGCAATGGAAAACAGCGGCAAGCAGATCAGCAGGGTGTTCAGGGAGATCAGCAGCATCGACAGGATGCCTTTGATCGGGCCAGGCAGAAAACGGAGCATGGTGAGAGTCGTCAAACCGAAGTGGCGGCGATTCTAGCAGTTTTGTTGGTCGGGACCGAAGCGGGGAAGGCTTGGCTGCGTTGTGGGAGCGGGCTTGCCCGCGATACTTGGGTCACGCAAGCGTAACCGCTCATCGCGGGCAAGCCCGCTCCCACAGGAGTCTTCCGGACGGGGTAGCGGAATTAGCGGTCGCCGGTGCGGGTGACTTCGCCAACCCGTAGCACTTTCAGTACGTTGGTGCCGCCGCCTTCGCCAATCACGTCGCCCTTGGTCAGCACGACGAGGTCGCCGTCATCGAGCCAGTGGTGATCGCGCAGGTAATTGATGACGCCGCGGTTGACTTCGTCGGCTGGTAATTTGTTGTAGTCGAACAGGTGTGGGAACACGCCGCGGTACAAGGCCATCCGGCGACAGGTCGACAGCCGGCGGCTGACCGCGAAAATCGGAATGCCGGAGCGGATGCGCGACATCCAGATGGGTGTCGCGCCGCTTTCGGTCAGCGCGATGATGGCTTTGATCGGCATGTGGTTGGCGAGGTACATGCTCGCCATCGCAATGCCTTCTTCGACGTGTTTGAACTTGTCGTCCATCCGGTGCCGCGACAGGCGCGATTTGGCCTGGCTTTCGGCACCGCGACAGACCCGGTCCATCGCTTCGATAACTTTCGGCGGGTTTTTGCCAACTGCGGTTTCGGCCGACAACATGACCGCATCGGTGCCGTCGAGCACGGCGTTGGCGACGTCGAACACCTCGGCGCGGGTCGGGATCGGGCTGTCGATCATGGACTCCATCATCTGGGTCGCGACAATAACGCCGCGATCGAGATGGCGCGCCTGCGCGACCATGTGCTTCTGCACCGCCGGCAATTCGGCATCGCCGATTTCAACACCGAGATCGCCCCGTGCAACCATCACCGCATCGGAGGCGCGGATGATTTCATCCAGATTCTGCAGCGCTTCAACCCGCTCGACTTTGGCGACCACGCCGGCACGCGAGCCGGCTTCGAGCAACAGCGCGCGGCATTCGTCGATGTCTTCGGCGCTGCGTGGGAAACTCATGGCAACAAAATCGGCTTCGAGTTGCGCCGCCGTTTTGATGTCCTGCTTGTCTTTGTCGGTGATCGCTTTTGCCGACAGACCGCCGCCTTGCCGATTGATGCCCTTGTTGTTCGACAGTTCGCCGCCCGCGACCACCACAGTATCGATGCGCTCGCCTTTGACACCGGTGACTTTCAGCACGATGCGGCCGTCGTCCAACAGCAAGGTATCGCCGGCGCGCACGTCTTTCGGCAATTCCTTGTAATCGATACCCACCTGGGTTTCGTCGCCATCTTCCTTGCCGAGCCCGGCATCAAGCGCGAAAGCGGCGCCTTCGCTCAGCTTCACCGATTTGTTCTTGAATCGCGACACCCGGATTTTCGGCCCTTGCAGATCGACCAGAATGGCAACAAAGCGCTTGGCTTCGTCGGCGAGTCGCCGCACCAAGTCAACGCGGGCGGCATGATCTTCCACCGAGCCGTGTGACATGTTCATCCGCACGACATCGACACCGGCGCGGATCATCTCGCGCAACACGTCTTCGTTGGTACTGGCTGGGCCAAGGGTGGCAATGATTTTGGTGCGACGCGGGGCGGGGTGGGACATGGTGTGCCGTCTGCTCGTTGTTGTGGTTGCTCGCGTGTGGCGGGCAACGGTTAGGCGGACAAGGAGGGCGACACAATCGCGCGGTGATCAGACTGACGGCGCCTCCGGTTGCGCCAAGCATAGCGGCAGCGCGCCACCGACAACAATGCAGAGACGGGCGATTCGCCATGACAATCGTATGCATCATGACGAATCGCAAGGCTTCGGGATTTATTTATGCAGCTCGGTGCAGGCATAAAGCGTGTTTTGCAGCAGCGTGGCGACAGTCATCGGACCAACGCCGCCCGGCACCGGTGTGATCCAGCCGGCACGTTCGGCCGCCGTAGCGAACTCGACATCGCCGCAGAGCTTGCCGGTGTCCAGCCGGTTGATGCCGACATCGATCACAATCGCGCCCGGCTTGATCCATTCGCCTTTGACGAAGTTCGGCCGACCGACGCCCACCACGACCAGATCAGCACGGCCGACTTCTTCCGCCAGATTCTGGGTCTTGCTGTTGCAGACGGTGACCGTGCAATCGGCCAGCAGCAGTTCCAGCGCCATTGGCCGGCCGACGATATTGGAGGCGCCGACCACGCAGGCTTTCAGGCCGCGCAAGTTGACGCCGGTTTCGCGAATGAGCGTCATGCAACCATAAGGGGTACACGGACGGAGCAACGGCCGCTTCTGCGCCAGCCGGCCAAAGTTGTAGGGATGGAAGCCATCGACGTCCTTGTCCGGGCGGATGCGCTCGACCACGGTGTCGGCGTCGATCTGGGCGGGTAGCGGCAGCTGGACCAGAATGCCGTCGACGGCCGGGTCCGCATTGAGCTTGTCGATCAGTGCCAGCACCTCGGCTTGCGGTGTCTCAGCCGGCAGGTTGTATTCGAAGGAGACAAAACCTGCTTCTTTGCAGCGTTTGCGCTTGGCACCAACGTACACCTGCGAGGCCGGGTTTTCACCGACCAAGATCACGGCCAGGCCCGGTGCGCGCTCGCCGCGGGCAACGCGGGCGGCCACTTCGGCGGCAATGGTGGCTTGGAGACGGTCGGCAACGGCTTTGCCGTCGATGAGTTTCGCGGTCATGGTCAGGTCGGAGCAGGGGAAAAAAGGGGCGCCATTGTCGCAATTTTGCTCAGTTTTCCCAAGCATGCCGGCCCGCTTTATTCGAATGCTGCCGGCAAATTGACGAGGCCGGGGACGGCCTGTATCATGCCGCGCTCGCCGAATGCGGCGTGGCAAAAACGCGACGATTTTCGGGGAATAGCGCAGCTTGGTAGCGCACCTGTTTTGGGTACAGGGGGTCGTGGGTTCGAATCCCTCTTCCCCGACCAATCGCGCGTT
>DASUEK010000027.1:0-12048 GCA_036275115.1 Permianibacter sp. | reverse complement strand
CGCCCGCCGGAACGCTGTCCCAAGCGCGAACGGAGACGTTGGCAAAGCGCTCGGTGCTGCCAGCAACGCCGCGAATGCGGAAGTTGTAGACGCCGGTCGCAACGGAACCGTCGGCAAACAACTGCGCGATGCTGCTGCCGGGCGGCACCACCGGGTTGTTGCTGAAGCCGCCCGAGAAGCCGGCCGGCAGACCGTCGTAGCTCAGCGTGACCGGATCATTGAAGTCCTGATAGCTCGCCACGTTGACGTTGATCGGATTCAGCGTTGCGCCGGTTGCGGTGCAGACTTCCTGAGTCAGGTTGTCACCACCCAAACCAAAGGTCGGCTCACCGCAGCTCGGGAACTTGAACGAGCAGACGCGAGTGTTCCAGTTGAAGGTGCCGGTGGTTTCGGTGTACTCGTTGGTCATCCAGAACGTGCACTGGTCAACCGGGTCACTGCTGACCGAGGCGTAATCGCCCCAACGGTTGGCGCCCGTTTGACCGCCAGTACCGTCATGGCAAACCGCTTCTGCTTGCATCGTGCCAGCCGGGTCACCGGCTTCACGGCCCGCGAAATATACCGACGGGAATTTGCCAGCGTTGGCTTTGGTGTAAACGATGGCGATGTTGCCGGACGCATCCATACCGGCTGCCGGCATCCAGCGCCACATGCCGTCGCCGGCATCGATGGTGCCTTGATCGGCAATGCTCGGACCGCCTGCGGCGAGGTTCAGTTGCGCCCAGCGAATACCGGCGCGGTTGCCGCCAACATCAACCGTGTGCGAGATCACGCCTTTCAGGCCCTCACCCGGGAAATAGCGGGTGGTGAACCGGTACATCGTGAACTGACCCAAGGTGTCGAGCGACTGACCAGTCGGAGTCGGCACGCAGTTGCGCGAGAAGCCGCACAGTTCGGCGTCGAACGCCGCCGTGGCAACACGCGGATTTTCGGTCAGGGTTGAATTGCTCGGATTGCTGAAATCAACGCAGGCCTGCCAAGTGCGGTAGCTGTCAAACGGCGAGCCCCAGGTTTCGGCATCCGAGGCATGGATAACCGTGTTACAGGTTCCCGGCGGCGGCAGATCGAGACCTTCGAGGTGCGCAGTTTGCGAACTGAAGGTGTCATCGGCACCGAGGCCCCACTGGACAAAGTTCGCCGGTGCGCCGGCCAACATTGCCGTGCGATTGAACACGGTCAGGTTGACGCCAACGAAGCCGCTGGTGAACTCGTTGGTGGTCATGTAGTAGCCATCCGGCCACAGGGTGATTTTCGGGTAGTCATTGAACTGACCCGACGGGCTCACCACGAAGTCGTAGCGGTGATATTGATCGGCCGCGCTTTCACCCGGATCCGGGAACGGCTTGTTGTCTTTCGACACAGCGAAGCACTGGTGGCCATCAGCTGAAGATGTGGTGAACTGGCTGAACACCCAGCGATCGGCGTAGCGGTCGTACAGCACGATCGGATCGCCGGAGTTATCGCTTTCGCAGATACCACCGAAACCTTGCCAGAAGGTGTTGCCCTTGAACGGGCCCGCAACAACCGAACCGTCTGCCTTGCTGAACACCATCCAACCGAGGTTGACGTACTGCACGTAGTAATCCGTGCCGACATCACCGTTGGTATCCGGCGGCGCGATACGACCACCGGCAACGGCGGCGTTGTCGTCGTTGTCATAACCCGGGAACGACAGATCCGCCGCCGGCGTGTTCAACACCGCCGCGCCGAACGCGCCCATTTTCTTTTTGGTCTGTGCCTGCTTCGCGACCAACACATCCTGCTTGGTGGCAACTGGCTTGCGGGTCAGCAACTCAGCCGGGAACCGGTTGTTGACTTCCCGGTTCTTGCTTTTGTCGGCGCTCTGCTTGGTTTTGGCCACGCGGGCTTTGGCTTTCTGGGCATCGGCTTCGCGCTGTTCTGCGGTTTGGGCGTGGCCGATTTTTTTGACCGGGTTTTGACTCAGTTTGCCCGGTGCGACTTTGTTGCTGGTGGAGACGGTGGCAGGTGCTGCGCTCAACCCCAAACTCAGGCTGGCCGCGAGTACTGCCAAGCCGATCAGCTTGGACTTCCTCATGCAATGGCACTCCTTTGGCGATCTCTCTTGGTCGTCGCAGTACATCTCCCTCCACGACGCTGACCCGGTTTTCTGGTGTGGGTCTGGGAGCGGCTATTGCAAATCTGGGACCGAATACTCAGAAGTGCAGCAATGGCGCGGCCCGGCGGGGCAGGACCGGCCCACAAAATGACGCTGCGGGCGCAGCTACGCGATTTTTCGTCAAAGTTGGTGACAAAGTGAGCAGCCACTCTCGGCTGAGGCAAGTGAAACTACATCGCGATACAGAATTGCCGACCGAACGGGTCCCTGCGCCTAGCCTGCGCGTAAAATGTACTGACGATCGGTACAAAGCCAGTCCCCAAACCGGTGTGACTTGGTGATAACACGCTCGGCGGTTATGCTGCCGACCGCTCGGACCAGAGGAGAAAACGCATGTGGTGGGCCAAAGTTGTGCTGGTGGTGATTCTGCTGGCAATTCTGTTTGTGCTGTTTCGCGGCCTGTTCTTTCTGGTCAAGGATCAGGGCAACAGCAAGCGCACGGTCAACTCGCTGACTTGGCGGGTTGGCCTGTCGGTGTTGCTGTTGGTGCTGCTGGTGCTGGCGATGAAATTCGGCATTCTGGTACCGCATGGCGTCGGCGGCTGAAGCCGCTACCAACCGGAAATCCACGCGCACAACGCTGTTGGCAGCAACTGCGCCAGACAATAAAAAAAGCCGGCTTGCGCCGGCTTTTTTTATTGTCTTGTCTCGCGTCGCGAGCAAGGCGAGCCTTACAGGCAGTACACGAAAATGAACAGGCCGATCCAGACCACGTCCACGAAGTGCCAGTACCAGGCCGCCGCTTCGAAGGCGAAATGCTTCTCCGGGGTGAAATGGCCTTTCGCCATCCGGAACAGCATCACCAGCAGCATGATGGTACCGAGCGTGACGTGCATACCGTGGAAGCCAGTCAGCAGGAAGAACGTGCTGCCGTAGATGCCCGAGCCCATGGTCAGGCCGAGATCGTTGTAGGCGTGGTAGTACTCGTACGCCTGCAAGCACAGGAAGATGGCACCCAAGGCAACGGTCCAGAACAGCCAGGTCCAGGCCTTGAAGTTGTTGCCATTCTTCAGCGCGTGGTGCGAAATGGTCAGCGTGATCGACGAGGTGACCAGCAGCACGGTGTTGATGAACGGCAGGCCCCACGCCGGCATGGCCGTGGTGGTTTCGCCACCCGGGGTCAGCGTCAGCGGCCAGACATTGACGAAATCCGGCCACAGCAGCTCATGGGTTTCGACTTTCGAGCCTTCACCGCCGAGCCACGGCACCACGAACATCCGGACATAGAACAGCGCGCCAAAGAACGCCGCGAAGAACATCACTTCCGAGGTGATGAACCAGAACATGCCCTGACGGAAGCTGCGGTCCATCTGCTTGCTGTACAGACCACCGAGCGACTCCTTGATGACATGGTTCCACCAACCGACCAGCATGAACAGCAGAATGCCGATGCCAACCAGCAGGATGGTACCGCCCCAGCCATTGCCACCGCCGAACTTGCCGGAGCTTTGCTGGACAAAATTGCCGGCGCCAAACACGATCAGCGCGAGCGCAACCGAGCCGATGAACGGCCACTTGCTCTCGGCTGGCACGTAATAATTTTCGTGCTCGCCGTGGGTTTCAGTATGAGCCATTTGTGTAACTCCCTCGCTAAACCGTCAACGTCACAAACGTTGCGTTACGTTTTCTTTCAGTTTGCTGCGACGTTGCCGGGTTGCAGCTTGTCAGTAATGTTGTACAGCGTGTAAGACAGGGTCAGGGTATGCACATCGGCCGGCAGTTGCGGATCGATGATGAAAGTCATCGGCAAGTCGGCGGCGGCATGGCCTTCCAACGGTTGGTTATTGAAGCAGAAGCATTCGGTCTTGTTGAAATACAAGGTCGCGAGGCCCGGGCTCAGGCTCGGGATTGCCTGTCCGACAATCCGCTCGCCGGTGCGATTGGCCACCTTGAAATTGACCTTGTGCATTTCACCCGGATGCACTTTCAGCTTCTTCACTTCCGGCTCGAACTGCCACGGCATGCCACGATCGACGGTGGCAACAAACTCCACCGTCACAGTGCGTGACGTGTCGACCACGACCTGTTGCACCTCGGCTTGACCAGCGGTCTTGCCGTTGATGCCGAACACTTCGCAGAACACGTCGTACAGCGGCACCATGGCAAAACCAAAGCCGGTCATGCCCAGCGCAATCCCGGCAATTTTCAGCGCCAGCTTCTTGTTGCGTTGTTGCACCGCAGTGGTTTCTGTCATGGCCTGAGCCCCGTGTTGCTACCTGTTGCGGAGACCGAAGTCGGTTTCCGTGTTGCTTACCCGCTTTCCTTCATCTGGACAGCCGGCGTTGACCGCCGGCTGTCACGCTGATGCGCTTGCGCCCAATCAGCTGTGTGCATTCTCGTCCGTCACCTTCGGCGGGGTGCTGAAGGTGTGGTACGGCGCCGGCGACGGCACAGTCCATTCCAGACCATGGGCACCATCCCACGGCTTGGCCGGCGCTTTCTCACCGCCCTTGATGCACTTGATGATGATGTACAGGAACAACAGCTGGGTCAGACCGAGGCCGAAGGCGCCGATGGACGACAGCATGTTGAAGTCCGCGAACATCACGTTGTAGTCCGGTACCCGGCGCTGCATGCCGGCCAGACCCGAGAAGTGCATCGGGAAGAAGGTCAGGTTGACGAAAATCATGCTGAGCCAGAAATGCCACTTGGCCAGCGTTTCGCTGTACATGTGGCCGGTCCACTTCGGCAGCCAGTAATAGGTGGCCGCAATGGTGCCGAAAATGGCGCCCGGGAACAGCACGTAGTGGAAGTGCGCAACGACGAAGTAGGTGTCGTGGTACTGGAAATCAACCGGGGCCATCGCCAGCATGACGCCGGAGAAACCACCGATGGTGAACAGCACGACAAACGCGATGGCAAACAGCATCGGCGCTTCGAAGGTCATCGAGCCCTGCCACATGGTCGCGATCCAGTTGAAGATCTTCACGCCGGTCGGCACGGCGATCAGCATGGTCGCGTACATGAAGAACAGCTCACCACCGAGCGGCATGCCGACGGTGAACATGTGGTGCGCCCAGACGACGAACGACAGGAAGGCGATCGACGCGGTCGCGTACACCATCGAGGCATAACCGAACAGCGGCTTGCGCGCAAAGGCCGGGATGATGGCCGAGGCGATACCGAAGCTCGGCAGAATCATGATGTAGACCTCGGGGTGACCGAAGAACCAGAACACGTGCTGGAACAGGACCGGGTCACCGCCACCAGCGGCGTTGAAGAAGTCAGTACCGAAGTGACGATCCGTCAGCATCATGGTGACCGCGCCAGCCAGCACCGGCATCACCATGACCAGCAGGAACGCGGTGATGAGCCAGGTCCAGACGAACAGCGGCATGCGCATCAGGGTCATGCCCGGTGCACGCATGTTGAGCACGGTGACGATCACGTTGATCGCGCCCATGATCGAGCTGATACCCATGATGTGCACCGAGAAGATGAAGAAGTCGGTGCTAGGCGGACCGTAGGTGGTCGACAGCGGCGCGTAGAACGTCCAGCCGAAGTTCGGACCACCACCTTCCATGAACAAGCTGGCAATCAGCAGCAGGAAGGCAAACGGCAGAATCCAGAACGACCAGTTGTTCATCCGCGGCAGTGCCATGTCCGGCGCGCCAATCATCAGCGGAATCATCCAGTTGGCGAGGCCGGTGAAGGCCGGCATCACCGCACCGAACACCATCACCAGACCGTGGACCGTGGTCATCTGGTTGAAGAAGTTCGGCTCGAAGAATTGCAGGCCCGGCTGGAACAGTTCAGCGCGGATCAACAGCGCCATGAAACCGCCGGTCAGGAACATGGCGAACGCGAACCACAGGTACATCGAACCGATGTCCTTGTGGTTGGTCGTGAACAGCCAGCGCTTGATGCCGGTCGGCTTGTGATCGTGATCGTGATGATCGTGTGCGGCGTGTGCGCCCATGGTCATCTCCCCTTAGTTACCGTTTTTGAACGCAGCAATATCTGCAGGCTGCACCAGTTCACCGGTGTTGTTGCCCCAGGCATTGCGTTCGTAAGTGATGACAGCAGCCAGCTCCAGATCGGTCAGCTGGGCACCGAAGGCCTGCATCGCAGTACCGGCTTTGCCGTTGACGACGATGTTGATGTGACCCGGCTTGTCGGTGGTGGCCATCTTCGAGCCAGCCAGTGCCGGGAAGGTCGGCGGCAAGCCAGCGCCATTCGGCATGTGGCAGGCGGCGCACTTGGCGAGATAGGTCTTCTCACCCTCGGCCATCAGCTGTTCCAGCGTGAACGACGAGGCAGCGGCTTTCGCGGCTTCTTCTTCGGCGATACGCTTTTCTTCCTGCTTCTGGGCGATCCAGGCATCGAACTCGGCCTGCTCGACCACGCGCACGACGATCGGCATGAAGCCGTGGTCTTTGCCGCACAGTTCGGCGCAGACACCGCGGTAGGTCCCGACTTTCTCAGCACGTGCCCAGGTTTCGTTGACGAAGCCCGGGATCGCATCTTTCTTGACGCCGAAATCCGGCACCCAGAACGAGTGGATCACGTCATCGGCGGTGACCAGGAAACGCACTTTCTTGCCGACCGGAATGACCATTTCATTGTCAACTTCCAGCAAGTAGTTTTCGTTCTTGTCGGTCGGCATATCACCCTTGGTGACAATACCGCCAGCAGCAACGCGACCAATCGCCGCTATCGGCGTGCTGGCCGGGGTAGCGGTATTGGTGAACATCTCACGCGGCGTCGACAGGTTCGAGAAGAACTCGATGTTCTGGTCCGGGTAAGTGTATTTCCACTTCCACTGGTAGCCGCGAACGATGACGGTGAGGTCAGACTCCGAGGCATCGTATTGCTTCATGAGCAGCTTGGTCGCCGGCACCGCAAACACGATCAGGATGATGAACGGAATGGCGGTCCAGAGAATCTCCAGCGCGGTCGAATGGGAAAACTTCGCCGGGACCGGATTCTTCTTCTTGGTGTGAGCCCACATTGAGTAGGCCATAACGCCGAAAACCACGACCGCAATCGCCAGCATGACCCAAACAACCCAGTTGTGCAGGTTGTAGGCATCGCGGCTGATCTCGGTCACGCCTTCGCGCAGATTCAGCTTGGAATCAGCCGCCGACACCGCCGTCATCGACAGCAGTGCAAGCAAACCGAGCCCGGCTTTGAGCTTGCTCAAAAAAGACATGCCTCATCTCCATACATAATGACGGGGTGGTAGCAGCCACCCCGAAAGACCTCGCCGCCGTGTTGGTGGTGTTAGGCCGGCGCCGCTGCGGCAATTTGCCGCGGCTTTTGCGAGGCTGCGAATTCTACTGGCTGACCGCCCCTCCTGCCACACCCAACCCCGGGATTCTTCGGGGTTTTTGTGTTCCTTTATACTGGCGCGTCCTTTCTGACTGGATCACTGACTGTGACTCCGACTGCGCTGACCTCCCTGCTCCATCGTGAGATTCCGCTGACACAGGCGCTAGGCTTGGCCGTAGAGACGGCTGAAAATGACCGCATACGTGTCATCGGCCCGTTTGACGCCAACCGGAACCTGCACGGCACCGTCTTCGCCGGCAGCATCTATTGCTTTGCCACCCTGGCCGGCTGGACCTTGGTGCACAGCATTTGTCAGCGCGAGCAGCTGCCGGCCGCGGTGGTGCTGCGCCATGCCGATATCCGCTACCTGAAACCGCTGACCGAAGCGCCAGCGGCGGAAGCCTGGCTGCCGGAGCCGGAAGCCGTCAGCCAGTTTTTGCACAGCCTGCGCAGCAAAGGCCGCGGCAAGTTGCTGATTCCGGCCGAATTGAAAACGGGCGGCCAGCTGGCCGCCCGTTTTACCGGTGAATTCGTCGCCCTGCGCGAAAGCTGATCGGCTCGCGATTCAGCGCGCCGCCACCAGCCGGCGCTGGCCGACTGCCAGCGGATAACCGCCGCTGCTCGGTGACTGCGCCATGGCCGGGTCATAGCTCAAGGCCGTCACTTCCGAGACCAACAGACGCTGGCCATCCGGCGACACCGCGACAAATCCGTTGGCGTTGAGCATCAGGTTGTCGAACTGGCCGAGCCGTTCCACGGCGGCTCCCGGCCGCTGGCGGTGCACCGTCAAGGTCCGGTCAGCCTCGCGGATCAGAAAGAACAGCGCATCGCCTTGCGCCGCCCACTGGCGCGAACCGGCCGGAAATTCCGCCACCCGCAGCCGGTCCGTGCCGCTGGCGAGATCACGCTGCCAGATCCCGGGCCGGTATTTGTCGACCCAATAAAAACCGTTGCCGTGCGCAGCTGGAAACACATCAAGCGTCGGCAGCGACGCCAACCATTCCACCGCCCCGACACGGCCGTCCGCCGCCACCGGCAAGCGGCCGATCTGCACCTGATCACCGGCTGCCATCCGGAACCACAGCGCGTTACCGTCGGCCTGCCAGCGCGGCGCCTCGGCCGACTGCTCACCGCTGAAGGCAACGGCGATCTGGCCACTGCGCCGATCCTGCAGACAGATTTTGCTGCGGGCATCGCCGCCGCACTGACCCGCGAACGCCAACCAGCGACCGTCCGGCGACGCGGCCGGATCCCAGGCCATGCGCTGCAGATCAGTCAATTGTTCCGGCCGGCCCTGACGCTGACCGCGATAAATTTCCATGTGGCCGGTCAGATTGCTCATGAACAACCACTGCTCATTGTCGAGATAGGCCGGATGACCGATTTGGCCATCGAGCTGGACCCGCGCACTGACCCGCAGCGGCTGCTGGCGCAGATCGATCTCGCTCAGCGAAAAATGCTGGCGCGAGCGCACGAACAGCACACTGGTCGGCGCGACATGTTGCGGCGAAACGCCTGCCACACCGAGCGCCTGCATGCTGCCATCGATCGGATTCATCGAATACAGTTGCATCTCGGCCCCTTCGCGGCCAACGGCCAGCAACACTTCGTTGGGTGTCCACCAATCCATGGTCGGCGCCAATACCGTCTCGTTGCTGTGCCACAGCAATTCCGCCTGACCATCGAGCTGCAATTGCCACAACTCGGTTTCCGATGGCGACGCCTGCCGCACCACCAGCAACTTGCTCGCATCCGGACTGAAATCACCGACCAGATCGTGTTGGTCGCGCGCCGGTTCGGTCAGCATGCGACGACTCCCGGTTGCGCGTTCGATCAACACCACGCCGATACCACCGCTGTTGCCGACATCACTGGTTGCCAGATAGCGGCCATCATCTGACCACGCGAGACCAATGGTTTTGCCATCGGCACAACGCCCGAGTGATTGCGACTGCAGCGTCTGCAAATCCAGCACCGACAATTCGCATTGCCGCGCCTCATTCGCCGACGCCACCGCCAACGAGCGGCCATCCGGCGCCCAGGCGAGAGCGAACAATTGGCCGGCGTACTGCTTCAATTGCACCGGCTTGGCGCTGGGCGTCAACTCACGCAACCACAAACTGTTGGATTGATGCAGGAACAAACGGCTGCCATACGCAAAGCGTTTGCCATCCGGCGCCATCGCCACCGGGTACTCAATCTCCGGAGTCGTCTGCAACAGGCGCACATCGGCCTTGCCGGCAATGCTGGCGGCCGTACTCGGCAGCGACACGTGGGTGGCGCGGGTCTCGTGTTCGCGCGCCGGCACCATCAGCATCGCCACCGCCGCGACGCTGATCACGCCAGCCGTGAAAACGAGCGCGCGACGCGGTTGACGCAAGACAACACCGAGCGCAGCGCGAACGCTCGCGGCGAACCGTCCCCGAATGCGCGTCTGGTTGGCAACGGGCACGGCGCGCGGCAGTTGATCGTCGCGTGCCGATTTTCCGGGCGCCACATCCACCGCCGCCGTTGCAGTGGTACCGAATTGCGATACCGCCACAGCCGGTGCTTTCGAAATGTCAGATGCTGGCCGGTCAAGCGGAATCGAATCAGCTACCCGTGCCACGGAGTTGGCCAACGACACCATCGCTGCCGCGTCATCGGCGATCGACACGGTTCCCTCACGCGACGCGTCCTGGCCCAGTCCGTTATCGCTCGCCATCGTTGATTCCGGCAACGTGGAAAACGCCGGCGGCAACGGCATGACCACAACAGGCGCGATCAGGCGATAACCGCGTTTGGCGATGGTTTCGATGTAACGGGGAGTATCTGCGGTGTCACCGAGGCATTGCCGCAAGGTCCAGATGGTGTTGGTGATGCCTTTGCTGGCGACATAGTCATTGCCGTCCCAGACCCGGGCGACGATTTCATCGCGCAACACTACTTGCCCGGGCTGACTGGCGAGCAATACCAGCAGCTCCATGGCCTTGTTGCGCAAGGTCTTCACGGCGTCGTCGCGTTCGATGCGGTTGGCGCGCGGATCAACCAACCAGTCATCAACACGAAACAATTGATTTCGCAAATCAGGAAATGCGTTGTCGAGTGTGCGCGGCTCGGGTGCGCGCAAATCATCGGCAGTTGCCATCTACAGACTCCTCCCCCAATCCTCGGGGTTGAGCGTCGATGGTTGCGCCGGCCCGACCACAGCGTCAATGGTAAAAATACGGGAATCGTCGCAACAACAATCCTTACTATGTGACAAGGTTTGTTTTAGCAAATACTTAAGAAAAACGGGGCGCATGATGCGCCCCGTTTTTTTACCAATGTTGCATCAGAAACGCACTTCGGCACCGACACGCACAGAACGTGGCTCTTGATAGGCAGTCGGCAGCATGAAGCTGTCATTGGCCACGCCTTGGGTCTGTTCGGCTTCTTCATCGACCTGGGTCACGCCGTCCGCGTTCAACACGTTGAACACGTCGAGGTAGAACGCGGTGTCAACACCAGCCAGCGTGGTGTGATAGCGCGCCGACAGATCCAGCGAGGCGATCCACGGCGTGCGACCGAAATGGCCACGCTTGTTCAGGCGATACTCACCGGTAACCGGATCGTAGGTGTAGAAGCTGTCACCGTACGGCAGCGGACCACCGATATCCGGATGACCTTTGCCGAAGCCGTTGATCGGACGACCGGATTGCAGCAGGAAGTTCCAACCCAGATCCAGACTGTCGGTCACGCTGTACGAACCGTAGAACTTCAGCGTGTGACGACGATCATTCGGCAGATAGCCTTCGGCGCCATCCATCAATTCCGGGAAGTCGAAGTCCTGGGTGATGCCGGCATCATCCTGACCGATATCGGACTTCACATAGCCTTCGAAATTGCCGAAGTTGCGCGCCCAGGTGTAGGTCAGGGTGTAACGCAGGTTTTCGGAACGATGGTTCAGTTCCAGGTTGATCGCATGGTATTCGCGGTGCGCGTCGTCCAGACCGATCTCTTCAGCGCTGATGGTTTCGTAGGTGCCATCCCAGACGCCATCGTGGTCGGCATCGACACCGACTGTGACGTCTTCACCCGGGTTGATCAGCACGCAGCCCTGGTCGAGTTCACACCAGTCGTCAATCGCCGCACCGGTGTCACGGTAGATGCCACGAATGCCGAAAGTGTATTCGGCCGACAGCTCGCGCTCGTAGCCCAGAATGAACTCATCCTGGTACATCGGCTTGATGTCCTTGTCGGCAAGCAGTTCGACATCCTTGGCGCCGCTCGAGGTGTAGACGCGATCGCCGATCTGCGGACCGAGGCCGGTCGGTGCGCCGGTGACCGGATCCATGCCGGCAAAGGTGTAGAACTCCTGCCAGTCGATTTCGTTGCCGGCAACGCGGACGTTGGTGTTGTTGGCAACCGGCAGGTGATAGCGGCCGGCATTGAAGAACAACTTGCTCTTGCCGTCGCCTTCGACATCCCAGGTCAAGCCGATACGCGGTGCGATCTGGTCATCGACCTTGATGAACGAGTCGCCATTGGCATTCTTGTTTTCGAACACTTCGTGGCGCAAACCAATGGTGGCGTACCAGCGATCATTGATTTGCCAGCGGTCCTCGATATAGATCGCCTGGTTGTCGGTTTCGAATGCACCACCGGCGGTACGCTCACGC
>DASUEK010000026.1:0-2196 GCA_036275115.1 Permianibacter sp. | reverse complement strand
CGCATCTTGCGTTCGCCGGGCGCAAAAACCGTGGCGCCATAGACGACCAGCCGGCCGGTCGGCGCCAGTGCCTTGAATGAGGCTTCTTGAACCTTGCCACCGACCGCGTCGAGCACCAGATGGATCGGCTTGTCGGCCAGTTCGCGTTTGAGCTGGGCGGCGAAGTCCGGCTCACGGACCAGCACGTCGGTAACGCCCTGCGACTTCAGGAAATCGACCTTGTCAGCATTGCCGACCGTGCCCACCACGTCGATGCCGAGTGCCTGACAGATGCGCACGGCCTGCAGGCCAACGCCGCCGGCGGCGGAATGAATGAGCGCGCGCTGACCGCGCTTGCCGGCGCCGAGGTGGTGAATGCCATACCAGGCGGCAAAGGTCTGGACAAAGAACGCCGCCCCTTCGGCATAGCTCCAGCGCTCCGGTAGCGGCTGCAGCCGGTCGGCCGCGACATCAACCACGCTGGCGTATGCACCAAAACGCACCGAGCCCATGACCCGGTCGCCGACCTTGAACCCCGTCACCGCCGGACCGACCTCGCTGACCACTCCAGCCAGCTCCAGACCCGGAATAAAGGAACCGCTTGGCGCCGCCGAGTACATGCCAGTCAGGGCCAGGATGTCGGCGAAATTAAGCCCGATCGCCTTGACCTCGACCCGGACCGCATCGGCCGCGAGTGCGGGCAGGGCTTCCGTTTGCTGACCGAGCTGGGCCAGATCACCGGCCTGCGGCGTGCGCCAGACCTGACGTTGCCCTGATGGCGGGGATGGCTGCTGCGATGCCGTCATGCCGAAAACTCCTGAACCCATACGGCCCCTGCCCGGCAGGGAGAAAAAGGGTCGGGGATTAGGACATAACCGGCGCCGGGATGCCAGCCCCGGCACTGATCCAGACGCCGGCCCGATACGTAGCGCGGCGCCGGCTTCCGTGGTTCGCGTCAAGCGAAGTGAGGTTGGGGCGGGTGCTCAGCCGTACCGGCGCAGCCCCATCGCCCCCACCGCCACCGCCCGCTTGGCCGGCGGCAGCACATCGAGCAGCGACAGCGCCGCCGCCCGCAATGGCCGCAACAGCGGATAGCGATTGCTGAACAAGCGAACCAGGCTGTCGGTGATGCCGGCCACCGCGTCGGTATCGGCCTGACGGGCGCAAACAAATGCGTCGAGCGCGGGCGGTGCGGACCAATCCTGATCGGTAGCCAACTGACTGCGCACCCGCTCGGCGAATGCCATCGCATCGCGGAGCGCGAGGTTGAAGCCTTGACCGGCGATCGGATGCAGTGTGGTCGCGGCGTTGCCCATCAGCAGCAAGCGGCCTTGCCGACGCACCGGACTGCGCATTCTGCGCAGATCGAATTTCTCACGAGCGCCAACCTGCATCAGCTTGCCGAGCCGCCAACCAAATGCCGATTGCAACTCGCGCAAAAACGCCGCATCGGTCAGCGTCAGTAAACGCGCCGCTTCATCCGGCGTTTGCGTCCAGACCAGCGACAACCGGTTGTCGGTCATCGGCAACAACGCCAGCGGACCGGTGTCGGTAAACCGCTCATACGCCCAGTGCTGATGCGCGCGCTCGGCGCGCACGGTGGCGATCACCGCGCTCTGCTGATAATCGTTCACATCGACCGGCAAGCCAGCCATGGCGCGCAAACCGGACGGACCGCCATCGGCACCGAGCAAGACCCGCGTTTGCAACTGCTGCACCGCGCCGTCCTGCTGCAGCGTGATCTGCACGCCGTCTTCGTTTTGCGTAAACGCACTGAATTTGCCATGCAGGCGGGTGACGCCAGCGCGTGCCTCAAGCGCGCGATAAAACAGCTGACCGAGCACACGCAGGGCAATGACCTGACCGAGCGCATCGAGTTGTTGCTCACGCGCAGTCAACACGGTGCGACCCAACTGGCCGCGATCAGAAACATGTATGGTCCGGATCGGGCAGGCATCAAATGCCAGTGCGTCCCAAAGCCCGAGTTGCACCAGCAATCGCCGACTGCCTTCCGACAGCGCCAGCACCCGCTCATCGAATGACGGCAAGTCATTGGCGTTGTTGGCGCCGGCATCGAGCAGTGCCACCCGCAAGGCGTTGGGGGATTGCGTCAGCGCCAAGGCCAGCGCCGCACCGGTCAGACCGCCACCGACGATGATGACATCGAAATTGTTGTGAGCGTCCGTCATGGTCACGCCGCCATCAAGGCTTCAATTT
>DASUEK010000025.1:0-4005 GCA_036275115.1 Permianibacter sp. | reverse complement strand
CATGAATTGTGTGAATAGGAGGGAGGGGTCTGGATTAATGAACGAGCGCCGGAGAAGGTTGACGGCTTCCTTAGTTCATTATGGATTAGTGAAATTGCTTTGCTTGAGGCGGGTTATTCCTTTACAGATAGATATGGAATTCTCGAGTCGGGTGAGCACGGCAAGTATCGCCGAAGCTATCTGGGAACCAATGAAGTAGGAGGATGGGCTCCTGTTGACGTGATAATTGAAGAGCCGTCTCGTTATGAAGTTATCACTCGCGCGGAGCCGCGCTCGCGGTTGGTTGAGGCATATGTGGTCGAAATTAAGGATCGCCAGACCGGCAAGATTATGGGGTTGTCGCGCCGATTCAATGTTCGGCTTGATGCGCTGAAGGATTGGGAGAAGTGGACTCAGTGGTGGGTAAAATCAATTGACTGTGAATTGCCGAGAGGCGAGGGTCATATCAACCTGATTGAAGAGGTTCTGCCACCTAGCGGGCCGAAATTTGATTTTCGCAAACGCGATCAACTTGTGGTCAAACCAAAAATTCCAGAGGCTGTTTTGAATCAGCAAAAGCCAGGAACCGTGCCAAAGAGTGGAGCGGTACACGGAACGCCTTGATAGCCATTAATGGAAAAGACACCTGCCAATAGGGAGCTGGTTGCGCTGCCAATGTCTGCTCTCCGCGACTCACTGGGCTGAAAAGAAAACGGAGCCGATGGCTCCGTTTTCTTTTGCTCTGGTCGTGCGCTCAGCGCTTTTTCTGGCAGCCTTCGCAAAGGCCGTACAGATACAGCGAGTGATCAGTCAGTTCCATCTTGTACTTCTCGGCGATGGCTTTCTGGCGCTGCTCGATCACTTCGTCGATGAATTCGACCACTTTGCCGCACTGCAGGCAGACCAGGTGATCATGGTGATCGCCGCTGTGCAGTTCGAATACCGAATGGCCGCCTTCGAAGTGGTGGCGCAGCACGAGGCCGGCTTGTTCGAACTGGGTCAGCACCCGGTAGACGGTGGCGAGGCCCACGTCGTCGCCCTGCTCCAGCAGGGTTTTATACACATCTTCCGCACTCATGTGGCGGCTGGCGGTGGTTTCCAGGATCTGCAGGATTTTCATCCGCGGCAGGGTGACCTTGAGGCCGGCCTTCTTGAGTTGCAAATTGTCCACGTGAGGCTTCTCCAGACAGCGGGCACCGTGCAGGCGCCGGTGGGTGGAGCCGGGTTCCGGGGAACCTCGGCGACCGGGACGGGTCTTTCCGAGCTGTTGCCCGTGCCGGGCTTCAAGTAGAATCGCCCGGCTTCCCGCCCGCAAGGGTGCTATGAACTAGTGCGCCAGTATACGTCATGAGCTTTCCATTGAAGAGTCGATCGCTGTTGCTTGCCTCCGCCCTTGTCCTGGTCGTGTCCTTGCCCGGCTGTGCTGTGGTGGATTGGATGACCTACAAGCTGCCGGTGCAGCAGGGCAACATCATCGAGCAGAAGGATGTCGACAAGCTCAAGCCGGGCATGACCCGCGAGCAGGTGGTCTTTGTTCTCGGTGAGCCGCTGGCCAAATCGAGCTTTGAAACCGGTCGCTGGGAATACATGTTGACCACCCGCAGCGGCAAGGGCGAATCCAGCGCCAAGCGCCTGACCGTGGTGTTCAATGGCGACGCGCTCGCCAGCGTCAGCGGCGATTTCACGGTGCCGGAAGGGCTGGCGAAGGCGCCCTGAGGCGCGCACGAGAGACAGCAAGGGCTCGCAATGGCGGGCCTTTTTTCTGCCGGTGTGTAACGCGGACGGCGCGACGGTTTCCAACCGGCATCGTTTCTGACCGCCGAGATCCTCCGCATGTCCTTGCTCACCCGGTTTGCCCGTTTGCACACGCGCCTGTTCGACCGCACGCTGCTTCATTTCGACGGGCTGCCGCCGCTGCTGTTGCGGCTCTATCTGTTTCCGGTGTTCTGGGATGCCGGCACCCACAAACTCAACTGGGCGACGGGTGAGGGCTTCAGTCGGTTCAGTGTCAATCCGTCGGTGGTGGAGTGGTTCGGCAACCCGGACTGGGGATTGGGGCTGCCGTTTCCCGCGTTGATGGCCGCACTCGCGGCGTATACGGAGTTTTTCGGCGCCATCTTGCTGCTGCTCGGGCTCGGTGTGCGTTGGATCAGCATCCCGCTGATGGTCACGATGCTGGTGGCGATGATCACCGTCCATTGGCAAAACGGTTGGCTTGCCATCGCCAGTGGCGACGGCTTCTGGGCCAGCGAACGCACGGTGGCTGCGCAGGAAAAACTGACGCGCGCCCGCGAACTGCTGCAGGAACATGGCAACTACGACTGGCTGACCGATGCCGGCAATTTCGTTGTGCTCAACAACGGTATCGAGTTTGCCGCGACCTATTTCCTGATGTTGCTGGTGTTGCTGTTCGTGGGGGGCGGTCGGTATGTCAGCGCCGATGACTGGCTGCGTCGCCGGTTTGCTGCGTCGCTCACGCCAAAGCCCTGACAAGACTGCGCTCGCCTTCTACAATCTCGGCATCTGCTACTTCACAACGAGATGGTCGATGGATCTGATTTCCGCCACCGTGACGCTGTTTCTGGTCATGGACCCGCTTGGCAACGTGCCGATGTTTCTGGCGCTGCTGAAAGATATGGAGCCGAAACGCCGGCGCAAGGTGATCGTGCGCGAGATGCTGATCGCGCTGCTTATCATGGCGATTTTCCTGTTCTTCGGCCCCACCGTGCTGGGCTTTCTCGGCTTGAAGCCGGAAACGATCAGCATTGCCGGCGGTATCGTGCTGTTCCTGATTGCGTTGCGCATGGTGTTTCCGCAGGAAGGCGGCGTGATGGGCGAGATGCCGGGCGGCGAACCGTTCATCGTGCCGCTGGCCATCCCGTTCGTCGCCGGGCCGTCAACCTTGGCCACGCTGATCCTGTTCTCGCAGCAGCAAGGCCATCTGATCGAATCTTCGATTGCCATGTTGATCGCGTGGCTGGCGACCGCGGTGATCCTGGTGTTCTCGACCAAGTTCTACAAAATCCTCGGGGATCGTGGCTTGGCGGCGATGGAACGCTTGATGGGCATGCTACTGATCATGATTGCGGTGCAGATGCTGCTGAATGGCGTGCTGGAGTTCGCGGCGGATTTTGGTTATCTGCGCAAGCCGTGATCACGGAACCGTGAAAAACAAAAAGGCGCCGACGGCGCCTTTTTGTTTGTTGGAAACTCTCAGCGATTCAGCACGTCGAGGTACTGCTTCACGCCGGTGGCGACATCGAGAAACGCGTCCTTGTAACCGGCGGCGCGCAGCTGGCTTAGGTCGGCCTCGGTGTGTGCCTGATAGGCTTCTTTCAAGCCGGGCGGGAACGGGATGTATTCCAGCTTGCCGCGGCCATGCCAAGCGATCACGGCGTTGGCAACATCATTGAACGGCTGGGCGCGGCCACTGCCGCAATTGAAGATGCCGCTCTTGTTCGGGTTGTCGAAGAAGAACAGGTTGACCTTGCAGACGTCATCGACGTGGATGAAGTCGCGCAGCTGGCCGCCGTTACCGTAACCGTGGCTGCCTTCAAACAGTTTGCAGACATCGCCGGCTTTCAATTGCTTGTTCAGGTGAAACGCGACCGAGGCCATGCCGCCTTTGTGCTGCTCGTTCGGGCCGTAAACGTTGAAATAGCGCAGGCCGACAATCGGTGCGGTCGCGGTCGGCAACACCTGCCGGACATATTGGTCGAACAGGTACTTCGAGTAGCCGTAAACATTCAGCGGCTTCTCGTGCTCGAACTGCTCGACAAACTTCTCGCTGCCGCCATACACGGCCGCACTCGACGCGTACACCAGCGGGATCTTGTGTTCCTGACACCAGTGCAGCAGCTGCTTCGAGTATTCGTAGTTGACGTCCATCATGTACTTGCCGTTCCACTCGGTGGTGGTGGAGCAGGCCCCCTGATGGAAAACGGCTTGCACTTCGCCGAGATCGGCGTTGCACTGGATGCGGGCGAGGAATTCGTCCTTGTCCAGGTAATCGGCGATTTTCAGGCC
>DASUEK010000024.1:0-6670 GCA_036275115.1 Permianibacter sp. | reverse complement strand
GCTGGCTTCCCAACCGTCCAGTTCGACGCGCAACTGACGCGGCTTCAACGCGAAGTTCAGCGACACCCGATCACTGCCCGGTGCGGCACCCGTCAATTGCAAGCGATGACGACCGGCCGGCACCCAGACCACGACACTGTTGCCGCGCAAACGCGCCACGCTCCGCTCACCGTCGCGACTGACCTGGGTAGGCAACCAGTCACCGATACGGCCGGGCACCGGAATGGCGGTCGCGATCACGGCATTGACCTCAAGCGTCAAGGTGATCTGATCGCGCTCGGCGCGCACCTCAGCGGCGCTCAGCTCAGCGCAGATCGGTGCGCAGGTGGGCGGCGTGGTCAGCCGGGCTTTCAATTCATTGAGCAGCTCGGCCGAAGGCACGGTCGCGTGCGCGCCCGGCGCCACCGTCGCGCCGGCAAGCAATACCCCGAGCAACAGCCACGGCACCATGACACTGGCAAGCCCAAGCTTTTGCCGCGCCAGTTGCAACGGTGAACGGCCACTCAGTTCACGCACTACGCGCAGGAAAAATGCCGCGAGAATGCCAATGGCCAGCAACACCAGCAGCACGCGCACGCTGTACGGCAGTAGCCACAACGACAGCGTTTGCTCGGCATCGACCGGGCCGGACCAGCTCAACTGGTAACGGTGCCAGTGCCAATCCGGAATGCCTTTGCCGGACTGGTTGATCGTGTTTTCGGCGTAACTCTGGTAGATGTCACTTTTGCTGATTCGCGAACCGGTGACTTCAACACGCTGCTGCATTTCACGCGAGCGCATCGCATCGACTTCCGCCTCCGCCTGCTTGCGCGCCATCGCTTCTTCCATCACCGGTGCCGGTGCCATGACCGGCATGGCCTGATCATAAACCTCTGGTGCATGCCGATAACTGTAGCCACCGTCCTGCGACTCCAGCTGCGGATGCAGCAGCGCGCTGATTTGTCCGGCGGCAAACGGGATCAGGATCAGCACCAGCGCGGCCAGACTGAGCAGACGGTAGCGCTGCAACCAGACGCCGAGTTTGCCGCTGGCGTAACGGCAGGCGAGCAGCGCCAGCGCCGCGTTCGGCAGAAGCCATTGTGGCATGTCCGGCTCATGGAACAGAAAACCGAACGCCAGCAACACCAGCAAGGCCCAGATGACACCGTAGAGTTTGTAAACGAGCACCGCGGTCAGCACCAGAATGAAAGTGTCGAGCAGATTCCAGCGTTCGATGAAACTGCCCGGCGCCTGATCGACGCCTGTTGCCGCCAGCAAGCGGTAGCCGGGCGGCAGATGCAGCTGGATTTGCGCATGGTCAAACCGGGTTTGCCAGCCGGTGGCCGCCATGCTGCCATCACGCGCCAGTTCGCCACTGGCTTGCAAGGACAGATTGCTGGTGCGCAATTCGACACCGCGCACATTTTCGTTGCTGCCGCTGCTGATCGGCAGCGCTTGACCGTTGTCGTTGACCTGCAGCAATTGATACGGCGCCGCCATGTCCAGGCGCCAATCGCGGCGCAGCGTGCCGTTTACCTGATCGCGGAAACTGTAGGTGCTGCCGTCAAAACGCAGCCAGAGATCGCGCTGCAGTTGCAGGGCATTGTCGGTGACCTGACGGCCACGGCTGCGCTCGCTGATACGCAGGCTGTCACCGGCGCGCACTTGCAGCGCCGGCAGTTCATGCCATTCACCCGGCACATCGGCTTGCACCGGGTCGATCGGTGCGCCGCCTTCGAGGCTCGCCGCACGCAAGGATTCGGCGCTCTGCCAGGACCAGATCTGTTCACGCGGCCACAGGCCGTTTTCGCTCGGCAGACTCAGCGTTTCCGGGATTTGCTTGGCGCGGCTGTGCAAGCGCAACTCCCACTCGCCAGCGCGTAGCTGCACCCGGAGCTGACCGCTTTCATCAAGCCGTGCCGCCAACTTGCTTTGCATCGCGGTCGGAACAAAATCCGGCAACAGCGGCGCGCCCAACACCACTTCACGGGCACTGCCGGTTGCCGTCAGCTTGAGCACAGTTTCGAGTTGCAGCGGAATACCATCTTGCAGACGCTGGTACACGCGCAATTGCAAAGTGTCTTGCACCGTCGTCGGCTTGTCGTCGCTCGCAAGCATCAAGGCGCTGCCATCACGCTGCACGTTGGTCACCGGTTTGCCATTCAGGACCAGCGAGACCAATGCCAGCCCATCGGGCAACGGCAACGCACCCGGTACTTGCCGCCAGCGAATTTCACCTTGCAACGTGACCCGGCCCGGTACCAGCAACACGTGCGGTTCACCGCCACGATCCAGCACCGCCACACTGCGCACGCCATCACTGACCGCGCGCGGCCACAAATCGGCGCTGCCCGGCAACCGCACCAGCTGTTCCTTGCTGCCGAGCACGTCGAGCGGCAGCGTGAAACGGGCACCGGCGGCATCAGCCTGCAAGTTCAGGTTGCCGTACCACACGCAGCTGAAGTCGCCGGCCTCGCGACCGTCCTGACCATGACTGAGCGGACAGCGGCGAAATTCTTCGCCATGCAGCGCCCAATCCTGCCAGTCTTTCAATGCCGTCGGCACCGCAACGTCAGCGGCTTGCACGTGCTGGCCCGTACCGAGCCAAAGCAGCAGCGCACCGATTGCTGCGACCATCCGGAACTTCCGCCCGTTTTTGCCCACCATCGCTCTCCTTCTTGAGCTTGTCCTGACCGCGTCCGTCAGCGTGCAACGGCGCCGCGTTTTTTTACTGCGTCTTGATTCGTGGCTAAAAATCCGCTGCCGGCCCTCGGCCCCCACTCGTCTTCCCCGTCACCGTGTCAGTCGTCGTCATCACGGCAATTGCAACACCACCTTGCCGATCGATTGCCCGCTGCGCAAACACTCCAGCGCCTGCGGCGCCTCGGCAAAGGCAAACACATGGCCAACATGTGGCGGTGGCAACGCCAAGGCGTTCACTTCGGCCAGCAGCGTGGCAAAGAGTTCATGTTGTTGCCAGAGCCAGATGAGATTGAATGCCAGCACCGATTTGTTGGCACTGATCATTGCCAGCGCGTCATAGCGCGGTCGGCGCAGGTATTTGACCGCCATGGTGAGCCAGTTCGGGCGGCGTTTGCCGGGCGCGTATTCGGCGGCGCCGAACACCACCAGCCGGCCGGTTGGCGCCAGCGCGTCAAACGACGCGCGCTGAATCTCACCACCGATGGCATCGAGCACCAGATGCAGCGGCCGACCGGCCAACACGTGGCGCAACTGCGCGGGAAAATCCGCGCCGCGCACGATGACGTCGGCAAAGCCTTGCTGCTGCAAAAAAGTTTGCTTGCGGGCATCGCTGACCGTGCCGATCACCGGCACGCCGCGCGCCGCACAAATGCGCATCGCCTGCAAGCCAACCCCGCCGGCAGCCGAATGAATGAGCGTCAAACGGCCGGGCGCAACCGCGCCGAGATCGCGCAGCGCATACCAGGCCGTGAAGGTTTGCACGAGAAAAGCGGCGCCGTGTTCGAAGCTCCAGTCTGCTGGCAAGGCCGCGAGCTGATGCGGGGCGACATCGACCACGCTGGCGTAGGCACCGAAACGGATGCAGCCCATGACGCGATCACCGACCTGCCATTGCGGCACCGTGCTTTCGCTGACCACGCCGGCGAATTCGAGTCCGGGAATGAACGCCCCGGCGGGCGTTGCCGAATAGAGTCCGGTCAACGCAAAGATGTCGGCAAAATTCAAACCGACCGCACGCACCGCCACTCGCACCTGCCCGGCCGGTAGCGCCGGCAACGGCTCGTGCTGACGTTGCAGCCGGGCCAGATCACCGGCTTTCGGCGTGCGCCAGACCTGCCGTTCGGCACCGGCCATGGTTCAGGCCAACCGCGGCCGTTGTGCACCCGGCCAGGCGCCCGGCGGCTGCACCGGCAATTGCCGGTATTCAATTTCGGTGTGGTAATGGACGAGCCCCCGCGCCTGATAGTTGTTCAGCGCCGCCGGGTGATCGAGCGTGCAGGTGTGCACGAACACCCGCGTCGCGCCCCAGTCCCAGGCATCGCTGATGCAACGCGACAACAGCCAGCCACCAACACCACGACCGAGGTAAGCGGGAATCAAACCGAAATAGGCGATCTCGACGCTGCCGTCGTCGTGCTTGTGCAATTCGTAGTATCCGGCCGGCGTGCCATTGGCGTAACAAACGAAGGTGCGGTGATTCGGTCCGGCGATCGCGGCCTGCCACTGCGCATAGGACCATGGCAAGCGGTCAACCCAGTACCAATCGCCACCGACCGCGGTATAGAGAAAGCGGTTCAATTCCGGCAAGGGTTCTCTTGCTTCCCGTATTTCGAACGCGCTCGGGTCGGGGCAGGCTTTGGCGCGCAGTGCCGCGCGCTCCGTCATTTGCAGGTACAGCACATCGATGGCCTCGGTGGGCCGCAGCTCGGGCGAAGACACAGACATCGGAACAGATCCTGACGAGTTGATACGCCAGTGTAACCAGCAGCCCGCGCCACAGCCACCGGCCGCTGCGATGGCCATCGCGGCCGCATTTCATCTGGAGCGCCCGGGCCGCCTGTGGTAGTTTCGCCGGCACTTTGCCGGGCAGATGCCCCGGCAGCGTCGCCGTCCGCCGGTATATGCGGACGGGCAGCAGGACATGCTCCCCCTGCCATCGCAGGCGGGCACTTCAACAACAGGGCAGAATGATGAAGCAATTGTGGGCGACCAAGTCCGTGCAGGACTTGTCCGATGAACTGGCCGATTCCGGCCACGGCCTGAAACGCAGCCTTAGCCTGACCGCGCTGGTGTCATTGGGCATTGGTGCCGTCATCGGCGCAGGCATTTTCGTCATCACCGGCACCGCCGCCGCGCATTATGCCGGCCCCGCGATTGTGCTCAGCTTCATCCTTGCCGCCTTCGCCTGCGCCCTCGCCGGCCTCTGTTATGCCGAGTTCGCCGCGATGATTCCGGCCGCCGGTAGCTCCTACACCTACGCTTACCTGACGGTCGGCGAACTGGTCGCCTGGATGATGGGCTGGACCATGGTGCTCGAATACATGATCTCGACCTCGACGGTCGCGGTCAGCTGGTCCGGTTATCTCAGCAGCATGCTTGGCGAGATCGGCATCCACCTGCCGGCCGCGCTGTCGTCGGCGCCGCTGGACTGGAAGAACGGCGAACTGTTCGCCACCGGCGCCATCCTGAATCTGCCGGCCGTGATCATCACGTTGATTTGCGCTGGCATTGCCTACATCGGCATGCGCGAATCGGCCGGCGTCAACAATTTCTTTGTCGTGCTGAAAGTCGCGGTGATTGTGCTGTTCATCGTGTTCGGTATCGCTTACATCAACGCCGACAATTGGGCCCCGTTCATTCCGGAGCCCATTGCCGATACCGGCCAGTTCGGCTTCCACGGCATTGTCGTTGGTGCGGGCGTAATTTTCTTCTCCTACATCGGCTTTGAGGCGGTATCAACCGCCGCCCAGGAAGCCAAAAATCCGCAGCGCGACATGCCGCGCGGCATCATGATCTCACTGGCCATCTGCACCACGCTCTACATCGGCATGGCGCTGGTGATGACCGGTATCGTGCCGTACAAGGAACTGGGCGTCGATGCCCCGATTGCGCTGGCGATCGATCGCACCGGTGCCGAACTCGACTGGCTGAAGCCACTGATCAAGATTGGCGCACTGGCCGGCCTCACGTCGGTGATTCTGGTGATGTCGATTGCCCAGCCGCGCATTTTCTACTCGATGGCGCGTGATGGCCTGTTGCCGCAATCGTTCGCCAAAATTCATCCGCGCTACCGCACCCCGCACCTCAATACGCTGATCACCGGCGTGGTAACGGCGGCCATCGCCGGCGTGTTCCCGCTCAATATTCTCGGTGATCTGGTCTCCGGCGGCACGTTATTGGCGTTCGCGATGGTATGCATTGGCATCATCTGGTTGCGGCAAACCCGCCCGGATCTGCCGCGGCCATTCCGGACGCCGTGGGTGCCAGTGCTGCCTGCCGTGGGGGCATTGGTCTGCCTCTACTTGCTGATCAACCTGCCGACCGGCACCTTGAAAAACCTGTTCTACTGGATGCTGCTCGGCCTCTGCATTTACTTCGGTTACGGCATTCGCCACAGCAAGCTGCGCAAATAAACGCGGATCAGCCTGGCAAACAAAAAAGGCGCCATTTGGCGCCTTTTTTATCCCGACAGATCCGCTCAGTCCTGACCGGTTCGCGGGTCCGCGCCCAAATGCTGTTGGCCACGCTGACGAGCCAGCTGCAACTGCCGGCGCCGTTCATCGAAGCGCCGCTTCTGCTCATCAGTCAGCTGATCGTGGCAGCGCGGGCAGCAAAAATCCGGCTCATATTTGTCAGACAAGCGATCCGCCGCAGAAACCGGGCCACGGCAAGCCGGGCAGAACGCGTAGTCGCCCGGCTGCAAGGCATGATCCACGGCAACCCGGTTATCGAACACAAAACAGTCGCCACGCCAGCGACTCTGTTCGACCGGCATTTTCTCGATGTAATTCAAAATGCCGCCTTTGAGGTGATAGACCTCCTCAAAGCCCTGCTCAAGCATGTAAGCACTGGCCTTTTCGCAGCGGATGCCGCCAGTGCAGAACATCGCGACTTTCTTGTGCTTGCCCGGATCGAGGTTTTGTTTCACCCAGTCCGGGAATTCGCGGAAGCTGCGGGTGTTCGGATCGAGTGCGCGCTCGAACGTGCC
>DASUEK010000023.1:0-8202 GCA_036275115.1 Permianibacter sp. | reverse complement strand
CCGGCAGCAGCATCGCGCAGTTGTTTGCCGACGGTTCCGTTGCGACCGGCGTCTACAACTTCCGCATTCGCGGCGTTGCTGGCAGCACCGAGCGCTTTGCCAACGTCTCCGTTCGCGCTTGGGACAGCGTTCCGGCGGGCGCGGTGTTGAGCGGCCCGGCCGATGGTGCGACGGGTGTCGACGTGCAACCGGCGTTCTCGTGGAGCGCTGATGCCGAAGCCACCAGCTACACAATCGAAATCGACAATAACGCCGATTTCAGCAGCCCGGAAATCAGCGAAACCGTCAGCGGCACCAGCTTCACGCCGGCGGCCGCGCTCGATACCGACACCACCTACTACTGGCGCGTTACCGCGAACAACACCTGCGGCAGCGGCGTCAGCTCGTCGGTGTTCTCGTTCTCGACCGGTTTGCTGGTCTGCACCGCGCCGAACCTGGCGATTCCGGACAGCAACGTGACGGGCGTCAGCAATACCTTGCTGATCAGCGAGTCGGGAACGCTGAATGATCTGAATGTGTCGGTGAAAGGCGTGCACACCTGGGTTGGTGATCTGAAGTTCAATCTGACCCACGTTGAGTCGGGCCTGAGCGTCGATCTGATCGATCGCCCCGGCGTGCCGAACAGCACCTTCGGTTGCTCGGCCAATGACTTCGACACCACGCTTGATGACGCGGGCAGCGCTGCGGTCGAAACCACTTGCAGTGGCACTCCGCCGGCGCTGTCGGGTTCGCTGATCCCGAATCAGCCGCTGAGCACGTTTAATGGCGGCAACTACGCCGGCTCTTGGCGCCTGACGGTGTCGGATCTGGCCGGTGGTGACACCGGTACGGTGCAGAAGTGGTGCTTGCTGCCAGTGCTGGCGCCGGTTGCCGGTGACCTGAACGGCGATCGCTGTGTCGACATCAACGACATGTCGTTGCTGCTGGCGGCCATCCGCAACCGCAGCACCGACCCGATGTACGACATCAACGGTGACGGCAAAGTCAACAGCAAGGACCGCACCGCGCTGCAAGCGCTGTACAGCAATCCGGGCGGCGCTCCGTGCAACTGAGGCACTGATCGCGCTGACAACAAAAGCGCCGGCTCATCGCTGAGCCGGCGCACAAGGGAGTGAAGAACATGAAGATGTTGAAAAAGCTCGCCGCCACTGCCGTGGCCTTGGCCGCCATGGCCGGCGTTGCGCAAGCCGATGTAATCGTTCCTTCCGATCAAACCCAGCTGGGCACACCGGTTTCCTTGGGTGGTGGCCCGGCCGTGCAAGCGAGCACCAGTGGCTGCGCTGACAGCGGCTTCTGCACGTTGACCGAACTGCTCAGCGGTGGCTCGATCTCGGCCGGCGGTCTGACTTTTGGTGGCTTCTCGCTCGACAATGATCCGCTCGATGGCTACAGCCAGTGGGACACCGACAATGTCATCGTTCAGGTGTTTGATTTCGGTGGCGTGCTGATGCTGGATTACGATTTTGCCCCGAATGGTTTTGGCGATCTGGGTTCGCTGGCCACGCTGTTGAGCGATTTTGGCACCGGCTTGATCGATCTCAGCTATCAGGTGGTCGGTGACGGGTCGGTCGATGTCGTCGCGGCATGGCTCTATAACCTTGCTGGCGCCGGCACCTCCGATGCCAACTACGAAATGCAGGCTGACATGCTGATCGAGTCCGGTGGCAGTGAGCTCGCGTACCTTTATCAATATCTGTTGCTGGAAAACAACAGCGTGGTCGAGTCGGATGTCAATGACTATGCCGACCTGGCCGGTGTCGACTTGCTGACGATCACCAACTCGCTGTCGCACCTGTCCTCACAAGGCCTGAACCTGATTTACTACATGGATCAGGTGTTCTTCACCGAAGCGCGGGAGGTGCCGGTGCCGGCGCCGATGACGCTCGGTCTGCTGGGTCTGGGTCTGCTCGCGTTCGCCGCGCAGCGCCAGAAGCGCCAGCTGTCGCACTGAGTGTGCAGGCAGATGGCAGTTTCACTGCCATCTGCTTTGCTTTCTCGTCACCTTCTGCATCACAACAACAAAAACCGGTTCTGCCGGTTTTTGTTGTTGCCTTTTTTCAGCCATTTGCTGCAGCCGCAAAACGGTTTGTGCGGCGTGTCTCGTTTCAGCCCATCGTGCCGACTTGTTACTTGCTCACTGCGTTGCGCACCATCACGTGCTCTCTGCGTATAAATGTGGTCGATGTGGCAGGGCGCGCTCCGACTTTTCTTGCCACATGCGCGACCTCTTCTGTTATGTTGGCGACAACAGGGCTGGCGATTCCTCACAATTTTGTTATAACGCCAGCGCGATGAAAAGAATGAGATGGGTAATAGCCGTGAAGTCATTGCTGATGAAGTCGTTGTTCTTCAAACCCTCAGCAAGTGCGTGTGCTGTGTTGTCAGCCAGTCGTCCGGTTGCCGTCCTGGCGTTGGTTGCTGGATCGGCACTGGCCAATGAACTGCCGGATCCTGACTCAAGCCGTTTGCCAACCACGACGGATGCGCAGACGTTGGTGGTGCATGGCAGTCGCGCGGTGGCTTCGGGTTACGAAGCCCGTGGCACCGATGTCGAGCATGTCGATGTTGACGATGCCGCAGTCATGCCGGCATCCATGTCGGAGTTGCTGACCTCGTTGTCCGGTGTCGCCGAAAGCGGCCAGGGCGGCTGGTTGCAGATGTGGTCGGTACGCGGTGTGTCGCGGCAACGGGTGCTGACCTTTGTTGCCGGCATTCCCATCATCACCGATCGCCGCGCTGGCACCGCCGCGCATTTCGTCGATCCGGCCTTGCTCGGTGAGGCGTCAGTGATGGCCGGTCCTGCATCCAGCATTTACGGTGTTGGTGCGCTTGGCGGCATCGTGCAGTTTTTCCCGCGTGAGCTCGATGGCGCGGTCGCAGGGCTCCAGCTTGATGATAACGGTGATGGGCGCGGTGGCTATGCCGGTTGGGGCAATGGCGATCTCACCGTGATGCTGGCCGGTTTGTCGCGCGACAACAGCGAGGCGGCAGACGGTCGCGAAATCAATGATCATGGTGAGCGCTGGTCCGGACTGTGGCGGCAGCGCTGGCAGTTGGCGAACGGTGAGCTGGAAGTGCTGGCCATGCCATCACACATCCGCGACATGGGCCGCGCCAATGCCAATTTCTACAACGGCCGCATTTTCAGCACGCCAGAAGAAGATCATTTGCCGGTGCGCCTGAGTTTTCGCGCCAACAGCGGTTGGGAAGCGGCGGCGTTTGTTCATGACAATCAGGTCAGCAACGAAACCGATCGGGTTGGCGTCAGTTTGACCACCTCCGACAACGTCGCCACCGATACCGGCGTCAGCGTGCATTGGCCGTGGCAGGGTGAGAACTGGCAAGCGCGCATGGGCGTTGACTGGCTGGGCCGACTCGCCGTCGAAACGGATGAGGCTAGTTACACCATCGTTTCTGATAGCTGGCAGTGGCGGCAAGCGCTGGCTGATGGCGAAGAGCAGCAGTTCAGCGTGTTTGCGGAAATGGAAACGCCGCTGTTCGGTGGCGAGGTACAGCTCGGAGCTCGCACTACCGCGTTGCGGCAAAGCGCTGACAACGAACGCGAAGTCAGTGATTCCGCGTACGCGGCGCATATTGGTTGGGAGCGATTGTTTGCCGAGCGCTGGTTTGTGTTCAGCAGTCTTGGTCAAGCGGTGCGCTTTCCAGCGTTGACCGAGCGCTTTTACAACGGCGCCACCGGGCGCGGCAGCTTGATCGGCAATGCGGAGCTGGAGCCGGAAACGGCCAGAACCTGGGACGTCGGGCTGCGCACCCGCTGGGCCGGCGCCATCATCACCGGGCAGCTCTATTACCAGTCCTTTGATGATTACATCGAACAAGTCGTGGTGCAGGCTGACCCGCAGATCAATACCTACATCAACGTGTCGGAAGGGCGCATTCGCGGCGCGGAACTTGATGCGCGTTGGCAGGTCTCGGATTCGCTGCAGTTGTCACTCAGCGCCCACCGTTTGCGCGGCGAAGATGGCGATGGCAATCCGCTGGCCGATATTCCGGCCAATCGCTGGCAACTCGGCGTCGAGCAGCAGTGGCAACACTGTGGGGTTGCGCTGAACTGGTCGTGGCGCAAAAGCAAACGTGATCCGGGCCCCGATGAAATCGCCTTGGCTGCGGCTGACTATGGTAGCGCCAGCCTGCGCTGTGCGTTGGGTGATCATTGGCAGGCCGCGCTGGTGGTCAGCAACGCCAGCGATGAGCTGTATCTGGCCAACGCCGACTCACAAGCGGCGCTGATGCCGGGGCGCCGCGTTAGTCTTCGGCTGAGTTGGCAATGATGCCGTGCCCGGTGGTTTGTCGACCGTGATTCGTGGCAGATGAATAGTGGCGGCGTGTTTACGCAATGCAACCGCGCAAGCGTCGTGGTCGCATTGCAAAATCGATGCGTGCTCGCGGCGTGTGCTTTTGGCTGTGAGTACGCGTCGCGAGCCTTGGCAAGTCCCAGCAAAAGGAGAGGCAAGACATGACTCATCACAACACGTTAAGTCCGGCACCGCGCTGGCTGGCCGCGCTGGCGATGGTGATGGCCTCGGCGGCCAGCTTTGCCGCCAAACCGGTGCCACCGCCGAGTCAGCAACTGCAGACCGATGAAAACATCGTCGCGGTGGTGACGGTGTTGGAAAAGACCGGCGCCGATCAGATTCGTGTCCGTGCCGAGCAAATGCTGCACGGCGAAAGTTTTACCGAGCAAACGGTCAAGCTCGATGCTGCCACGTTTGCGGAGGCCAAGCCCGGCACACCCCATGTGCTGGCGTTCAGTTGGTTCACCAAAGATCCGCTTACCCGCGGCAAAGGCTGGGTGAAAAACACCGCCGGTCCGGAAGCCGTGGGTTTCACCGAAGTGGCCAACGCCTTGTTGCCGCCGGAACCGGCGCTGCTCGCATTGCTGGCACTCAGCCAGGAGCCTGGTGCCGATGCCGAACGCATTGATCACAGCCTGCAGCTGCTGGCGCACGCCGATTACAAACTGCGTTATCTCGGTGCGCTGGAGCTGCTGCTGAATTCGCGCTTGTCGGCGGCCTTCAGCGCGGCCCAGCGCGATGTGCTGCAGCAACGCTTCACCGTCACGGATTACGCGCCGGAGCAACGCGACCTGATGTACCGGATTGCGTTGAGCTTGCCGGCCAACCTGAAGGGCGCCTGGCTTGCCGAGCCGGCCCGCTCGGATTTGCAGCGGCTCGGCAGTCAATACGATTTGGCCTCGCGGGTTCCCGGCCTCGCCAAATCGGCCTCTCAGGCCTTGCGCGATCACGGCTCCGCCAGCGATGCGGCGCTGCTGACCGAGCTGCTGCGCAGCAATGCCCCGGGGGTCGGCAAGGTGGCGCTGCAGGCATTGGCCGTGCACGCCAAGCCGGCCGCGGAGCAGGCCGTGGCCGCGGCACTGACCGACCCGCAGTTGCCCGCTGATTCGCGTCGCCTGTTCGAGCTGTACCGGAAACAGGGCAAAGTACCGGGCTGACCGGCAATCGGGCGAAAAGTCCCGCTCCATCAATGTGTTAACGCCTTCTGTCGTGGCTGCGCCCCTCGCGCTGGCGAGCGGCGCAGCCAGCCGGCTTCTGATGAGCCGGCCGGCCCCCTGTGGTAAGCTGCCGGCCCGTTTTTTGGCCAGTGCCTGCCGCTGCTGACCATGTCGCTTCGCCGCCGTCTTTCGCTGCCGTTCTGGCCCAGCCTGCTGGTGCTGGCCATGCTCGTGCTGACCCTCAATCTGGGGTTTTGGCAGCTCCGCCGCGAGGCCGAAAAGCTGCGCTTGGAGGCCGTGCGTGAGCAGGCCATGGCGCAACCGCCGCAGGCCCTGGATGTGGCGCTGGCGTCAGCGAATCCGCTCGCGACAAGGGTCGTCACCGGCGGCCACTGGCTGCCGACACCGCTGTTCAGATTGGCAAGCCAGAATGCCGAGGGCCGCCGCGGCGTGCATTTGCTGCAATGGTTGCGTTTGCCTGACGAGCGCTGGTTGCTGGTGGACCGTGGCTGGCAGCCGGGTGAGCAAATGGCCGTGCCGGCGCAGGGCGAGATGTCGGTGCAAGGCCAGTTGTATGCACCGGGTCAGCCATGGCGGTCGCCTGTGCTTGATGCGCAAGCGGCCGTGGTCGATTTGCCGGTGCTCGATTTGACCCTGTTGCGTCAGAACAAGCCCGAGCGGCTGCCGTATTTGCTGCGTCTGGAAGCCGGTGCCGCGGCGTTGCAGCCGAACTGGTCCGGCACGGTTGGCATGACGCCAGCCAAACACCGCGGCTATGCCGTGACCTGGTTTTCTTTGAGTGCCGTATTGGTGCTGCTGTATGGCTGGTGGCTGTGGCAGCACCGGTCGGTTTCCCCACGCAAGACGAGCCAACATGACTGAATCATCCAACCTGCCGTCCTCTCCCGAGCCGATCCAATTGCCGCGCGAGCAAGTGCTGCGCAATCGCTGGAAGTTGATTGGAATTTTGCTGGTGTTCGTGCTGCCGGTGTTCTTCGCTTACGCCGGCTATTTCGGTGGCTGGTTTCAGAACCATGCCCGCAGCAACCGTGGCGAACTGCTGCAGCCGGTACCGCAAATCAGTGCCTGGCAGTGGCAGCAAGCCGACGGCCAGGCGTTTGCAACCGGCGGTAAATGGTGGCTGGTGTATGTCCACGGCAACGCGGCATGCGATGCCAGCTGCGAACTCGCTTTGTACACCTTGCGGCAAACCTGGATCGGCATTGGCAAGGAAAATGATCGGGTCCGTGCCGGCGTGATTGCCTCGCTCGGTTCGGTGGTGCTGCCGGAGCACACCGTGACACTGCATGCGGCGACGCTGCCGGTGGCGCCGGCTTATTACATCATCGATCCGCTCGGTAACGTGGTCCTGCGCTATGCCGCGCCGGCCAATCAGCAAGACGCCATCGAGCGCAGCAAAGACATTCGCAAAGATTTTCAGAAGTTGTTGCGTTTCTCGCACATCGGTTAACGCGCGACGCGCATTCAGGAATCCAACGACATGACTGCAACGAAGTACACCCGCTGGTTGGCGACTTTCGCCGCCGTGTTGACGCTGGTGGTGGTCGCTCTGGGCGCATGGACCCGGCTCAGCGATGCTGGCCTCGGTTGTCCGGATTGGCCCGGCTGTTATGGCCACTGGACCGTACCGACCACCGATGCGCAACTCGAGCGTGCGGCTGAGCTGTTCCCGGAGCACACCGTGGAAATGGCCAAGGCCTGGCCGGAAATGATCCACCGTCATTTCGCCAAGCTGTTGGGCCTGACCATTTTGCTGCTGGCCTTTTTGGCCTGGCGCAAACGCAAGGATGGGCATCCGGTCGCGTTGCCGCTCTTCCTTGCGGTACTGGTATGTGTGCAAGGCGCGTTTGGTGCCTGGACCGTGACGATGAAACTGATGCCGGTGGTGGTGACCACGCATTTGCTGCTTGGCTTCACCACGCTGACCCTGTTGACGGTGCTGGCCTTGCAACTGCACGGCAAGATCAAACCGTTGCCGGTGTCGAGCGGTTTGCGTCGGCATCTGGTGGCGGCGTTTGCCCTGGTGGTGGCCCAGATCGCGCTGGGCGGCTGGACCAGCTCAAATTACGCCGCGCTCGCCTGCACTGAATTGCCGGTGTGCCAAGGTGACTGGTGGACGGCGGATTACGCCGAAGGCTTTTCGCTGCACTTGGCTGATATCAACTACGAATTTGGCGTGTTGCAGCACGACGCACGCGTTGCCATTCACAGTGCCCACCGTATCGGCGCTTGGCTGGTGTTGCTGGTGGTCGGTTGGCTGGTGTGGCGTCTGTGGCAGCAAGGCGGCGCCGGTCCGCGCTATGCCGCGCTTGTTGGTGGTCTGTTGACGGTGCAGATCCTGCTCGGTATCTCCAATGTGGTATTCGGTTTGCCGCTGTGGATTGCCGTGGCGCATAACAATGTCGGCGCTTTGTTGATGATCAGTTTGCTGCTGACGCTGCTGGCTACGGCCCGTGGCAAGGAGATGTCATGAGTTCGGTGGAGCAGGTCGCCAGCACGTCCGCTGCCGGTTGGCGCGATTACTACGAGCTGACCAAGCCGCGAGTGGTGGCGCTGCTGTTGTTGACGGCCGTGATTGGCATGTTCCTCGCGGTCGATCCGCGTGAGGCGTGGGCGCCGGACTGGACCGTTTTGGTGTTCGGCACGCTCGGCATTGCGCTGGCATCGGCGAGCGCCGCCGTGGTCAATCAAGTGCTCGATCAGCGCAT
>DASUEK010000022.1:0-9520 GCA_036275115.1 Permianibacter sp. | reverse complement strand
GCACGGCCGGATCTGCCGGCGTCGGTCCGGATCTGCCGGTTGCTGGATGCTGGCATGGCCGCGCAAATGCTCGACTATGTGCTGTATGGCGTGTTGAATGTGCAATATCACTTCGCCGATTACGCGCGTCAGCAAGGTCTGGCGCGCTGGCAGCCGCGGATCAGCCGGGCACCCGCGGAGTTGCGGTGCACGGTGCTTGGCGCTGGCGCGATCGGCGGTGCGGTGGCGCGCGGGCTGGCCGCACGTGGTCACACGGTGACGGTCTGGTCGCGGCACCCCAAAGCCTTGCCGGGAATCGCCAGTGTCGCCGGTTGGGATGCGCTGCCGGGTGTGTTTGCCCACACTGACATTCTGGTGGCATTGCTGCCCTCGACGGCGGAAACCCGCGGATTACTGAATGCCGAACGACTGGCGTGGTTGCCGGCAGGGGCGAGTCTCATCAACGCTGGCCGCGGCGATGTGATTGACGATGCCGCGCTGCTCGCTGCCTTGGACCGTGGTCAGTTGAGCCATGCCCAACTGGATGTGTTTCAGGTTGAGCCGCTACCGCCGTCGCATCCGTTTTGGCAGCACCCGCGCATCACCTTGACGCCACATGTCGCGGCCCAGACGCTGTTGCCCGAGGCAGTCAGCCAAATCGTGGCCAATCTGCGCGCACGGGCGGCCGGCGAAACGCCATCCGGTCTGGTCGATCGGCAACGGCAGTACTGAGAACGGCGCAGGGGCTGCGCCTGCGTCGCTGTTTCCTCTCTTCCTGCAATCTCTCGGTGCAAAGACTGCCTGCCATTCCATGCCGGCGACGCAGGGTGGGTGAGACGACAACGAAATAGCGGCTTCCCGCCAAACTATTCCAGTCAGGCTTTCGTCATTCCTGCATGAGTTGACCGGCGCAGCGGTGCCGGCTCCAACGCTCATCTTCCATCCGTTCATCAGCGCAATTGCGTGCCGCTCAGCAGGGAGTGATCCATGAACCGTTTTCGCCGCCCGTTTTCTCCGTTCATCAATCTGCGGTTGCCGCTGCGCCGGCTGCTGCTTGGCGCCGGTCTGTGCTCGGTGGTGCTGGCCGGCGACAGTGTGCCTGGCAGTGCGCCAATGTCCGACAGGCCAGACGATGGTGATAGCAGTCTGCACATTGAACTGAGCGTGTCGCATCGGCCGGCGGTCAGCTACGCATTGATTCGCGAGCACGACACCACGGTGTTTGTCGGTGCCAGTCCCGAGCTGCGGCAGGTCAATCGTCTGCAGAAAAAACGGGCCGGCGAGTACCTGTGGATACGGCAAGGCGACAACGAATATGTGCTGGACGACGCCACTGCCATCGCAGAACTGCGTCTGCGCTGGCAGGCGCTGAAGGCACCGGAGCAACAAATGGCGGCGCTGGAAGACCAGCTCGAGCCATACACCGAGCAACTGGAAGCGCAGGCGGATGAACTGCAAGCGGCGACCGAACAGTGGGGTGGCGGCGTCGATCATCAGCGGGTAGATAAGCTGCATGAAAAAATGCAGGCGCTGCATGAAAAAATCGAACCCATCAGCGATCAGATGCAGACCTTGGGCGAGACGATTGAAACGCTGGCAGATGATGCGCATCGGTTTACCCTGCAGCGCATCGAGGCGGCGGTACAGGGCGGCTTGGTCAAGCCGGTGCCGCGCAGCTGAAGTCAATGGTGCCTGTATAGGCAATGCCTGCCAGGTTTTGGCCTGCCGGATTTTGGTCGACAGCATCCACGCACACGCAATGTGCGCAGCCTGACCCGGCGCTGCGTGTCATGCCTTGGCCGGCGTCACGGCTTGACGTGCGGGCTCTCGTTGGCGTTGATGTGATCGACGAACGAAACCCGCTGACTGCCGACCTGGTCGGTCGGGCGGGTTTTCTTCGGCTTTTTCTGATTGCGACGATTGTGATGCTGCTCTTTGTGGGCCATGGTGGTGCTCCGAGAGAGGGAACGACCAGCATAAAGGGCAGCGCCGCCAGCGACCGTTCTTATAGCCAATCGGTCATAGCCATCGGCTGCAACAAGCCTGTGGTTTTCAGGTGTCGGCGGTGAACCGTCTCGGGGCATCAACAGCCGCTGGCAGGTATCGGCTACGCAATTCCGCTTTTTACTGTCCGGCCGCCTGTTCCAGCAGACGACGGTAGAACCGCAGCATCAGCTCCAGATCGGCGAGTGACAAGCGCTCATTGCTGCCGTGAAAGCGCGCCAGATCATCCGGTTTGGCACGAATTGGCGAGAACCGGAAGATCTGTTCGCTGATGACGCTGAAATGGCGTGAATCGCTGGCGCCGAGCATCAGGCCGGGCGCGACCAGCAGCTCTGGCTGCAATTCGCGCAGGCTGCGGGCAATCCATTGGTAGCCGCGGCTGGCGGTGGCCGACACCGGCGACGGCTCGCTGCCATGCGGCAGGGCTGTCAGTGTGTAGGCCTGCTCATCGACCACGGCGTTGGCTTGTTGCGCGACATGGGCCAGCACGTCGTCACGGCGGGTGCCCGGCAGCAAACGGAAATTGATCGTGGCGTTGGCTTCGCCGGGCAGCACGTTGTCCTTGTTACCGGCGTTGATCATCGTGAAGGCCGTCGTCGTGCGCAGCATGGCGTTGGTGCCGGGGGCTTGCGCCAACTGCGCTTTCACCAGCGGCTCAAACAGCCACAAGTTGGTGAGCGCCAACCGGCTCATGCCGTGCATTTCCGGGCCGAGCGTTTCAAACATTTCCCGCGCGACACCTTCGATGCGGGCCGGAAACGGCTGCTGCTGCAAGCGTTGCAAGATCTTCAGCAATTGTTCGATGGCACCGGCGCCATTGGTCGGCGGCATCGACGAGTGACCCGGCGTGGTGCGCAGCTGCACATTGACCGACAGATACCCTTTTTCCGCCACCCCAATCAGCGCTGCCGGTGCCGACAGGCCGGCGATCATGCCGTCGGTGATCAGCATGCCTTCATCGAGCACGAACTCGGCACGCACGCCGCGTTGCTGCAGCAGCGTGGCGATGGCCTTGGCGCCGCGATCACCGCCCACTTCCTCATCGGCGCCGTAAACCAGATAGACCGTTCGCTTCGGGACAAAGCCGCTGGCGAGCAGCGCTTCGACTGCTTCCAGCTGGGCAATCAGATTGCCTTTGTCGTCCCAAGCGCCGCGACCCCAGACAAAACCGTCCTGGACCACGCCGGCAAACGGTGGCACTTGCCATTGTTCGTCGGTGCCCGGCGCAATCGGCACCACGTCCATGTGCGCCATCAGCACAATGGCGGCGGCCTGTTCATCCTGCCCCGGCCAGCGATACAGCAGGGAGTAGTCGCCGATGATCTCGCGTTGCAAATGCTGGTGCAGCAGCGGGTAGTCCTGCTCGAACTGGGCATGCAGCGCGAGAAATTGTTCGCGGTTCAGCGCCGGATCGGTCTGGCTGCTGACGGTGGTTTTGCGAATCGCCGCCGCCAGCCGCGCGGCGGCCTGCTGCAGCTGGGCCGGCGTGCTCAGTGCCGCGCCATCCATGGCGGTGACTTGCGGTTGCCGCGACGGCGTCAGCGCCGTGTTGATGGCCGCGATCAGCAGCAGTGCCACTGCAACAGCCAGCAGCAACGCCAGCGCCCGCAGCAGGCGGCGGCTGTAGCGAGCAAACACTTTGCTGCTGGCGTGGTTCATGTGTGCGGCACCGGCGGTCAGGCATCCGGCCCGGTGTACTCACCGAGCCGGAGCCATTTGGTGGCGATCCATTTTTCACCGGCCGCAACCGGACTGCCGCCATGCAGGCTCAGCTTGTCCAGATCGCCGGCGGGATTGGCGTAGGAAAAGAAAATCGCGTTGCCTTTGCGCGGCAGCACATCGAGGCCGATTTCCGGGAACACGGTCGAACCGCCAGCGTCGACGTCATTCAGGTACATCACCAGCGTGGCGAAGCGCTGACCGCCCATTTGCAGAATGCGTTCATTGCCCGGCTCTTTCGGATCGAAGTAATCGAAATGCGGTTTGTACTCGGCACCCGGGGCGTAGTTCAGTACCTGAATGGGTTCGCCGTGGCTGACCGGAATGCTGAGCAGACTGCTGATGCGATGTTCGATGCGCTGCAGCAATTCATTTTCACCGCGCCGGAACGAGGCGCCGTAGCTGGTGCGGGCTTCATGCCGATCGTAACTGCCGCTGGCGGCATTGACCACGGTCGACGGTTTCAACCGGTTGCGCGACAGCGCGATCAGCGCGTCGCATTCGGCATCCGACAGCAGGTTGCCGAACAGTACGATGCGCGGCACATTCAGGGTGAACAAGATATGCACGTCGCGGTCGATGGTGCGCTGCGTTGCCGACACCTGGGCCACCACCGCGCTGCTGTGCGGCCGAATCTGCTGGCCGCTGGCGAGCACATTGCTGTAATGCTCCTGCACCGCCTCGGCGATGCTGGCTGGATGGCCGGCACTCACCAGGGATTGGACGATGGCATCGAGCGGATGACCATACTGGACGGTTTCCCGAATCCATTGCTGCAGTTCGGGCGGTAATTGTTCGAATCGCATGGGGCGCCCCTCCTGCCGGAGACGATAACGGCGGTCGGCCAGCGGAGCAACCGCAACTTTGTAATCATCAGGCTACAAAGTCGCGTGTTGGCGGCGTACGCCGTGCAAGCAGGGTGTTTGCAAGTGAGAGCCGGGTGTGCGACGGCAGCGCAAACAGCCACCGCGAGCGCCTTTTCACAGAGACTCTTTTTTTACAGAAACCCGTATTTGCTAGGCTCGAAGCGTTGCCACAACCGTGTATGACAGCGGCGGTCCGTGATCCGGTTCAGGGGCTGGCGGTTTTGCCGAGCTTCTTGTGCTGTTCATTGAGCAACATCAGCGCAGCCGAGCCGTAGTGCTTGTGGTATTCCGCGATCATTTCGCCCTTGATGATGACCGGGTCGGTGGCGACATGTTTTTGTGCATCTTCAATGCTGTCGACGGCCATGATGAACAGGCCACGCCAGCCATCGACACCATCCAGCGGCCCGGCATAGGCCAATAGGCCGGCGTCGGCGAGCCGGGTCATGTTGGCGAAATGGCCCTTGAACATCGCGTCACGCTCCGGACCTTTCGGAACCGGCGTCGGTCCGGATTTCAGCACCACCAGCACATAGGCGCGCATGCCCTGATCGTTGCCACCGGCCTTCTGTGCCAGCACCGGGTCATAAAGCGGATTGCTGATGGCGTTGCTGTTGTCGGCTTGGCTGTCAGCACCGAAGGCCTGGCTTGCGCCAACCAAGGCAACACAGCACAGCCAGACACGGCAGCAGCGGCTGGCTACGGCAAAACTGTTCTGGCAAATTCCGTTGTTCATGCAGGCAATCCCCGATGCGTATGGGCGCGGTGTGCGCGGTACCGACCGGGAGTGTAGGCGAGTTGCGCCGCGATGCAATGCCGGTGCGGCAGAAAAGTGCGAGGGAGAAAAGGCGAGAGGATGCGGTTATCAATGACGGCCGAATGACGACCGCTGATTGGCGCAGGGATGACCGGCCGTGGCCGGTCTCCTGCCGTTGCCGATCAACCGTTGGTCGATAGCATGTGCGAGGTTTTTTCCAGCTCGTGTTCCTGATTGTCGACAAACTTGAACCGGTTCCAGCCAATGCGGATGACATCGTTATGGCGCAAACGCTGGCGTTTGGTCAGCTTCAGGTTGTTGACGAAGGTGCCGTTGGTGCTGTCGAGATCCGTGAGGTAATACTCGCTGAACTGCGGAAAATGCTCGTTCGGCATGCCTTCGATCTGGGCGTGATGACCGCTGACCGCCGAGTCATCGATTTGCACGGCATTGTCAGGGTGTCGACCGATGGTCAGGGTGCCGTGCCGGAGTTCGAATTTGTTGGCGACAACGTCGTCAACCAGTTGGGTCAGGGTGGCCATGGTGTTTTCTCCTGCCTCGTTGGCGACCAAACGGCTGTGACAGTCAGTTTGCCTGTCGCAGGGCGCTGGCCAGTTCAGCAGCGTCGCGGTAGCGATCGCCCGGTTCTTTTTGCAGCGTCTTGTTGATGATACGGCGCACACCGGCCGACAAACCCGGACACAGATCACGAATATTGCCCGGCTTGCTTTGCAGGATGTGCCGGCTCAGTTCGGCGATGTTGTCGCCCTTGAATGGCAGCTCGCCGCTGAGCAACTGATACAGCGTGACGCCGAGGCTGAAAATGTCACTGCTGTGCTCGACCTTTTTGCCAAGGATCTGCTCTGGCGACATGTACAGCGGGCTGCCGAGGATTTCGCCGGTTTGGGTGCTGTGCTCGCCGACAATGCGGGCAATGCCAAAGTCCGTGACCGTGACCTTGCGCTGTGTGCGGTCGTACAAAATATTGCTGGGCTTGATGTCGCGGTGAACGATGCCTTCCTTGTGCGCGTAATGCAGCGCATCGGCCACTTCGGCGCAGATGGTCAGCACTTCGCTGACCGGCAGCAGCGATTTTTTGCTGGTGAAATCGCTGAGTGGCTGGCCTTCGACGTAATCCATCGCAATATAGGCCAGATCGTGATCCTCGCCGACGTCGTGCACGCTGACAATATTCGGATGGCGCAGCCGGCCTGCCGCTTCCGCTTCACGGAAAAAGCGCATTTTGACCGCGGCGAGTTCGTCGCCTTCGTAGCGCGAGTAATCCAGCGTCTTGATGGCAACGCGCCGGCTGATTTTCGGATCAAAACCGAGGTACACCACGCCCATGGCGCCGCGGCCAAGTTCGCTTTCCACCTGATAACGACCAAACTGCGGCGCGCTGTGGCTGTCGGTGATCACCACGGTTTTGCTCAGGCTTGGGATTAGCGCGGTTTTGGCCAGAGCCTGTGGTTGCTCCAGTAGTGCCAAACGCTTGCTGACGTCGCGGAACCGGCGTTTGCGCTGCAGCAGTTGTCGATACACTGCCGCTGCTTCGGCCGGCCGCCGTTTGCGCTCGTGCTGACCGCCGATTTCATAAAGCAGCTCAAGCACATCGTTCGTGGACGGGCAGCAGGCCAGCGCCGCGACGGCCGGTTCCAGCTGGCCTTGTTGCAACAGGTGGCGCGCCCACGGCACCGCGACAGCCAGATGCTGTTGCTGCAGCTGCTCAAACGGTTGCTGCTGGCGGCGCAACAAACTCACCAAGGCAGTGCACAGCAGCAGGTATTGCACGGCCACACCCAGCGGCAACCATTGGCCGCGCGTGATCTGCAGGCCGAGTTGGCCAGCCAACAGGATCATCACCAGGATCAGACTCAGCAGCAAACGCACGCCGCTGCTCAGCCGCGGCATCAGCCACAGCGCGTAGGCGAGCAACAACACCAGCAGTGCTTGCAGCAGCAGCTCGCTCCACCACGGCGCGTAGGCACTGTGGCCGGCGCGCAGGCTTTGCAGGCCGTTGATGACGGGGTCGAGCATGGGCTCGTCATCGCTGCCGATCAGCAGCAGTGTCGCTGTTGATGGCATGCGCAGAAAATCGGCCAGCCGGTGTTCGCTGACGCCCGGCGCCGGTTTGTAGTGGGTGTGATAAGCCGGGTAGAAGCTGCCGTCGCTGTTCAGGCGATAACGGCGTTGATTGGCCTGTTGGGTCAAGGCGTGCGGCGCGTGCCAGTGAAAGCCTTGACGGCCCTGATTGGCATCGAGCAGGGCGAGCAACAAGCCCGGGTACACCGCATCGGCGTGGCGCCACAGCAGCGTCTGGGCCACCGCGTTCGGATCGGTGGCCAGCGGCCACAAGCGGAATGCGCCGTCACCGGCGGCCACCGCCAAGGTCGGATGCGGCGACAAGCCGCGGCTGCTAAGTTGCTGCAACAGGGAGTCGTCTGACGTACTTGTCGGGTCGCGCTTCGTGGCGCTGGCAACGCGCGCGTCCGTGCTCAGGTACGGTGGCAGCGACATGCTGGCGAGATACACCTGTGGCGAAGCCAGCCACACCAAAAAGCGTTGTTGCAATTGCTGACGGGCCTGCCAGGCCTGGTGCGCAGGCGATTGCGCGTCGCTCGCCTGCAACAGTTGCTCGGCACTGTTCGTCTGCTGGCGCGGCAACTCGGGGATCAGCAGCGCCACTGGACCGGGGCGCGCCATCAGGGCGTATTGCAGCGCGGCGGTTTGCGGGTGATTGAGCGGATCGTGCAGCAGTGTTTGCATTTCGCTGCGGCGCAGTCGCAACACCTCGAGCGGCGCGGGGGTCGTGTTGGCACTGCTGAGTGCGGCACCGACCCGGAACAGTTGCTGATCCAGCCAGTCGAGCCAGCTCGGCCGCAGACTGCTGAACAGCAAGCCGATGCCAACCAGCACCATCAGCAGTCGCCAATCGACAGGCAGTCGCAAGCGGCGCAAACCGCGCAGCAGCATGGCAAACGAAGCGTGGAGGAGCCGCCACAGCAGCCGGGCAAACGTACGCATCCGGTCGGATCAATCAGCGGTGTAATACACGCCGGGGATCCAGCTTTTCTTGATTTTCAGGGTGTGCTGCAAGCTGTCTGGCAGTTGCTCGACCAGGCGCACCGTGTGGGTGCCGATCACCACTGCCTGTTCCGGTTCCAGTGCGCCCAGCGTGGTTTTCTTGCCGTCGATGCGGATGCCATTGGTGCTGTTGAGATCACGGATCTGATAGCCGTAGGGCATTCTTTCGATCACCGCATGGTGGGCGCTGACGGTCGGATCATCGATGACCAGATCATTGTCGCTGTGGCGGCCGATGCGCAGCTGCTCGCCGAGCTCGTAGTGGCACAGCGTGGCGCCGTTGAATTGATGCTGAATGTACGGCATATCGCAATCGCCTCCGGAGTTGCCGGGCTGCGCACCGGTGATCATGCGTGGTGGCAGACCCGTCCGTGCAGGGCCGGTGAGAGCGCCTCATTCGGTGCGGTCGTCACAACGGACCGACACGACAGGCAGACGTGAACCGACGGTAACACAGCGATGGCGCCTGATTTGTGACCCGGCGCACTGTTGCGGCAGCGCCACAACCGCGCTGTGCTGATCACGCTTCATGACGCCAGTGCAAGCTGACACAAGTGCCACCGGTTACCACATCATCTATGCGCAGCGTAATGCCATAGTGCTCGCAAAGCCGGGCCACCAGCGACAGTCCGATACCGAAACCGCTGCTGTGTTCGCCTTTGCACAGCGGCTCACCGAGACGCGCCTTCACTTCCGGTTCAATGCCATGGCCCGTGTCGCGGATCTGCAAGGCGTTGTCGTGGTAATCGATGGTGATCGCGCCATGTGCGGTGTACTGGAAAGCGTTGCGGATCAGGTTGTCGATGAGGATGGCCAGCACGGTAGCGTGGCCGGGCACCCGCGCCGTCGCCGCGACGTTGACCGACACGGTCACCGGCTTGTCAGCGAGCAGTTCGGCCTGTTGCACCACGCTGGTTTCGATCAGCGGTAACAGCGCGACTGACTCCTCAGCGGCCGGCGCCGCTTCGCGCGCCAGTGACAGCAGCAGTTTGACAATCTGCTCCATTTGCACGCTGGCACTGTGGATGCGCTGGCTCAGCACGCGTGCGGCGTCCGGCAGCGGCTGGGCCTGCAGCAGTTCTGCGGAGGATTGGATCACCGCGATCGGCGT
>DASUEK010000021.1:0-3173 GCA_036275115.1 Permianibacter sp. | reverse complement strand
GCGGTCATCATCGTCTACGGCATCTACGCGGCCGCAAGCAGTCAGCGCACAACGCGTGAACACGTATTGCCGGTGGTGCAGGCCAGTACCGAGCAAAAGCTGGCACTGGAAGCGCAAAAGATCAGCGCGCCACTGAACCGTTTATTGAGTACAGCCGAACAGCAAACCGAGGCGCTCGCCGCGCAGGCGTTGCGCCTGCAAGCAGAAGGCGCCAGTGATCTGCGCCGGCAATTGGTGGCGTTGGGCCGCACCGTGGCCGAAGCCCATCCGGAATTCGTCGGCACCAGTCTGGTGTTCGAGCCGAACGCACTCGACGGCCGCGATAGTGCCTTTGTCGGCGATGTCGGTAATGGCAGCAACGATATTGGCCGGTTCGCCGATTACTGGGCGCGCGGTGAAGGCGGCAAGCTCGTCCACGAACCGATCGCCGAGATTTACCAGACTGATGCCACGATGCAGGCCAGCGGCGATCGCGCCAGCGAGTGGTATCTGTTTCCGAAAGAACAGAAGCAGCTGGTGCTGGTGGAGCCCTATCTGTATCCGATCGGCAATCAGCAAGTGATGATGACGACGCTGGCGCGGCCGATGCTGCGCAATGGTCAGTTCGTCGGTGTCACCACCAATGACATGCAAGTCGGATTTCTGCAGCAGCTGATTGAAGATGGCAACCGCAACGTCTTTGCCGGCAAAGGCAGCATTGCGCTGATTGCCCGCAAAGGCAGCGTGGTGGCCATGAGTGGCGCGCCAGATGCGTTGATGAAACCGATCAGCAGCGTCTGGCCGGCGTCGGCGCGGGGGGTCGAGTCCGCGTTCAACAGCCGCGCGAGTCAGTTCTGGCACAATGAAGGCGATGATCTGATTGAAGCCGCGATTCCGATCGATGTCGCCGGCGGCGCCAGCAACTGGCTGGTCTTGCTGCGGGTGCCACGCGCGGTTGCCCAGGCGGAACTGCTGGCACTCGATGACACACTGGACGCGCTGCGCTGGCAGAGCACCATCGGTCAGCTGCTGGCGGGTCTGCTGGTGTCAGGGGGCGCGATTGCCTTGCTGTTCGCACTTGCCAAGCGGCTCACCCAACCGATTGTCCAGATCACCCACAGTTTGCGCGATGTCGCCGAAGGCGAAGGCGATCTGACCACGCGCCTGCCGGAAACCGGCAATGACGAAGTCACTGAACTCGCGCACTCCTTCAACATTTTTCTCGGCAAGCTGCAAACGCTGGTCAATGACATCAAACACTCGGCGCGCGCCGTTGAACACGGTGCCGATGCCACCGCCAAGGTCTCGCAGCAGACCAGTGCCGGCATCAACACCCAGCAGAACGAACTCGATCAGGTCGCGACCGCCGTGCATGAGATGTCGGCCGCCATTCAGGAAATTGCCGGCAGCGCCCAGCAGGCCGCGAACGCGGCTGGCGAAGCCAATCAGGCGGTCGGCGTCGGTCAGGGCCGGGTCAACGCCGCGGTTGAGGAAGTGAGCCGGCTCGCCGGCGAAATCGAAACCACCGCCGACGTGATCCGGCAGCTGGCCCAGCAAAGCAGCCAGATCGGCACCATTCTCGATGTCATCCGCAACATTGCCGATCAGACCAACCTGCTGGCGCTCAATGCCGCCATCGAAGCGGCGCGCGCCGGTGAGCACGGCCGCGGATTCTCGGTGGTCGCTGACGAAGTGCGCACGCTCGCTTCGCGCACCCAGAACTCGACCCGGGAAATCCAGCAGATGATCGAAGCGCTGCTGGCCGGCACCCAGCAAGCAGTCAGCACCATGCAGCGCGGCAAGGAACGGGTCGACACCAGTGTCCAGCGCGCGGAAGCGGCCGGCGAATCGCTGCAGGCCATCGTCAGCGCGGTGCAGCGCATCAATGACATGAACACCCATATCGCGACCGCTGTCGAACAACAGAGCACGGTCACCAACGAGGTCAGCCGCAACATCACGGTCATCGGCTCGGTCGCCAACGAACTGGCCGGCGCGTCGAAAGGCGCCAGCAGCACCAGCCAGCAGCTGCTGGCCGAGGCGGCCCAGCTGAATCAACTGGTCGGGCGCTTCCGCAGCTGACGAAGCGGGTTTCCGATCCGGACTGACCGGACTACACTAGCCAAAGCGTACCCGCGTACCCCACGTGCGCGGACTTTACTGGCTTGGAGGACACACCATGTGGCGTCACATCCTGACCGTTGTTGCCGTGCTGTTCACTGGCAGCGTCGCCGCCGAACAAAAGAAGGTGTTTGGCGACTATGAAGTGCATTACAACGCGCTGAACAGCAGCACGCTGACGCCGGAAGTGGCCAAGCAATACGGCCTCACCCGCGGCGCCAACCAGGGCCTTGTCAACATCGCCGTACGCAAACGCGACGGCAAAGATGGCGTTGCCACCCCCGCCGTGATCAGCGGCAGCGTGCGCAACCTGCTGTCGCAAAAAAACGAACTGAAATTCAAAGAGGTCAAGGAAAGCGGCGCGATCTACTACATCGCGACCTTCCGGTTTGATGACAAAGACACCCTGACCTTTGACCTCACCGTGCAGCCGGAAGGCGGCGCCAGCTATCCGCTGACCTTCAATCACACGTTGTGGGTGCAATAACGACCGTTACGTCACTGAAACAAAAAGGCCAGCACTGCTGGCCTTTTTGTTGGCCCGGAATCAGGCGGACAGCGGCGCGTAAATATCAAACCGATTGGCGCCCGCCGGCAGTTCACCGCTCGGCGCGATACCGGCAAGCGGTGGCGCGTAGTTCGGCCGCTTGACCACCACGCGCTGACGCGCCACACGGCGCGCCGGTTGCAACAATTCATCGCCGGCGTCGGTTTCGGCGAGCCGTTGCAAAAGCTGCATGTCTTTTTTCACCTTGGCGCTGCCGGGCCGTGGCGGAAACATCGGGTCGAGGTAAACCACATCGACCGAACCGGGCGCGGCGCGTTGCAAATAGGCCAAGCTGCTGCCGAGCTGATAATCCAGCCGGTCGAACAGCGCCTGCAACTCGCTGTCGGCGGCGCTCAACGCCTGCATGCGCGCCCGCTGCAACGCATGCTGCACCAGCGCCGCAACGACCGCTTGCTGCTCCATCGCCTGCACCGTGCAGCCACTCGCGGCGAGCACAAAACTGTCGCGAGCGAGGCCGCCGGTGCCGTCAAACACGGTCGGCGCTTGCCGGTTCTTGCCCCAGACG
>DASUEK010000020.1:0-12478 GCA_036275115.1 Permianibacter sp. | reverse complement strand
TCTTCCGTCAAACCGGTGCTGGCGGTTTGCAACAGATGATTCAGGCTGGGCAGACTGATTACCTTGGCGCGCTTGTTGTGCTGCAGCGCCGTGCGCAATCCGGCCAGGTTTTCCGCCGCCGGCACTTGCACATCCTTGTCGCCGTTCAGCGCAAGCACGGGCACGTTCAGCGCGGCGTAACTCGCCGGTGCATTGCTCAGCAGCAGCGCACGCAGACGCTCGCCACGTGCTTCATGCATCGACACGGTGACCCAGCCACGGGTGTGCTGTTTGACCAACGCCTGTTCGCTTTCTGTCAGCGACGCTTTCAGCGCAGCAATGGCAGCTTCGCGATCAGCAACCGCGGCGTGTTTGGCCACGGCTTCGTAGAAGCGGCGCGAATAGCCGGTCGCAACGGCACGCTCGGCATCGCTGACGCCTTTCAGTTTCAGCTCGGCATCATCCTGCAGCACAATTGCATCGATACCCGGCAGGCCCACACCGGCGGCCGAGATCACAAAGCTGACGTGCTTGTTGTCGCGGGCCGCTTCGGCGACCACCGCACTGCCCTCGCTGTGGCCAAGCAAACCGATGGCACGAAATTGCTTGGAGGCCGCCAGATACTGCACAGCGCCTTTGGCGTCGTTGATCAGGTTCGGCAGCGCCGCGTCGGCGAACGAGCCGGCCGAACGCATGACACCGCGCTTGTCGAAACGCAGCACCGCATAGCCACTGCGGGTCAGGTGATCGGCCAGCACCAGAAACGGTTTGTGGCCCATGATCGAGGCATCGCGATCGGCCGGGCCTGAACCGGCCACCAGCACGACGACGGTTGGCTTCTTGATGCCGGCCGGCCGGGTCAACGTGCCCGCCAGCCAGGTGCCGTCGGTGCTCTGGAAACGAACCTCTTCGCTGACGTACGGCAGTGGCGTCTTCGGCGTTTGTGGCCGTTCGATGTCCGGAAAGGCCTCAACCCGCTTCAGGTTCATTGCCAAACCCGCACCACCTTGGTTGAGCGCACCGACCAGGCTGCCGGCCTCGGGGCGCAAGACAATCTGGGCGCCAATGGCGTTGGCAGCGACCGTCAGTTCACCGTTCTGCCATGTGACCGCGTCGATCGGCATGACCGAGACGCCCTGATCCGGGCTGACCATATTGGCACCGATCTGGCCATCGGCTCGAGTAAAGAGTTCGATGCCGGCGGTCAGCGTCGGACCGTCAGGAATGTGCAGACTGCCGAGCCACTTTCCTTGTAAATCAGCAAGTTGAGTTTCTTTCTTAAGATGGGATGTCGGCTCCGACACCTGTGCTGCCTGCACGGCAGGCGACAACAACATGGCGACAGACAGCGCCAACACAGCAGCCTTCATGGCAGGTCTCCTCATTCCGGCCACCACCGTGGCGACCGTCTGGGAGGCATTTCGCCAAAAGGTTTAAACGGCCTCCAGCCATTAAGTGTAATGGTGTGTTATTGATGTAACACAGCCAACGATTCCCGCCGAATCAGGCTACGTCCGGGGTCAGGCCAGCGGCTCTCGCTGCGCCAATGTGGCCTTGCGCTCTTCGGTGTAATGCCACCATGGCGTCGGCGGCGCGCCCTCCATGAACCGGACGGCCGCGATAAAGGTATCAATGACACAGGGGTCATGGCGGACACCGGTCCGCTCGCAGAGCTTGTCGTAAAGTGAATACGGATTCTGGCCACGCAGCTGCTCCGGTTTGCCGATGCCACACTGCTGCAAATCCGCCGCCAACGCCGGCCCGATATTCGGGATCTGCTGCAAATGGCTGGCCTGTGCCGCCGAACTGGCTTTCTTCATGACCCGACTCCTCGTTGCTCGCGACACCCGCGTCCCGCCAACATGGCTAAAGCGTAATCAACCGCACGGTCTGCGCCAAGCGATTGCCGGAGCCTGTTGCAAGACGGCGCCTATCGCAAGGATTGATGTGGCGCGGCACGAGCGGACTTGAATTCGCGTAGAATGCCGCCAACTTTGCCGTCCTGACGCGGCGCTGTCTTGGCCGTCACGCCTAAGGAAAACACAATGCAACGCAAGCACAACCGTCTGTTGATTCTGGGCTCGGGTCCTGCGGGCTACTCCGCTGCCGTCTACGCGGCACGCGCCAACCTGAAACCGGTGATCATCACCGGCATGCAGCAAGGCGGCCAGCTGATGACCACCACCGATGTCGACAACTGGCCGGGCGACAACAATGGCGTTCAAGGCCCGGAATTGATGGCCCGCATGCAGGCACATGCCGAGCGGTTCGGCACCGAGATCATTTTCGATCACATCCACACCGTCAAACTGGGCGAGCGGCCGTTTGTGCTGATCGGCGATAGCGCCGAATACACCTGTGATGCACTGATCATCGCCACTGGCGCCTCGGCGCAATACCTCGGTCTGCCGTCGGAAGAAGCGTTCATGGGCAAAGGCGTGTCGGGCTGCGCCACTTGCGATGGTTTCTTCTACAAGAACCAGGTCGTCTGCGTGGTCGGTGGCGGCAACACCGCGGTTGAAGAAGCGCTGTACCTGTCGAACATCGCCTCGCACGTGCACGTCATTCACCGCCGCGACAAATTCAAATCGGAAAAGATCCTGCAGGATCATATTTTCGAAAAAGAAAAAGCCGGCAAGGTCACCATCCACTGGAACCACACGCTGGATGAAGTGCTGGGCGATCAGACTGGCGTTACCGGTGTGCGCATCAAGAGCACCCAAGATGGCAGCAGCAAGCAACTGGACCTGGCCGGCTGCTTCATCGCCATTGGCCACAAGCCCAACACCGACATTTTTGCCGGCCAACTGGAAATGAAAGACGGTTACATCCTCGTCAAGAGCGGCTCGCAGGGCAACGCCACCGCCACCAGCGTGCCGGGCGTGTTCGCTGCTGGCGACGTCGCCGACCATGTCTACCGTCAGGCGATTACCTCAGCCGGCACCGGCTGTATGGCGGCGCTGGATGCGGAAAAGTATCTGGATGCGCTGGCCAAGTAATGACAGCAAAAAACAAAGGCCCGAACGGGCCTTTGTTTTTTGCTCAGGTGGTTTGGGTCAATCGTCAACCGCGTGACCACAATGCACATGCCAATGCCTTCAACCAAACCGCAGCGACAAGGCTCAGGCACCTGCGGTGACTGGCGAGCGAAACCATGAAGCTTCCGATACTGCGGCCAGGTATCGCGTTGCCGGCAGCCGAAACGGCCTTGCGCGATCCGAACGGCCTGCTCGCCATCGGCGGTGATCTGTCGGTCGAGCGACTGACCGAGGCGTATCGCAACGGGATTTTTCCATGGTTTTCCGACGGCGATCCGATTCTGTGGTGGTCACCGGATCCTCGTGCCGTCTTTCTGCTGGACCAACTCCGTGCACCAGCCTCATTGCGGCGCTTTTTCCGCAAGTCTGGCTGGCGGCTAACACGGAATACCGCCTTTGAGTCGGTCATCCGTCGCTGCGCGGAAACGCCACGTACAGGCCAGGCCGGAACCTGGATCACCGAAGCAATGATCGCGGCCTACATTCGCCTGCATCGGCATGGCTTGGCGCACAGCGTTGAAGTCTGGGACGGCGACTCACTGGTCGGCGGCGTGTACGGCATTGCCATGGGTCAACTGTTTTTTGGCGAATCGATGTTCAGCGCCCGCAGCAACGGCTCAAAGGTCGCACTGTTTACCCTGGCGGCACATTTGCAGCGACATGGCTATGTGCTACTCGACTCGCAGGTGCCGAATCCCCACACCACGTCGCTAGGCGCGAGCGCTATGCCTCGGCAGGCTTTCCTCACCCTTTTGCGGGCTCACCGCGATACACCGCCACTGGGCCAGCCGTGGCGACCTGGCGTGCTGAACTGGCCGGAAACCGGCGACCGCCTTGAGCCGTAAGCCCACTTTTCACCGACTATACTTGCTGCGCACCTGTTCAAGGATGCCGATGCACACACCACACCTCGCGGTGTCGATTATCGGCTCCTGAGGACCTCGCGGCATGAGTGACACGTTGGCCATCAAACTTCAGCACTGTGCGTTAATACCGAAACGTACCAGCTTTGGCCTGGCCCGAAGCCACCATGCGCTCCGCTCGCGCACCCCAAATTCAAAAACGAACGCCTATGCAAACGTGACGAAAGGGGTCCACCAATTCCGGATTGTTCGAACCATTTGCCCAACACGACAATTGGCGACGTTCGTTGCTGACGATCTTGTCTCAGCACAACATCCGATTTCGACGACACATGCATTCTGTCAGGCAGGGCTGCCATGACATGGCGCAGCTTGCACATCAAACTGGCAATAGCAGTCTCTGCCGGCGCCCTGCTCGTTATGACTATATCTGGCTATGTGTTCTATCAGCGCAGTTATCGACTGTCATTTGACCAACACCAGCAAGCGGTACAGCAATTACTGGAAACCGTCGCCGTTCCTGCAGCCATAACAGCGCTCGCACAGGAAGTTGTGTCTGGACTCGGCAATAACACGGTTGTCAAAGCCGTGGAGATCCGGGATATCGATGGCCGTACTGCCAGCCATGGCATTCCGTCACCCGACGCGCAGTGGATCAGCGTGCCGCTGTATGCGCCGCTCTCAGAAGGAGAAGTCACGGGGGAACTCCGAGTGCAAATCGACCAGCTACAAATCGAAGAGCAAGCTCGAGCCATGGCCATTGGTAATACCACACTGCTCATCGGCCAGATGTTGGCCGTCGCGACACTGGTGTTGCTGACCGCCTACTGGATGCTAAGTCGCCCACTTACCACACTTTCTCGCCGCCTTCATAGAACCACGCCGGGCAGCGCTGAACGGCTCTATATCAATGATCGCCACCGTGGCGATGAGATTGGTGTACTGGTGGAGGATATAAATAATTTGCTTGAAACAGTCGAAAGCATGCTCAGCAAAGAGCGTGAGTTGCGAAAACAGGTGGAAGCGCTTGAGCAACGCTTTCGTAGCATCTTCGAAGACAGCAGTGCCGGCATCTTTCTGTTAAACAAGCAAGGTCAGTTGCTGACTGCAAATCCTGCATTTTTTCGGCTAACGGGGTTGTCTGCCCAAGACCAGAACCATCTTGCAAGACAGGATGCCTTACCCGCAATATTTCTGGATGTAGATGAGGCACGCAGCTTGATCAGCAGAGCGATCACTAGCCGACGCCCATGTGCAGCAGACCTGCGTTTTGCGCAAACGCTCGACGTTGAGGAGCGCTGGTCACATTGTATCTTTTCCACCGACAATGATGCGACGGTCAGCACTGTCGAAGGGGTGTTGTACGACATCACAAGCCGAAAGCAGATGGAAATTTCAACCCGCGAGCAAGCCGAGCGGGATGGCCTGACCGGTCTGTTGAACCGACATGCCGCTGATCTCAAATGCCAGGAGCTGGCACAGCAAGCACAACGACATGACACCGGTTTCGTGATGATGATGCTGGATCTGGACCGTTTCAAATACATCAATGATACCTACGGTCATGACGCGGGCGACGAGGTGCTAAAAACCGTCAGCTCACGTTTACTCGGTGCCGTGCGGGAAAGTGACATCGTGGCCCGGCTCGGCGGTGACGAATTCCTTCTGTTGCTTCCGCAGACTCAACGCATTGAAGCCGCTCGCCGCATTGCGGCCAATTTGGTTCGATTGATTAGCGAACCCATCACATTACCCGGCGACCAGATTGAGCATGTTGGCGTCAGCATTGGCATCGCCTCATTCCCGAAACACGGCGAGGATGTGCTGCTGGTGCGCAAACACGCCGATATGGCACTCTACGAGGTGAAACGAAAAGGCCGGAATGGGTTTGCCATCCATACCGAAAACGGCGAGCACGAACTGCAATTGTTCGGCAGCCCTCTACAATAGTTGCTCATTGCATTCTGCCCGCAAGGTGCAAATGACAGCCCCCGCCGATCTCCGCATCCCACTGTTCCTGACGCCCGAGCTGCCCTGCAACTACCTGCCGGGGCGACTAGCGCGGACGGCCTTTGTCGGCAGTGCGGTGCCAATGACAGCCAGTTTGTACGCCGCGCTGATGCGCCAAGGCTTTCGCCGCAGTGGTCAGCATGTCTATCGGCCCCATTGCGAGGGTTGTCAGGCCTGCATTCCGGTCCGGATCCCGGTGGCGCAGTTCCAGCCGTCACGCAGCCAGCGCCGCAACCGGCAGCGCAACAGCGATCTGACGGTCGGCTGGGAGGCCCCGATACTGACCGACCGACACTTTGACCTGTACGAGCGTTACATCAGCGGCCGGCACCAGGATGGCGAGATGTACCCGCCCGATCGCGATCAGGCCGCACAATTCCTGCTCGCCGACTGGTCGGCCACCCGGTTGCTGACGCTCAGCCTAGCCGACCGACTGCTGGCGGTGCTGGTTACCGATCTGGCGGATGACGGCTTGTCAGCGGTGTATTCATTCTTCGACCCCGATGAGGGCCGGCGAGGTCTCGGCGTCTATGCCATCCAGGCCCTGATCGACAAGGCCGCCCATGTTGGCCTGCCCTATGTCTATCTTGGCTATTACGTAGCCGCCTGCCGCAAAATGAACTACAAGGCCGAGTACCAGCCGCTGGAACAGTTTGTCGCCGGCCGCTGGCTACCGTTTCAAAGCTGAATTGGCGGTTTTACAAGCAGACCGCTTTCGGGCATCATAGCGCCCCTCTGAAAGCTGCCCAGATAGAGCATGGCTCGCGAAGACTCCATTGAAATGCAGGGTGTGGTACTGGAAACCCTGCCAAACACGATGTTCCGCGTGAAGCTGGAAAACGGCCACGTGATCACCGCCCATATTTCCGGCAAGATGCGCAAGAACTACATCCGCATTCTGACCGGCGACGACGTCACTGTTGAAATGACGCCGTACGATCTGACCAAAGGCCGGATTATCTTCCGCGCTCGCTGAGTGCTGCACGGAAAAACAAAAGGGAAGCCGACGCTTCCCTTTTTTGTTTCGCATCGGTTGCAGGTTGTGGTCACACGCTAACCCAGCCCCCGCAATTTACCGATTGCCGCAAACAAATAGGCGACTTATGCCGCCCCTTTGTTTGCGCGCGCTGACGTGGCGTTCTGATCCGCCCGGCCACGTCAGCCTTCGCTAGCCTCAAGTCGCTTTGGCCTGCTCCAATGCCGGCGCCGCTTTCTCGACGATGTCAAAACTGAGCTTGTCGTCTTCGAGCAGCACGTGCACTTCACCACCGCGCGACAGTTTGCCGAACAGCAACTCATCGGCCAGTGGTTTGCGCAGCTGATCGCGGATGATGCGCGCCATCGGCCGTGCGCCCATCGCCCGGTCGTAACCTTTCTCGGCCAGCCACGCCCGTGCTTCCGAACTGACTTCCAGACTGACACCCTTGGCATCGAGCTGCGCCTGCAGTTCGACGATGAACTTGTCGACCACCGACAGGATCACTTCCGATGCCAAGGCCTTGAACTGGACAATCGAATCCAGACGGTTGCGGAATTCCGGACTGAACAACCGCTTGATTGCATCCATGCTGTCGAGACTGTGATCGTTCAAGGTGAAACCGATCGAGCTCTTCGACATTTCCTCGGCGCCCGCATTGGTGGTCATGATGATGATCACATTGCGGAAGTCCGCTTTACGGCCGTTGTTGTCGGTCAGCGTGCCGTGATCCATGACCTGCAGCAGCAGGTTGAACACGTCGGGATGCGCTTTCTCGATTTCATCCAGCAGCAAGACCGAATGCGGATTCTTGCAGACCGCTTCGGTCAGCAAGCCACCTTGGTCGTAACCGACGTAACCGGGCGGTGCGCCGATCAGGCGCGACACGGTGTGCCGCTCCATGTACTCGGACATGTCAAAGCGCAGCAGCTGCAAGCCGAGAATGCGCGCCAGCTGTTTGGTGACCTCGGTCTTGCCAACACCAGTCGGGCCGGCAAACAGGAAGGAACCGACCGGTTTGTCTTCGGTGCCAAGACCCGAGCGCGCCAGCTTGATCGCATCGGCCAGCTGCATGATGGCCTCGTCCTGACCGAACACCACGCCTTTCAGCGACTGGCCAAGATTGCGCAGCGCTTCGCGATCCGAGGTGGACACGGTCTTGGTTGGAATGCGGGCGATCTTCGACACGATATCCTCGATCTCGTGCACACCAATCACTTTCTTGCGCTTGCTCGGTGCGAGCAGGCGCTGGCTGGCGCCCGCTTCGTCGATGACATCAATCGCCTTGTCCGGCAACTGTCGATCATTGATGTATTTGGCGGACAATTCCGCTGCCGCCTGCAAGGCCGCCGGCGTATAACGGACGCTGTGGTGCTTCTCGTAATGGGTTTTCAGGCCCTTGAGAATTTCGTAGGTCTCATCAATCGACGGCTCCAGCACATCGATCTTCTGAAAGCGACGCGCGAGCGCGCGATCTTTTTCAAAGATGCCGCGATATTCCTGGAACGTCGTCGAGCCGATGCACTTGATCTCACCCGACGCCAACATTGGCTTGACCAGGTTTGAGGCATCCATGACACCACCGCTGGCAGCGCCAGCGCCGATGATGGTGTGGATCTCATCGATGAACAGAATCGCGTGCGGCTTTTCTTTCAGCTCTTTCAGAACCGCCTTCAACCGCTTCTCGAAATCACCACGGTATTTGGTACCGGCCAGCAGACCGCCCAGATCGAGCGCGTAAACGACGCCATCTTTCATCACGTCCGGCACATCGCCATCGACAATGCGGCGCGCCAGCCCCTCAGCAATCGCGGTCTTGCCAACACCGGCCTCACCGACCAGCAGCGGGTTGTTCTTGCGGCGACGGCACAAGACCTGAATGGTGCGCTCCAGTTCATGGTGCCGACCAATCAAGGGATCGATTTTGCCTTGCTTGGCCAGCTCGTTCAGATTGGAGGCGAAACTTTCGAGCGGCGATTTGCCGGCCTCGGAGCCACCCTCTTCTTCCGCTTCGGCTTGCGGCTGCGGGGCTTCGCGCTCGCTGCCGGCGACTTTCGAAATACCGTGCGAAATATAATTGACCACATCCAGCCGCGAAACTTGCTCTTGATGCAGCAAATAGACGGCCTGCGATTCCTGTTCGCTGAAGATGGCGACCAGCACATTGGCGCCGGTCACTTCTTTCTTGCCTGCTGACTGGACATGAAACACCGCGCGCTGCAACACCCGCTGGAAGCCGAGCGTCGGCTGGGTGTCGCGGCTCTCATCATCGGTCGGCAGCAGCGGCGTGGTTTCGTCGACAAAATGCGCCAGTTCGCGGCGGAGCCGATCGACATTGGCGCCACAGGCGCGCAGCACATTGACAGCCACCGCATTGTCGAGCAAGGCGAGCAGCAAATGCTCAACTGTCATGAACTCATGACGCTTCTCGCGGGCTTGCTTGAACGCTTGATTCAGCGTCAGTTCCAAATCTTTGCTCAGCATACGACCACCTCAGGTCTTGTACGACAGACAACAGGCAAAAAGACCATTTCTGCACTGCACACGTTCGTTCATCCACTGACCATCAATTTCTGCATCAGTTCGCTTCCACCGTGCACTGCAGCGGGTGTTGGTTCGCTTTGGCGTACTCCACCACCTGCATCGCCTTGGTTTCGGCAATTTCGAACCGGTACACGCCGCAAACAGCGCGACCATCGTAATGCACTTGCAACATCACTTTGACAGCTTGTTCCTGGTTCATGCCAAAAAACTTGTGCAGCACCTCCACGACGAAATCCATCGGCGTGAAGTCGTCATTCAGCATGACCACCTTATACATACGTGGCGGTTTGACTTGCGGTTCCGCCGGCGCGACCTCGACGGTCTGCTGTTCAATTGGCAGCGGCGTCGTACTCATGGTGTAAGCGTAGTCCACTGTGGACACTTCGGATTTGGTTTAGGAAATTGGGCGCAATCTAACATATTCAAGAGCCGTGCCTGGATGTAGCGTTTTGTAAGCCAGAAACCGTCTTGACAAAGTGTTGAACAGATGTCCACTATTCGTCTGCCCTGCCCAGTCGTCCGGGACGGATGAGCCAGTATTTGCCGCGCAGTTGCCAGATTGTGAAGTTGTCGTCGGTATACCGCGTGTCAGAGAGGGAAAGTCGCCCGAGGAGCAGCCAGCATCTCCTGTTAGCGGATGAGAAGGAAGTCAGGTATGGCTTACGGCACGGTGAAGTGGTTCAACAATGCAAAGGGCTACGGCTTCATTCGTCCTACCGAGGGCGGTGATGACGTGTTTGTGCATTACTCAACCATCGACATGGATGGCTACAAGAGCCTGAAGGCCGGCCAGGAAGTGTCATTTGAAGTCACGCAAGGCCCGAAGGGACTGCATGCCACCAATATTGAACCCGGCAGCAGCAAGTCAGAAAAGAAAGGTGTTTGAGCCTTTCATATAAACTGCACACATATCTGAAAAAGGGCGCCACTTCGGCGCCCTTTTCTTTCAGCAGAAAATCAACGTGTTAAGCTGACCACTGCTGCGCAATAAACTGGTCTGACAAGTGTTTTGCCGCATGGCGACTTGCGTGCACCTTCAGGTCGCAGCGTCTTCTCGCGCCAAGCCCGGATTGCCCCGTGTCAAAACTCATCCTGTTCAACAAACCGTATGGCGTGCTTTGCCAGTTCAGCGCCGATGGCTCCAACAAGCCGACGCTCAAGGATTACATCCCGGTGCCGGCGGTCTACCCGGCCGGCCGGCTCGATACCGACAGCGAAGGGCTGCTGCTACTGACCGACGACGGCTTGCTGCAGGCCCGGATCAGCTCGCCGAAGTTCAAGCTGAGCAAAACCTACTGGGCCCAGGTCGACGGCGAGATCAGCGAGCAAGCGCTGGTGCAGTTGCGCAAAGGGGTTGTGCTCAACGATGGCCTGACCCGGCCGGCCCAGGTCGAGCGCCTCGCCGAGCCGACCTTGTGGCCACGTGATCCGCCAGTGCGGTTTCGCAAGGCCATTCCGACCAGCTGGCTCAGTCTGACCATCAGCGAAGGACGCAACCGGCAAGTCCGCCGGATGACCGCTGCGGTCGGCTTTCCGACCCTGCGCTTGGTCCGAGTCCGGGTCGGTGACTGGTCGATTGAAGGGTTGGCGCCGGGTGAATGGCGGGAAGTGCCGGCACCGCTGGCTTAGCAAGCCTTAAAGGGCGGGACGGATGCTCGAGCAATGGCTGTGATGGCCAGAATCAATTGGCTGTGACGCGAGCGGAGCGCGAAAGTGGCGTCATCCCATTCAGGAGTTGATTGCCATGGCCAAAACCGCAAGCTTTGCCGCCGTGCATTTCACGGTCGCGTTCAGCATTGGTTATCTGGTGACCGGCAGCGTGGTTGCTGGCGGCACACTGGCGCTGGTGGAGCCGCTCTGCAACACCGTCGCTTACTACTTTCACGAAAAAATCTGGGCACGCCACCAAGCCAACCAGCAGCAGACGCTGCCCAGCGTGATGCCCGCATCGGCACACGGTTGTGTGCCCGGTTAGGGCGACCGCGCGGAGCTTGCTCGGTTAATAGAATTCATAGCTTGCCTTGCCACCCGAAATCGCAAATTTCTCTTCCGGTGACAACACCAGCCGATGTCGGCCAAACAGCGCAAAGTAGCTAATGCCAAGCGCATACCAAATCGCCACGCCGTACACGCCTTTCTGATACACCGGGTCAAGCAGCTGGAAGTACACGGTCACCGCTGCAATGACAAACGTCAGCACCGCACCAAATACACCAAGCGGGCTGCGATACGGCCGCTCGATATGCGGAAAGCGCCGGCGCAACTGGATGAATGACAACGCCTGCATCATGTACGAGAACATCGCGCCGAATACCGCCATGTTGACCAGCGTCCCCCCGATAAACGCAGCCCCCGCCTCCCCGGCCACCGCCCATGTGATCAGCAACACCGACAAGCCCAGCAAGGCGCCGGAGATCAGGGCAACGTGCGGCGTTTTGCGCCGGCCATGGGTCAACGACAAAAACTCCGGGAAGTAACCGGCGCGCGACAGCGAATAGATCTGCCGGCCGAAAGCAAAAATGATGGTGTGGAAGCTGGCGATCAGACCAATCACGGCAAACAGCGACAACACCTTGGCGATATCGCTGCCATACAGTGTCCGGAAACCATCGAGCAACGGCTCGCCAGAAGTCGCCAAACCAAATGCGCCGGGCGCGATGCTGGCGTTCAGAAACAGGATCATGAAGGCCGAGAAAATCAGGGTGAAAATGCCAAGGATCAAGCCACGCGGCATATCACGTTTGGGGTCGACACTTTCTTCCGCCGCCAGCGGCAATTGTTCAATCGCCAAAAACAACCAGACGGCAAACGGCAGGCAGGCAAACGCACCGGCCAGACCGAATGGCAGCCAGTCGCCACCGCCCTGCGCCAAATGGATGGCACTGCCGTCAGGCGCGACACCGATATTGAGTGCCTGCGCAGAAAAATCGGCCGCCGGCATGGCGCTGAACCAGAACAAGGCCAACACCGTCAACGCGAGCAGCGTCACAATCAACGACACGCGAAATGACAGCTCGACCGCAATGAAGTTAAGACCGACAAAGATCACATAACAGCCAATCCACCAG
>DASUEK010000019.1:0-6251 GCA_036275115.1 Permianibacter sp. | reverse complement strand
GTCGATAATGTGCCCATCATAGTCGGTATGCCGCGCTTCTGCTGCGGTGGAGTCAAACATGGCCAAAGGCACCAAGTATCTCGCCAAAGAGATGAATGTTCACGGCAACATCGAGTGGACCGACGACGAGAATGCAATTTGGAACGAACTGATCACCCGCCAGCGCAAGGCAATTGTCGGCAAAGCTTGCGACGAATACATGCATGGCCTCGATCTGCTGAACCTGCCGACTGATCGGGTGCCGCAGCTGGAAGAAGTGTCGAAGATCTTGCGCAAGGAAACCGGCTGGGAAGTGGCGTGGGTGCCGGCGCTGATCAACTTCACCACGTTCTTTTCCTTGTTGCAGGACAAAAAGTTTCCCTGCGCAACGTTCATCCGCACCCGCGAAGAACTCGATTACCTGCAAGAGCCGGACATTTTCCACGAAATTTTTGGTCACTGCGCGATGCTGACCAATCCGTACTTCGCAGAATTCACCCACACCTATGGCAAGCTCGGCTACGCTGCCTCGAAAGAAGACCGGGTATTCCTGGCACGGCTCTACTGGTTCACCGTCGAGTTCGGTCTGATGCGCAGCGCGCAAGGCCGGCGCATATACGGTGGCGGCATCATCTCGTCCATTGGCGAAACCAAATACGTTTACTCGGATGTGCCGGAAGTGCGTCCGTTTGATGTCGTGGACGTGCTGCGCACGCCGTATCGCATCGACATCATGCAACCGGTTTATTTCGAGCTGGAAAACCTGCGTCAGCTGTTTGATGTCGCGCACAGTGACATCATGGCGCAAGTCGAAGAAGCCAAACGTCTCGGTCTGCACGCACCGAAATTCCCGCCCAAGCCGGAAACGCTGGCGAGTTGAGTTGTCGCAGTCGGCGAACGGTGGCTGACCACCGTTCGCCGTTTTATTTCCGGTCAGCGCCTTCTGCATAGAGGAAGACTGCCATGTCGCAGCCTGCTGAGTTTGACACGATCAATCCCATCGGTACCGACGGTTTCGAGTTTGTCGAATTCACGGCACCGACCCCGGCCGGGGTCGAGGCGCTGAAGCAGCTGTTTGTCCAGCTCGGCTTCACGGCTGTCGCCAAACACCGCAGCAAGGACGTGACGGTATTCCAGCAAGGCGACATTCATTTTCTGGTCAACGCCGAGCCGTATACCCATTTCGCCCAGTTCGCTGATGCACATGGTCCGTGCGCCTGCGCAATGGCATTCCGGGTCAAAGATGCAGTGAAAGCCTACGAATATGCGCTGGCAAAAGGCGCGGTGCCGTTCAAGGGCTCGTACGGTTTTATGGAACTCAATATTCCGGCGGTGTACGGCATTGGCGGCAGCGTGCTTTATTTCGTCGATCGCTATGGTGAGCGCAATATTTACGACGTTGATTTCCGGCCGATCCCCGGCGCCAAAGCCGATCAGAATGCCGTGGGTCTTGAGCTGCTTGACCACCTGACCCACAACGTCAAGCGCGGCAACATGAACGTCTGGTCCGGTTTTTATGAGCGCATCGCCAACTTCCGCGAAATTCGCTACTTCGATATCGAAGGCAAGTTGACCGGTCTGCTGAGCCGAGCGATGACCAGCCCATGCGGCAAGATCCGCATTCCGATCAACGAATCGTCGGACGACAAATCGCAGATCGAGGAATTCATCAAGCTCTATCGTGGCGAAGGCATTCAGCACATTGCCTTGTCGACGCCGGATATCTACGCCACCGTCGCCAGGCTGAAAGCCAATGGCATCAAGTTTCTTGATACTCCGGACACTTATTACGAAGGGGTCGATGCTCGCGTTCCGGGGCACGGTGAAAATCTTGACCGCTTGCGTGAGCTGCGCATTCTGATCGACGGCGCGCCGGTCAAAGGTGATGGCATTCTGCTGCAGATTTTCACTGACACCGTTATTGGCCCGATTTTCTTTGAAATCATTCAGCGCAAAGGCAATGAAGGCTTTGGCGAAGGCAACTTCCGGGCATTGTTTGAATCGATTGAGCAAGATCAGATCCGTCGCGGCGTGTTGACCGACGCGCCCCAGAAAAAAGTGAACGACAAGGACAAAGCGAATGCGTAAGTGGATCTCGTTCCCGTGGCGGGAAGGCAAGATTTCCCGGCAGGCCCATGCCGATTTCCCGCCGGAAGGCATCTATGAACGGGAAGCCGGTCGCAGTGGTTTTTTTGGCCCGACCGCTCATTTTCATCACAAGCGGCCGCCGACCGCCTGGACCAGCTGGGAAGGCCCGCTGCGTCCACGCGCGTTCGATCTGAAAAAGCTGGAACTGTCGACTGACAGCCCATGGCAGGCGCCGCTGTTCCTGCACAACGCCAGCTGCAAGATGCGTTACTGGCACTGTCCGCGCAGCATGGATTATCTGGCCCGCAACGGTGACGGCGATGATTTGTTTTTCGTCCATACCGGTGTGGCCGACCTGTACACCGATTACGGACGGCTGACCATCGGTGAAGGCGACTACGTGATCATTCCGCGCGGCTGCATGTGGCGGCTGGAAGTCCAGCAACCGATCACCATGCTGATGGTTGAAGCCACCAATGATTCGTACCAGCTGCCGGACAAAGGCTTGGTCGGTCCGCAGGCGATTTTCGACCCGGCCATGCTTGACGTGCCGTCGATTGATGACAAGTTTCTCGCCCAGCAGGACCATGGCCGCGCCTGGCGGGTGTTGATCAAGCGTCGTGATCAGGTCTCGGTGGTGAGTTATCCGCACAGCCCGCTCGATGCCATTGGTTGGCATGGCGATCTGTCGGTGGTGCGCATCAACTGGCGTCATATCCGGCCGCTGATGAGCCACCGTTATCATTTGCCACCCTCGGCACACACGACCTGGGTGGCAGGCCGTTTTGTCGTGTGCACGTTTGTGCCGCGGCCGATCGAGTCGGACCCGGGCGCGTTGAAGGTGCCGTTCTATCACAACAACGACGATTTCGATGAAGTGATTTTTTACCATGCCGGCAATTTCTTCAGCCGTGACAACATCGGCCCGCAGATGGTGACCTTCCATCCGAGCGGCTTCACCCACGGTCCGCACCCAAAAGCCTTTGCTGCTGGTCAGCAGCATGTTCGCAAGGAAACCGATGAAGTCGCGGTGATGGTGGATACCCGCGACCCACTGGAAGTCGGCGAAGCGGCGTTTGCGGTGGAAGAAAAAGCGTACGCCGATAGTTGGAAAACCAAAGCCTGATTTGCTGCGCCATTCGCCAGACGAGTGGCTGATTTGCTGGAATTGAGGAACGAAGAATGAAGTTTGCGTCGTTGAAGAATGGTCGCCGTGACGGCCAACTGGTGTTGGTCAGTCGGGATCTGAAAACCTGCATCGCGATTCCTGAAGTTGCCGCAACGCTGCAAGCCTTGCTGGACAATTGGGACGCATTGGCGCCGAAAGCCGAGGCGGTTTACAAAGACCTGAATGAAGGCAAGCTGGCCGCCGCAGCCTTTGATGAAACGCGTTGTCTGTCGCCACTGCCGCGCGCCTATCAATGGGCCGATGGCTCCGCCTACGTCAATCACGTTGAGCTGGTGCGCAAAGCGCGCGGAGCTGACATGCCGCCGTCGTTCTGGACCGATCCGCTGATGTACCAAGGTGGTTCGGATACGTTTTTGGCGCCGCGCGATCCGATCGTGATGGCGAGCGAAGACTACGGCATCGACATGGAATCGGAAGTCGCGGTCATCACCGGCGATGTGCCGATGGCGGCCTCGCCGGCACTGGCGGCGAAAGCCATTCGGCTGGTCATGCTGGTCAACGATGTCAGCTTGCGTAACCTGATTCCGGCCGAGCTGGCCAAAGGCTTCGGCTTTTTCCAGAGCAAGCCGTCGAGCGCATTCTCGCCAGTGGCGGTCACCCCGAATGAGCTCGGTGCGGCTTGGCAGGATGGCAAAGTGCATTTGCCGCTGCTGACCTGGCGCAACGACGAGTTGATGGGCAAGCCGAATGCCGGCGTCGATATGACCTTCAATTTCCCGGCGCTGGTCGCCCATGCCGCCAAGACGCGGCCGCTGGGCGCCGGCGCCATCATCGGTTCCGGTACGGTATCGAATCGTGACGCCAACGGCGGCGCTGGCAAACCGACCCGCGAAGGCGGCCTCGGTTATTCCTGCATCGCGGAAGTGCGCACCGTCGAGACCTTGACTCATGGTGCGGCCAAAACCTCGTTCCTGAAATTCGGTGAGCGGGTGCGTATCGAAATGAAGGATGCCGCCGGCAACAGCATTTTCGGCTGCATTGATCAGGTGGTGCAGCCTTACACGCTGCCGGGCTGAGCGCCATGCTGCGGCTTTACAGCTACTTCCGCTCGTCGGCGGCCTATCGGGTCCGTATCGCCCTCAACCTGAAGGGGCTGGACTACCAGACAGTGGCGGTGCATTTGCTTCGGAACGGTGGCGAGCAGCGCAGCGCCGAGTACCGGCAGGCTAACCCTCAGGGGCTGGTGCCGTTTCTGGAGACCGAACAGGGCGGCATTGGTCAAAGTTTGGCCATTCTGGAGTATCTGGAAGAACTGTACCCGACGCCGGCCCTGTTGCCTGCTGACCCGTTCCTGCGGGCCAAGGTCCGGGCATTTGCCCTGCATATTGCCTGCGATATCCATCCGCTGAACAACCTGCGGGTATTGCAGCATTTGACCGGCACCCTCGGCATCAGCGAGGATGCCAAGCTGGCTTGGATACAGCGCTGGATTGCCGATGGCTTCCGGGCCCTGGAAGACGAACTGAGCCGACAAACGCATCGCGGCCCGTACTGCTTCGGGGAACAACTGACCCTCGCCGATGTCTGTCTGGTACCGCAATGGTTCAACGCTGAGCGTTTCCAATGCGAGCTGAATCCCTACCCGCGTTTGGCTGTCGCAGTGAAGGTCTGCAGAGACTTGGAGGCTTTCAAGGCGGCAAGTCCGGCGCGGCAACTCGATGCTGAATAAAGAGAAAACAAATTGAACAAGCTGTTCTTATTTACAACTTTGCTGGTGGCGACGACTGCAGGTGTCTCGGCACAACCCGTCGCCAAAAAATATGAAATAAGGGCGCTGCCGACCTTTTGCGATCCAGCAAGACCAGATGATGAAAGTAAATGTGGCCGATCGACTTATGCTTACGCTATGAACAATAATGGCGTCGTGGTCGGATTTTCACAAAGTCCCCTCGTCGTTGATGTTAATGATCTCGATGATGACGAGGACACAGCTGAAGAAATCAGGCCCTTTAAGCATCATGGTTTTCGCTGGCAATCCGATTCTCTTTCCTTGCTTGATATGGGGGATCTCGGTCACGGTGAGAGTCAAGCATTCGCCATTAACGATCATGGTGTTGCTGTTGGACGCGCCAATTTTGTCATAACCGGCGGCGGCGATGACAACCAGACAGTGCAATATCGGGCGTTTATTTCCGATTCGTCCAATACTATGACGGTAGTGAGTAGTCCCGCACAAACAACTCGGTTATCCAGTGCAACTGGCATCTCGGACGACGGCCATGTTGTGGGTTATGCAGAGGCTCAGGCTGTTTCCGGAAATGACACGTTCTATACCCGAGGTTGGATTAAATTTCCAGGAGTGGACACCCCGACACTTATTCCCAGTTTACAGTCGGATTCAGCAAGTGTTTTGCGTGCGGTAAATTCCACCGCTAATGCGACAGTTGGCTATGCAATCAAGGACGGTGTGCAGCGCTCCATCAAGGTTGTTCTCAGTTCACCGACCACACTTATCGAATTGCCTGATTTGGGAGGCAGTGCGAGCATCGCAAATGCAATAAACAATGATGGGGTTGTGGTTGGTGGCTCGCAGGTGGTCGGGGATGCTCATTCGGAAGGGTATATCTATGACCCATCTGCATCGCCCAGTGTCCGCAGTATCGGTTTGCTCAATGATGAATTCGGATTTAGTCTGGCCAACGATATCAATAACGAAGGGCTGATCGTTGGTACAGCGGTAGCTGGACTTCGACCGACTCTCTATCATGCAGTCGCATTTGATAGTGCCGATTCCGCTGCGGAATTGATTGATCTCAATTCTCGTATAGATTGTGCCTCTGACTTGGCAGACAGATGGACCTTGACCGATGCTTATGCGGTCAATGACTCCGGCCAGATCATCGGGTTTGGTGCACAAGGATCTGTTGCTAAGGCATTTATTTTGACTCCGCTCGGTGATGATGCTGCTGCTCCGATTCCATGTGCATCCATCGACGATGGCTTTGAGAATCAAAGTGGCGGTGGTGCGTTTATGTTGCCGTTTTTACCGCTCTTG
>DASUEK010000018.1:0-8215 GCA_036275115.1 Permianibacter sp. | reverse complement strand
CAAGCGCCGCGGGTGGCAGCGCCCCGCTGGATCCGCGCAGCGCCGCCGAAGTCGATCAACACCCGGAATGGCAACCGGCACTCGCCGCGCTCAGCCACACCGAGACGCTGAACAAGATGCACGCCGAAGGCTTTGACGCGCTGTTTATTCCCGGCGGTCACGGCTGCATGTTCGATCTCGCCCACAGCGCCGCCATGAGCCGGCTGCTGCGGGAATTCCGCCAGCAACAGAAATTCATCGCGGCGGTTTGTCACGGTCCGGCTGCTTTTGTCGACGCAAGGGACGAACAGGGGATTCCGATCATCCAGAACCGCAAACTCACCGCCTTCAGCAACGCCGAAGAAGACGCCGTTGGCCTGACCTCGGCCATGCCCTTCCTGCTCGAAACCGAACTGCGCAACCACGGCGGCCAGTTCATCGCCGCCGCCAATTTCACCGAACACGCCATTCAGGACGAATGGCTGATCACCGGCCAGAACCCGGCCTCCAGCGCCGCCGCAGCCAAACTGCTGCTACAAGCCTTGGGGCGGAAAGAGACGACGTAGCCCGGAACAAGCGCAGCGGGTTCCGGGGAAAATTTTTCGACTTGTCAAATTCCCGGATCATGCTTCGCAAGACCCGGGCTACGCTTGCTTACGACGCATGCTGAGGAAACCTAACACTGAGTTAATCGGCGCGCTGGAGCGTAGCGTAAGCGTGTCAGAGCGAAACGAAGTGGAGCGGCCTTGAGCGACGTGTTATGCATTTTCACCAGCCAACATCCAATGCTTTTTGAAACGATTCGTCGCGATTTGACATGTTGAATTTATGAATATACCACTTCCCCTTTATCGCAATGAAGGTCATTTCTAAAAGCAAAAAAGCCCCATCTGTTGTTAACTCAATGACGTAAGCACGCTCATCAAAAAGGTTCTCAATTACTTTTCGTCTGGCTTTATGTATCGCAAAAACCCTGTCGGAACCAGACATTTGCAAAAACACTGGCTTGATCTTACTCGCAAATGTCTCTGATTCTGAAATGGTCGGCGCGAAATGTGGTTGAATAGATTGTCGGAAGCATTCTTCCACCTTTTCTTTGTCATTGAAGCACGCTAAGGCACGCGCCTCAAATATAGCAACATCAATGATCGGCTCTGATGAATGCGCTGGTCTGATAGTCATCGCCAGAACAAAAATCAATCTGAAGAAATTAGACATGAAAACTCTCTGACATGCATAACGTGAATCAGGCCCAAAACAGGGGCATTATCTCGCCCCTTTTCGGGGGCCATATCCATTTCCGGTGACGATAAGTGCCTGATTCCACTCAAGCACGCCGGAAATAGGGTCGATGGGTGCGCAAGCGAATAGGCACCATGGGTGCTAAACCTAAGCGACTTCGACAGGGTCAGCAAGCGCCTTGTCCGACGTCATGGGGTTCGACTGTTGCCCGAGCGTTCAAGCATTAGCAGCCCATACATTCTTTTCAACGACGTTCCGCTGACGCTCGTTCACGATGACGCCAATTCGGCGGCATCCAGCAAATGCTCACCCTGGTCCCGAAAGTCCATCGCAATCGAGTTCAGGCAGTAACGCCAGCCGGTGACAGCCGGGCCGTCCGGACAGACATGACCCAGATGGCAATCGCAACGCTGGCAGCGGATTTCGATGCGCACCATGCCGTGGCTGGTGTCGCGCAGGTAGCGGATGTGGTGCGGATCAAACGGGGCGAAAAAGCTCGGCCAGCCGGTGCCGGAATCGAATTTGGCGGATGAAGCAAACAGCGGCAGCCGGCACAAGCGGCAGACGTAAGTGCCGTCGCGTTTGTTGTCGAGCAGGGTGCCGCAGAACGGTCGCTCAGTGCCGTGTTCGAGCAGCACCCGGCGCTCTTCGGCATTGAGCTGGGCCGCCAGCGCGGTGCGGGTGGCGGCATCAAGACGCAGTGAAAAGCCGCTGGCAGATCGGGTCGGCGCCGGGCCTTCGGGCAGGGGCTGAACAGCCATGGTTTAGTCCTCGTCGGTTTTCAGTTGCGCGGCGAAATAGTCACGCAGTTTTTCCATCTTGGGCACCGCCACGGCCTGAATGTACGGTTGCCACGGATTGCGCAGGGCGTAGCGCTGGTGATACTCCTCAGCGCGGTAAAACGTAGTGAGCGGTTCCAGCGTGGTGGCGATGGGCGCGGCAAACACCGCCGCCTGATTCAAGGCCTCGATATAGTCGGCGACGTACTGACGCTCGGCGTCGTGGTGATAGAACACTGCCGAGCGGTACTGGCGACCGCGGTCGTGACCTTGCCGGTCTTTCTGGGTTGGATCGTGGGCGACCGCGAAAAAAATTTGCAGCAACGTACCGGCGCTGATCACTTCCGGCACAAAACGCAGCCGGATGGCTTCGGCATGGCCGGTGTCACCGGCACAGACACGGCGGTATTCCGCCGTATCGGCACTGCCACCGACGTAACCGGACTCGACGCTTTGGACACCGGCGAGAGCGGCAAACACGGCCTCGGTGCACCAGAAGCAACCGCCGGCCAGCACCAGTTCATCGAGTCCGGCCGGGGCCGGTTGTTGCGGTAGCGGCACCGCGCTGGGCGGCACCCGTAAACCACCCGGCAGTTCGCATACGGGATTGCTCACAAACGTCTCCTGTGCATCAGGTTGGCCTCAGTGGCTGATACGTTGGAGGCCGCGTTGGCGACCATGTTACAGCGACCGGCGATGACCGGCAGAAACCGACGCGCGCGCCGAGCCTTTTCCGCACCAATGTGCAAGACTATGCGGCGTGGCACGCGCTGGCGCCAGGCGCGTCGCGGTGTGGGGAGTCGGCAATGAACAGACTGGCCCGGTGGCGAACCGGCACCGTTATCGGCACCGTGATGTGCATCGGCATTTTCATGGGCATTGTCCTGTTGCTCGGCTGGCCGGCAACGATGGTGCGCGCGGCCGAACCGATCACGGTTGCCGTGTCTGCCAATTTGCAACCCGCGTTTGCCCAATTGGCCCAACGCTTCCAACAGCAAACCGGCCTGACCGCGCAAGGCAGTTTTGCTTCCACCGGCAAGCTCAGTGCGCAGATCCGGCAAGGCGCGCCGTTTCACCTGTTGCTCGCCGCCGACAGCGATTACCCGAACCAGTTGCAGCAAGCCGGTTATGCCTTGCAAGCGCCGCGCGTGTACGCGCTGGGCACCCTGGTGATCTGGACCAGCGGCAAACATGCACTCGACAACTGGCAGCAATTGCTGACCGATCCGGCCATCGTCCATATCGCCATTGCCGATCCGAATATTGCGCCTTACGGCCGCGAAGCCGGGCGCGTGCTGCAGCACTACCATCTGCTGCGTACGGTGCAGAACAAACTGGTGTATGGCGAAAGCATTGGCCAGACCAATCAATTTATTGCGACCGGGGTCGCCGACATTGGCTTTACCGCCAAGTCCTCGGTCATCAACGTTGATCCGCGCCAGTGGCGCGAACTGGATACCAGCAGTTATCACCCGATTGCGCAAGCCGCCGTTTTGCTCAAATATGCCGACCAGCACCAGCGGCAAACGGCGGAGCGGTTTTATCAGTTCATGTTCTCCGCCGACGCGCAGGCGATCTTGCAGGCGTTTGGTTACAGCCTGCCTGCTGCGCCAGCCGCCGCCAGCACACCTGCAACCAGCAAACGCTTATCGTCATCATGAATGAACTGCCGGGCACGCTCTGCCACCTGGAACAGGAAAACGGCGTGCTGCTCGCCGACGTTGCCGTCGCCGTCGGCGAACGGAACGGCGCCAACAGCGAAATGAACAGGCCCCCCCACACCGCCCATTTCACCGCGCTGCTGCTGCACGTCGGCAGCACACCGCCGTGGCCGCCGGGCTGTGCCGTGACGCTGGCATTCAAGGAAACCGAAGTCGCGCTCGCCAAGCAGCTGAGCGGCGAGATCTCGCTGCGCAACCGACAGCCGGCAACGGTGACTGGCATTGGCTACGGCAAGCTGTTGACCGCAGTGCAATTGCAATTCGGCCCCCACCCGTTGACCGCCGTGATCACCAGCGGTTCGGCGCGCCGTCTGGAATTGCAAGTTGGCGATGCAGTCGAATGGCTGGTCAAAGCCAATGAAATGCAGATCCGCGTCGCGGCCACCGAAACAGCGCCAACCTCCGCCACCGTGACCGGAACAACAGGTGCGGATCCATGAATTGGCAACCGTTTTGGCTGACCGCACAGTTGGCCACGCTCACCACCCTGCTGCTGTTGCTGCTGTGCATTCCACTGGCGTGGTGGCTGGTGTTTGTCCAGCCGGCGCAGCAACAACGCCGCAAGGCAGTGGTGGAAGTGCTGTGCAACCTGCCATTGGTGCTGCCGCCAACCGTGCTCGGTTTTTATCTGCTGCTGTTGTTCAGCCCGAACCACGGCGTTGGGCACTGGCTGCAACAGTGGTTCGGCGTCCGGCTTGCGTTCAGTTTCACCGGCCTTGTGCTCGGCTCGGTGGTGTTCAGCTTGCCGTTCATGTTGCAGCCTTTGCTGGGCGCATTCCGGCAGGTGCCGTTCAGTTTGATTGAAGCGTCACGCTGCTGCGGCAAAAACGAATGGCAGAGCCTGTGGCGCATTGTGCTGCCGCTGTCGAAGCCCGGCCTGCTGGCGGGCATCGTGCTGAGTTTTGCCCACACAGTGGGCGAGTTTGGTGTGGTGCTGATGCTCGGCGGCAATATTCCCGGCAAGACGCAGGTGGCGTCGATTGCGCTCTATCAGGAAGTGGAAGCACTGAATTACGCCGTCGCCCATCGCTACGCGCTGGTGCTGGTGCTGTTTGCCTTTGTCGTGCTGCTCGGCCTGCGTGCCTTGCAACGCCAGCAGGAGCGCCACTGATGCTGGCCTTCTCCTTGCGCAAACAATTTGGCCATGGCGACCAGGCCCGCCACATCGAATTGGCCTTGCAGCTCGCGCCGGCAGAAGTGCTCGCCTTGTCGGGGCCGTCCGGTGTTGGCAAGACCACCGTGCTGCGCATGCTGGCGGGGCTGACTGCACCGGATCACGGTTTTATCCGGTTCGCTGGCGACAGCTGGTATGACAGTGAACAGCAGCAGTTCCGGCCGACCGCACAGCGCGCACTGGGCTACGTGTTTCAGGATTACGCGCTGTTCCCGCATTTGTCGGTGCGCGACAACCTGCGCTATGGCCAGCGCACGCGCAACGAACGCGCTGTCGCGCACTGGCTGGAATTGATGGAGCTCACGGCCGAAGCGGCGCGCTTGCCAGCGCAATTGTCCGGCGGCCAGAAGCAACGCCTGGCACTGGCACGCGCGCTGATTGGCAAACCGAAATTGCTGTTGCTCGACGAACCACTGTCCGCGCTCGACGCGCCGCTGCGGCGCGAAATTCAGCAGCGATTATCCGTCGCGCTGCGCGAACAACCGACCACCACGATTCTGGTCAGCCATGACGCGGGCGAAATCATCCGGCTGGCGCAGCGCATGGTGCAGCTGTCACCAAACCAGCCGGCCCGCATCGGCACGCCTACTGAACTGCTGCTTGGGCAATTGACGCCGGGCCGCTGCGTGCTGCACGCCGAACTGCTTGCGCTGCTGCCCGGTGATGTGATGACCACCGCCGTGCTGAGCGTCGGCCATGATCGCATCACCACGTTGTTGCCACCGGCTGAGGCCAATCAGTTACGGCTTGGCCAAGCAGTGCGCGTCGAATTGAATGGCACCAGTGCCACAATAGTGCAACACGACTGAGCCTGCAACGCTAAGAGCCACGCCCGAAGTAACCTATCAATCCAGTCGCGTTCTGGCCACCCGCGCGGCACGGTTGCCACAAGGCGTCCCATAATACCGAGCGCACTAAAAAATTGCGCTAATGCTCCTGCAATCAATAACAGTCCGGCTTTACCACTATCATGCTGCGCTATGCTGGAAACCAGCAAACGTGCCGCAACTCCATTGCAACTGGCCCAAGGATCGGCGCAATGCCGCTTCGAACTTTTCTAGCCGAACTCAAACGTCGACGCGTCTCCCGCGTTGCGGTGGTGTATGCCGTGGTTGGATTCGGCGTCATCCAGGTCGCCAACAACATCTTCCCACCACTTGCATTGCCAGCCTGGACTACCCGCTTGGTGATCCTGCTGGTGCTGCTCGGCTTTCCGCTCGCATTAGTTCTCGCATGGGCTCTTGAACTGACGCCGGAAGGATTGCGCTTCACGACCCAAGTTGATCGCAAGCGCCGACGTCCAGCGCCGAGTGCACACTGGGGCTGGAAGCGGCACGCGGCAGCCTACGTGGCAGTAACCGTGCTGGGCGCCGGATCGTCGGTGCTGATTTACCGCTGGTGGCAAGCGCCGGGCAACACCATCACAATCAGCGAACGACCAGCCATTGCGGTGCTGCCGTTCGACAGTTGGAGTCATGACCCAGAGCATCTCGCCTTTACCCACGCGATGCATGACATCGTGTTGACACAACTGGCGAAAATTCAGGGACTTGCCGTCATCTCGCGTACTTCCGTATTGCGCTATCAACATGAGCGACCCTCGGTTGCAGAAATTGCCGACACCCTCCAGGTCGATTACCTGATTGAAGGCAGTGTGTTTCGCGATCAGCAGCGGGTTCGCCTTCAGATTCAACTGATTGATGCCGACACCGACCGACATCTGTGGGCCGAATCGTATGAACGTCCGCTGACCGATGTCTTTGCCACCCAAAACGAGGTGGCGGAAAAGATTAGCGCTCAACTGGGCGTAAAGCTTCGCCCGATTGAGCAACAGGCATTGCGTGAGCACGCCACCACCAATACGGAAGCCTATGCTCACTATGTCAGCGGCAAGTCAGCGGTGGCGGCGCGAGACAATGAAGCGGCCCATGCGGCACTCGATCAAGCCGTGCAATTGGACCCGCAGTTTGCCGCTGCTTGGGCGTGGCTAGCCATCACCGAGACGCTGCAAGGCTGGGATGATCCCGGCGTGCAAGAGCACGCGCTCACACAAGCCAATCGATCGCTCGCTATCGCAGAACGACTTCAACCGACAGCGGCCGAGACCTTGTTGGCACGCGCCATTTATCACTATTTGGGCCAACATGATTTCGCAGCGGCTGAACCCTATTTTGTCCAGGCACTGGCGCAACAACCTAATGAAGCAGCCAGCTTATCGTATTTTGGTTTCATGCGACGCAGACAAGGCCGTTTGCAGGAGGCGGTACATTTGCTGGAACAGGCCATGCGGCTGGATCCCCTTTCCGCCACTAGCCAAGATGTGCTCTGCAATGTTTACCTCGGCCTGAAACAACGGCAACAAGCCTTAAGCTGCCATGCCGATGCCAGCAAACGTTTCCCTGATGTTCCGTTTATTCAGGGCAGCCACAATCAGATTCGACATTTGCTGTTCACACATGATTTTCAACAGCTCGTTGCCGATCAGGCCGCCGTCGCCGCAAAACACCCGGATTCGGTCGAGGCGTTGATCATGTATGGTTCTGCGTTGCTGTGGGCGGGGCAACCGGAGCGCGCGGTAGCACTGATTCAGACATCAGCACGAATTGAGGGATTGACCGACCATTTGCGCGCCTTTTTCACCGGCATTGTATACACCTTCGCAAAACAACCAGAAAAGGCACGCGTTGCCTTGCAGCGAGCCAGCGCATTGTTCCAAGCCGACAGCAATCGCACAGTGCAGCCAGCACAGCATGCACGGTTATTGGCTGATCGGGCGCTGGTCGAAGCCTTCCTTGGTAACCGAGATCTCGCCATATCACTCGCGGAACAGGCCGTCATCACTCAGCCGCGCGAACTGGATGTCACCGAATGGGGATTGCGCGTGTGGGATCAAATGCGCGTGCACGCCTGGCTTGGTGATACCGACCGAGTTCTCACCCTGACCCAAGCAATGTTTGCCGAGCATGTGCTCATTGACCCGCAGGAGGTGTGGTACGACTTTCTGTTGCCAGCCGAACTGCGCCGTGAACCACGGTTTCGAAAAATGATGCAACAACTTGGCGCGGATGTGTCGCGGCCTATGCCGGCACAGTATTCCAGCGCCGAGCTCAATTTGACCAGCAACTCACCTGAGCCGTTACAGTGACGGCGTCAGACCGTGATTCTTGCCGGCGTACATTGCGTGGTCAGCCGCGCTCAGTAACGCATCGAGATCGTCGCCGTCGGTCGGGTAAGCGGCGACACCGATGCTGGTGCCGACGGTCAAGGTATCGGTGCCGAACAGCAGCGGTTTGGCAACGGCGCGGTGCACGCGTTTGATC
>DASUEK010000017.1:0-4347 GCA_036275115.1 Permianibacter sp. | reverse complement strand
ACGGCGGCGCATTTCCGAGCTCACCTCTTCCGGCGCCACTTCGAAAATCTCGGCGGCGGTGGCGCGGTGAACGTCCTGACCGTTCTTGAACGCGGTGGTCAGGCCCGGGTCGTTCGACAGGTGCGCCATGATCCGCAATTCAATCTGCGAATAGTCGGCCGCCATCAGCACATGGCCTTTCGGCGCGATGAATGCCTGCCGGATCTTGCGGCCTTCTTCGGTGCGGATCGGAATGTTCTGCACGTTCGGGTCGGTGGATGACAGCCGTCCGGTCGCCGCGCCGGTCTGGTTGAACGAGGTATGCACGCGGCCGGTTTTCGGGTTGACCAGTTCTGGCAGCTTGTCGGTATAGGTCGATTTCAGTTTCGAGAACTGCCGGTGTTCCAGAATCAGCTTCGGCAGCGGGTAATCGAGCGCCAGCTCTTCCAGCACTTCTTCATTGGTTGAGGGGGCGCCAGTCGGCGTTTTCTGCAGCACCGGCAGTTTCATTTCTTCAAAGAAGATCTGGCCGAGTTGTTTAGGCGAGCCGAGGTTGAACGAGCGGCCAGCGAGTTCGTAGGCCTGTTGTTCGATCTCGGCAATGCGTTTGGCCATTTCATGGCTTTGCTGGCGCAATTTCTGCGCGTCGATCAAGACACCGTGCCGTTCCATGCGCGCCAGCACCGGCACCAGCGGCATTTCAATGTCGGTAAACACGCCGCGCAGCCGCGCTTCTCGCTGCAAACGTGGCCATTGCTGCTGGTGCAGTTTGTAGGTGACGTCGGCATCTTCGGCCGCGTAAGTGCTGGCGGTTTGTACATCGACCTGATTGAAGGTCAACTGGTCCTTGCCCTTGCCGGCGATCTCGGTGAACGAAATGGTCTGGTGGCCGAGCAGTTTCAGCGCCAGCGTGTCCATGTCATGGCGGGTGCCGGCGGCGTCGAGCACATAGCTTTCCAGCATGGTGTCGTAGCCCAGTCCGCGCAGGGTGATGCCGTAATTGGCCAGCACTTTCAGATCGTATTTGATGTTGTGGCCGATCTTGAGTTTTTTGTCGTCTTCCAATAATGGCTTCAGCGCGTTCAACACCTCGGTGCGGTTGAGCTGCGCCGGCGCGCCGAGATAGTCGTGCGCCAGCGGGATATAGCAGGCGCGGCCATCACTGAGCGCAAACGACACGCCGACAATCTCGGCGACCATTTCATCGAGACTCGTCGTTTCGCTGTCGTAGGCAAACAGCTCGGCCTCGTTCAGCCAGCCTAGCCAGCGCTCGAAATCGGCTTGGGTCGATACCGTTTCATAACGGCTGCGATCAATCTCGATGCTGGGTTTCGGATCGTCGGCCACTTCCGCGCTGTCCTCGGCCTTCTTCGCCGCGGCTTTGCCCGCGCTCTTGCCGCCGGTTTTGCCAAATGCTGATTCGCCGGCGAGGATTTCCTTTAACCAGGTTTTGAATTCCAGCTCGGCGTAGAGCTGGTGCAGTTTGTCGGTGTCTGGCGCTTTCGGTTTCAGATCATCAAAATCAAACGGCAATTGGCAATCGCATTTGATAGTCGCCAGCGCTTTCGACAAGGGTAGCAGCGGTGCGGCAGCGCGCAGGTTCTCGCCGGCCTTGCCTTTCACTTCCTCGGCGCGTGCCAGCACCGCATCAAACGAACCGAATTCCTGAATCCATTTCGCCGCGGTTTTGGGGCCGACGCCGGGTACGCCCGGAATGTTGTCGACGCTGTCACCCATCAGTGCGAGGTAATCGACAATGCGCTCCGGCGGCACGCCGAATTTCTCGATGACTTCCGGAATGCCCATCACGGTGTCGGTCATCGAGTTGGCGATCTTCACCTTGTCGGTGACCAGCTGTGCCATGTCCTTGTCGGAGGTCGAGATCAGCACATTGAGGCCGCGCGCTTCGGCGTGTTTGGCCAAGGTGCCGATCACGTCATCGGCTTCGACGCCGCTTTCCATCACCAGCGGCAGGCCGAGCGCCTTGATGAGTTCATGCAGCGGCGCGATTTGCGAGCGCAGCTCGTCCGGCATCGGTGGCCGGTTGGCTTTGTATTCCGGGTACATGTCGTCGCGAAAGGTCTTGCCGCTGGCATCAAACACCACCGCGATATGCTCGGGTTGATGCTGCTGCACCAGCTTTTTCAGCATCGCGACCACGCCGTAAGCGGCACCGGTCGGATTGCCCTTGCTGTTGGTCAGCGGCGGCAGCGCATGAAAAGCGCGGAACAAATAGGACGATCCATCGACAAGGATCAAAGGCGACTGGCTGGTCATGGGCGCAGACTGGGTCAATAATCAAAGCCGACAGTGTAAAGGAGTTGCCGCCATGCGCCTTGTTCTTGGTTTCAGTCTGCTGGTTCTTGCGAACGCCGTACTGGCGGCAGAGTCGACGGCTCCGGCACCAGCCGAACCGGCCGAAAAACAACCGGTGCAGGAGCGGCCGGTGGTCACGCCCGGCAACACCGTCGAGCCGACCGTGCGGCTGCGTCCCGACGATGGCGCCACCATCAAGGAATGGGTCAAGAACGGCAAGGTGGTCGCGGTGCGCGTGGAACCCAAAGGCGCGCCAGCCTATTACCTGGTCGACATGAACGGTGACGGCCTGTTCGAACCCGGCCCCGACTTTGGCGACGATGGCATGGTCGCGCAGTGGGTGTTGTTCCGGTTTTAGTGGCCAGCTTTCGGGCTGATGAATTTGCCGTGAGGTAGGCGGTTGGTAGCGACCAGCCGAATGATCGGAAGGTTCACCCTCTCCCCAGCCCTCCCGCCTCAAGGGGGAGGGAGCCATACACCTGAGCCCACCGGTTTTCATGGGTTTTCCGCTCTTAGGCTTTTCGACTCTTCGCGTGCAGGCGTTGAAGCATTGTGTGTTTGATCCCCTCCCCCTTGAGGGGGGAGGGTTAGGGAGAGGGTGATCTCGCAAGCCGACACCCAAGCCAGAAAGTAACCACCCAAAGCATCTGATCTCCTCGCCCATCCCAAGTTATGCACATACCCACAGTTTCTGTGGATAAAGTCGTGGAGAAAGCGGGGGCCGAATGTGGGACCATGTTCACAAGTGATCAGGTCCAAGCTGAGTCGCCCAATTTAGTTATTACAAAACAATAATTTACGTAGCTCTCTTCAATCTCCGCTTGAGTATCCATTTATAACTGCATGCTTTTTGTGCTGTGCAAAAACCATCGATGTTCCACGGCAAAACCGGCGAAAAAGCCGCCGAAAAGCGCCGCACCGCCCGGCATTCCTCCGGTTGCGGGGCGGTCGTGAGCCCCTCCCCCTCGACGGGGGAGGGGTTAGGGAGAGGGTGACCCCTCCGTCCAAACCCCGAGCGCCGTAAACAAGGCCAACTTCCCACACACTCAACCGCCAGAAATCCATTCCCCTGCCCCGCTCACCCGGGCAGAATCGCCGCCCTATGCAGAACGACCCGCTCCACCTTCTCCGCACCGTCTTCGGCTACGACAGTTTCCGTGGTCAGCAGGCAGCCATCATCGATACCGTATGTGCCGGCGCCGACGCGCTGGTGCTGATGCCGACCGGCGCCGGCAAGTCGCTGTGCTTCCAGATCCCGGCGCTGGCCCGGCCCGGGGTCGGCATCGTGGTGTCGCCGCTCATCGCGTTGATGCAGGACCAGGTGCTGACGCTGCAGGAAGCCGGCGTGCGCGCCGCCATGCTCAACTCGGCGCTCACCGCCGAGAAAGCAGCCGTCACCGAACGGCAGCTGCTCGCCGGCGAACTGGATCTGCTCTATGTCGCGCCCGAGCGGCTGCTCACCGGCCGCTTTCTCGATCTACTGGATCGAGTGGCCAACGGCCCCGGCATCGCGCTGTTCGCCATCGACGAAGCGCACTGCGTCTCGCAATGGGGCCACGATTTCCGGCCGGAATACCTGCAACTGTCGTTGTTGCACGAGCGCTGGCCGCAGGTGCCGCGCATCGCGCTCACCGCCACCGCCGACGGCCGCACCCAGCAGGAAATCATTCAGCGGCTTGGCCTCGGTGAAGCGCGCGTTTTTCTCTCCAGCTTCGATCGGCCCAACATCCGCTACCGCGTCACGCCGAAACAAAACGGTCGCGAACAGCTGCTGCGCTTTCTGCGCGAGCAGCACAAGGGCGATGCCGGCATCGTCTACTGCCTGTCGCGCAACAAAGTGGAAGAAACCGCCAGCTGGCTCAGCGAGCAGGAAATACCGGCGCTGCCCTATCACGCCGGTCTTTCGTCACAGCAGCGCGAACAGAACCAGAACCGCTTTCTGAACGAAGACGGCATCGTGATGGTCGCGACGATCGCGTTCGGCATGGGCATCGACAAACCCGATGTCCGCTTTGTCGCGCATCTCGATCTGCCGAAATCGCTCGAAGCCTA
>DASUEK010000016.1:0-7997 GCA_036275115.1 Permianibacter sp. | reverse complement strand
ACAGACGCTCTCCTTCCGGCTTGACGATGCCGAGTTCAAAATCGGTGGCTGGCTGTTGGCGGACGTCGCTGCGGTCGTAATGCAGCGCACCGTCGATGAACACTTTCTCGGCATGCGCGTAAACCGAGAACGGGTTGCGATTCCAGAGCACGACATCGGCCATCTTGCCGACTTCGAGCGTGCCGACTTTATCGGCAATGCCAATGGCTTTGGCGGCGTTGCTGGTCAACCAGCGAATGGCTTTGGCTTCATCAATGGCGAGGCCCGCACGTTGGCCGGCGGCCATTGCTTTCGCCGCTTCCTGATTCAAGCGTTGAATGCCGAGCGCGGAATCGGAGTGTATGACCGCGCAGCCGATCCGTTGCTCGGTTTTGCCATCCACCTCAACGCTTGCGGTCGCCTTGTCGACGTACGCCGCATTCTCGAACACCATGTCGAACGCTTCGTGCTTGAAGCCCCACCAGTCGGCCCAGACCGCCGCGCAAATGTTGTTCTCGGCGAGCAGATCGGCCACTTTGTAGGCTTCCACCGCGTGATGGAAGGTTGCGATGCGGAAATTGAATTCCTTGGCGATATCAATCATCAAGGCCATTTCTTCAGCACGGTAGCAATGGTTCTGGATCAGGATCTCGCCTTTCAGCACGCCGACCAGCGTCTCCAGCCGCAGATCGCGTGCCGGCTTCTTGTCGGCAACCGCATCGGCATTGCCGCCGGCTGCGGCCAGTGCGTCTTCATAGGCTTGCCAGTCCTGACGGTATTTCTCCGCTTCGCTCCAGCTCTTGCGATAACCGGCGACGTTACCCATGCGGGTCATCGGCCCGCCTTTTTCGCCATAGGTGCGCTTCGGATTCTCTCCGCAGGCCATTTTCAAACCATGCGGTGCATCCGGGAATTTCATTTCCTGCACGGTGCGACCCGGCACGTTTTTCAGCGTCACCGAACGGCCACCAAACAGGTTGGCCGAGCCCGGCAGAATGTGCAGCGAGGTCACGCCGCCGGCGAGCGCCAACGGAAATTGCGGATCCTGTGGCCAAACCGCGTGTTCGGCCCAGGCGTAAGCGGTGTCCGGCGCCACCATTTCGTTGCCGTCCTCGGAAGCCGCCAAGCCAGGGCTCGGATAAACGCCGAGATGGGAGTGGACATCGATAATGCCCGGCGTCACCCATTTGCCGGCGGCATCGATGATCTCGGCACCGTCCGGTGCACTCAGATCGGTACCGACCGCGACGATCTTGCCGTCCTGCAACAACACGCTGCCGTTGTCGATACGCTCGCCATTGCCTATCAGCAAGGTGGCGTTTTTCAGCAGTGTCGGTTTGCTCGGCAAGGCTTTGTAGGTCGACGGGAACGGCACCTTGGCTGCAGCGGAGGTTTGCGGTTCATCACCGCAACCGGCCAACAGCAATGACATGCCGAACGCCAGCGCCGACAGGCGCAGCGTGTGCGTCATCATGACTTCTCCTCATGGATGATGGGCCGGCGCTTCGTCGTCGCCATGGCCCGGGCGAATAATCGGTCGATGAAAACACAGCCGGGGACCGCGAACAAGGGAACGGGTGCAGCAGAAAAGCCCGGTTACAATTGCCCGGCCCCCGTGCGCTGACGCCGTCAGGCCGGCAGCACCACGGTGCGGAAAAATTGCAGCAAGTCGAGCTTGAACTGCTCGGGTCGCACCGAGGCCTCGATGTCGTCATCGCAATCCGGATCGGCCAGATCGACATCCTGCACTGGCAGTGGCTGCCGGAAGCGGGCGTGATAGAACACTTTGACCAAGGGCTGATACGGCTTGTCCGGGTTGGCCGCCAGCACGAACGCCAGCCGCTGGCTTTTCAGCTTGACCAAACTGCCCGCCGGATAAAAACCAATCGCCTTGATGAACGCCATCACCAGCTCGGCGTCATACAGCGCATAGCTGTCGGCGCGCAGCACCTTGAATGCCCGCACCGCGGTCACCGCACTGCGATAAAGCCGTGGTGCCGTCATCGCGTCATAGCTGTCGACTATGGCCATCATGCGGCCGGCGCGGGAGATCTCGTCACCGCGGAGTTTGTTCGGGTAGCCATTGCCATCAAGCCGTTCGTGGTGATGGGCAATGGCCGCGCGCATCAAGGCGGTGACGCCGGGCACCTTGTCAGTCATATCGAGACCGTATTCGACATGACGGCGCACTTCGCGAAACTCTTCCGCGGTTAATCGCCCCGGCTTGTCGAGCACGGCCGCATCAATCCGGATTTTGCCGATGTCATGCCACAGCGCCGCCAGCGCCAACTGCTCCACCTCCGGCTCCGGCAATTGCAGCGCGCGGGCAAACACCGTCATCAGAATGCTCGAATTGAGCGCGTGCTCCAGCAGATAGCGATCACGGTCGCGCAAATGCGCCAGACAGATCAAGGCATCTTGATTACGCAGCAGCGAGCCCATGAACTGCCGGACCATACTGCGCGTTGCCTCACTTGGCAAAGGCTGACCCGGCGGCAACGCCGCCATCAACTCCGCCAAGGTTTTCAGGGCATCGTCATAAAGCTCGGTGGCTTGGCTGAGCGCGCGCTCCAGTGCCATCGGTTTACTGGCTGACCGCACAGATTTTGGCGCTGGCTTACCGGCCGCCGTTTCGTCACCGCTGGGTTGCTGGCGCGCGGTATCAACAATCACTTCTTCGATGCCGAGTTGCGATAACGCCGCGATAGCCGCCTGATCGCGCAACGCCCCTTCCGTTTTGACCAGCATGCCGCCGCTCTGGCGACTGATTTCGACCACGTACATGCCAGGCTTGAGCGCCGTCACAGGCAATCGTTTCAGCATCAGCGCCTCCTTGCCGTTCGCGGTTCAGACCCCGGTGATGGAGCGCAGGAAGCCAAGCAGATCCAGCTTGAACTGCTCCGGTTTGACGGCCGCCTCGATCTCGTCATCACAACGCGGTGCCGCCAGATCGACATCAGTGACCGGCACTTGCTGACGAAACTTGCTGTGATAAAACACTTTGACGACCGGCTTCAGCGGATCGCTGTCACCGGCCTGGATGACGATACCGAGCCGCTGACTCTTCAGGCGCACCAGCGTGCCGACCGGAAACACCCCAATCGCACGAATAAAGTGGGCCACCAGTTCCGTGTCATAACTCTGCTCCGAAGCTTCCCGCAGAATCTTGAACGCGTGCGTCGAGGTGAAGCCGTCTTTGTAAACGCGGTTGGCGGTGATGGCATCGTAACTGTCGACAATCGCAATCATCCGGCCATAGCGGGAAATGCCGTCGCCGCTGAGCTTGTGCGGATAACCGCGGCCATCAAGCCGCTCATGGTGCTGGATCAACACTTCCAGACTGACCGGTGAAATGCCGGGCATGTGCTTGACCACGTCATAGCCATATTCGACGTGGCGGCGCATTTCGACAAACTCTTCGTCAGTCAGTTTGCCGGGTTTGTTCAGCACTTTATCCTGTACCAGGATCTTGCCGACATCATGCAGCAGCGCACCGGTTGCCAGCTGGTGGATGGTGGTTTCATCCATCTTCAAATGCCGGGCGAGAATGGTCATCAGAATGGACACGTTGACCGAGTGCTCAAGCAGGTAAGCATCTTTTTCCCGAATGCGGGTCATGCACAGCAGCGCGTCCTGATTGCGGAACACCGACTCCATGAACGCGGAAGCCATGTTCTGCATCGGTTCCAGCGCCAGCGGGCGGCCGGCCTTGATGTCGTCAAACGCTTTTTGCTGCAGCGCCTTGGCTTCGGCATAGAGTTTGGCGGCGCGATTGAGCTCGGTTTCCATCGGCACTTTCGCCGGCGTGGCAGCCACCACCGGCTTGCTGGTCACCGTTCTGGCGGTCGGTTTGCTCTCGACCAGACTGACATTGGCCGTAGCTGCGGCGTCACGTTCAGCCTGCAGGGCGGCTTCGGAACCGGCAATGGTCTTGCTTGGGTCGATCAGGACTTCTTCAATACCGCGGGCAATCAGCGCATCAATGGCGGCGCGGGTGCGCACCCAGCCTTGGGTCGTGACCTGCATCTGACCTGACTGACGCACCACTTCCACAACGTACATACCCGGGATCAGCTCGCCGGCTTTTTTGTTCAAGAACATGAGTTGAGCACACCACCACACGCACTCGTTTAACCGTAGCAAACAGCGGCCGTTTCTGCCGCCCCGGGCAAGCGGAAATTTCCTGGCCGCCGGGCAGCAAAAAAGGCCCGCAAGCGGGCCTTTTTGTCAGTGCAGGTGGGCTGAACGCGGCTCAGCCCTTGAGTTTGGCCACTTCCGCGGTCAGTTCCGGCACCAGCGTGAACAGATCACCAACGAGGCCGTAATCCGCCACCGAGAAAATCGGGGCTTCTTCGTCTTTGTTGATGGCGACGATGACTTTCGAGTCTTTCATGCCGGCGAGGTGCTGGATGGCACCGGAAATGCCGACCGCGATGTACAGCTGCGGCGCGACGATTTTGCCGGTCTGGCCGACCTGGTAATCGTTCGGGACGAAGCCGGCATCGACGGCGGCGCGCGAGGCACCGACGGCGGCGCCCAGCAGATCGGCCAGCTTTTCCAGCATCGGGAAATTGTCGCCGCTCTGCATGCCGCGACCACCCGAGACAATGACCTTGGCGGCAGTCAATTCCGGCCGCGCTGAAACGGTCAGCTCCTGACCGACGAAGCGCGACAGGTTGTTGTCGACGCAGGCAGTCACCGCCTCGATGCTGGCGCTGCCACCGCTGGCGGCAACGGCGTCGAAGCCGGTGCTGCGCACGGTGATGAGTTTGATCGCATCGGTCGATTGCACGGTGGCAATAGCGTTGCCGGCGTAGATCGGCCGCTGGAAGGTATCGGCGCTGACCACAGCGGTGATGTCGGACACCATCTGCACATCGAGAAGCGCCGCGACGCGCGGCAGCAGGTTCTTGCCGAACGTCGTCGCCGGTGCCAGCACATGCGAATAATTCTTGGCGTGGGCAACCACGGCCGGGGTCAGGTTTTCTGCGGTCAGGTGCGCCAGTGCCGCGTCATCGAGCTTCAGCACTTTGGCCACACCCGCGGCCTGAGCGGCTTCGCTGGCGACGGCATCGACACCGTGGCCGGCGACCAGCACATGGATGTCGCCACCGAGCTTTTGGGCGGCGGCAAGGGTATTCAGCGTCGAACCGGCGAGTTTGCCTTTGGCGTGCTCGGCAATAACAAGAATGGCCATCAGATCACCTTCGCTTCGTTACGCAGTTTGTCGACCAGCTCCTGCACAGAGCCAACTTTGATGCCAGCCTTGCGGGCGGCAGGCGCTTCCACTTTCAGGGTCTTGACCCGGGGCGCCACGTTGACGCCGAGTTCGGCCACCGTCAGCTTGGCGAGCGGCTTCTGCTTGGCTTTCATGATGTTCGGCAGGCTGGCGAACCGCGGCTCGTTCAAGCGCAGATCGGTGGTCAGCACGGCCGGCAGTTTCAACGTCAGCGTTTCGAGACCACCATCGATCTCACGAACCACGTCCACCTCGCCAGCATGGACGCCGACTTTCGACAGAAAAGTGCCCTGCGGCCAACCGAGCAGGCCGGCCAGCATCTGGCCAGTCTGGTTGTTGTCGGCATCGACCGATTGCTTGCCGAGCAGCACCATTTGCGGCTGCTCGCGTTCAACCACGGCCTTCAACAGCTTGGCGATAGCCAGCGGCTCCAGCTCGGTCGTCTCTTCGATATGAATCGCGCGATCGGCACCGAGCGCCAGCGCCGTTCGCAGCGTTTCCTGGGCTTGCGCCGGGCCGGCAGTGACCACGACGATCTCGGTCGCGACACCTTTTTCTTTCAGGCGCACCGCCTCTTCCACGGCAATTTCACAGAACGGGTTCATCGCCATCTTGACGTTGGCGGTTTCCACGCCGGTGCCGTCGGCTTTCACCCGCACCTTGACGTTGGCGTCGATGACGCGCTTGATTGCGACCAGAATTTTCATGACGGGGCCTTGAGGTCCTATAATTCCGCACTTTCGGGCAGCCGGGCCGAGCTGGTCAAATTTTGACCGGGCAACGGGGCCGGCGCGGGAGGCGCGATCTTGGAACCTGGCGCGCTCCCGGTCAATGATTTGCCGCAAAACCACGCGGTAAAATCGCGATAAATCCTATACGGCTGCACCACCGGGCCGGATGGCTCATGACGAGCGGGATGGCACACACACAAAACGCGGCGCTGGCGCCGCCGCAGGTTCGGGAGAAGCAAGCTCGTGGCACGTGAAAGCATGGAATTTGATGTCGTCATCGTTGGCGGCGGTCCGTCGGGTCTGGCGGCGGCCATCCGCTTGCGCCAGCTGGCGCAGGAAACCGGCCACGACATCAGCGTCTGCCTGGTCGAAAAAGGCTCGGAGATCGGCGCCCACATCCTGTCCGGCGCGGTTTTCGAGCCGCGCGCGCTGAACGAACTGTTGCCGAACTGGAAAGAACTCGGCGCACCGCTCAACACCGAAGTCACCGACGAGAAATTCCTGTTCCTCAGCGAAACCGGCGCGGTCTCGTGGCCGACCTCGCTGCTGATCCCGCAGCAGAAAAACCACGGCAATTACATCATCAGCCTCGGCAACCTGTGCCGTTGGCTCGGCCAACAGGCTGAAGCGCTTGGCGTCAACCTGTTCCCGGGTTTCGCTGCCGCAGAAGTGCTTTACCACGATGACGGCTCGGTCGCCGGCATCGCCACCGGTGACATGGGCATCGGCAAAGACGGCCAACAAAAAGCCTCGTACCAACCGGGCTATGAACTGCGCGCCAAATACACGCTGTTTGCGGAAGGCTGCCGCGGCCACCTCGGCAAGCAATTGATGGAAAAATTCGGCCTGCGCGACGGCCGTGATCCGCAGCACTACGGTATCGGCATCAAAGAATTGTGGGAAGTCCCGGCCGAAAATCACCAGCAAGGTTTGGTGGTGCACTCGGCCGGTTGGCCGCTGCAATCCGACACCTACGGCGGGTCGTTCCTGTATCACCTGGAAAATAACCAGATCGCGATTGGCTTCGTGATTGGTCTGAACTATTCCAATCCTTACTTAAGTCCGTACGAAGAATTCCAGCGTTTCAAGACCCATCCCGCCATTGCCAAATACCTCAAAGGCGGTCGCCGCGTCTCGTACGGTGCGCGCGCGTTGAACGAAGGCGGCTGGCAATCGGTACCGAAGTTGTCGTTCCCGGGAGGTTTACTCATTGGCTGCGAAGCCGGCTTCCTGAACCTGCCGAAAATCAAAGGCAGCCACACCGCGATGAAATCCGGCATGCTCGGCGCCGAAACGGTATTTGCCGCGCTTCAAGCCGGCAGCGAAGGCCGCGAAAATTTGACCGCGTTCGAATCCGCCTATCAGAACTCCTGGGTACACGACGAGCTGTATCGCGCTCGCAACACCTATCCAGCTTTCCACAAATTCGGGCTCTGGGGCGGCGTGCTGTTCACCGGCATCGATCAGCTGCTGTTCCGCGGCAAATTGCCGTTCACGCTGCGCGTCAGGCAACCGGATCATGAAGCCCTGCAACTCGCGTCACGCAGCCAGAAAATCGTTTATCCGAAACCGGATGGCGTGCTGAGTTTTGACCGGATGAGCTCGGTGTTCATCTCGAACACCAACCACGAAGAAGATCAGCCGTGTCACCTGACCTTGAAAGACACGTCGATTCCAATCGACCACAACCTCGCGCTTTACGACGAACCCGCCCAGCGCTACTGCCCGGCCGGTGTTTACGAAATCGTGCGCGACGGCGATAACCGGCCACGCCTGCAGATCAACGCGCAAAACTGCGTGCACTGCAAAACCTGCGACATCAAGGACCCAAAACAAAACATCACCTGGGTGGTGCCGGAAGGGACAGGCGGACCGAATTATCCGAATATGTAATGACCAGATATGCGTAAGTAACGGGCAAACAGGACAAAGACTTCTTAGTAAAAGTCAATTGGACGTCAAGAAAGAAAAGGGGAGCCGATTGGCTCCCCTTCTTCTTGACAGGCCGAATCAGGCAGAAATAAAGATCCGACGCAACCAAACCAGGA
>DASUEK010000015.1:0-31682 GCA_036275115.1 Permianibacter sp. | reverse complement strand
AAGGCACTCGGTTACGAGATCGTTGAGCTGGATGCTGACGGCAAACGGATCTAATCGCTAGCACTCAGAACTGTTTGCAAAAAAAAGGGCCAGCACATGCTGGCCCTTTGCTTTGCCATGTGGCAGCGCTCAGGAAAATTCAGAAAGCGTACTTGATGGCGAACTGCAGCCGGTCCATGTCGCCGTCGTCACCGTTTTCCAGCTCGCGGGTGGCGCGGGTCAGTTCGACCCCGACATCCAGTTTCGGGAACGGAGAATAGATGAAGTTGGCGTGCAGAGAATCCACCGAGACCGTGACGGCTTCGCCAGTCAGATCGGTGTCATTGTCGATGTCCAGCGTCGACACCATAAAGGTGGACCGGGCATTGGCCGACCAGTTGTGTCGCCAGGCGACGAACGCCGAGGTCAAATCGATGGCGTCGAGGTCGCCATCGGCATCGAGCACCGCATCGTTGGCCGTGTTCAAGCCGACATAACGGCCGATGCCGGAACCGGTGGTGACCATTGCCCGGATGTCATTGTCAGTATTGATATTGAAACGACCAGACAGGCTGACCCCAAAGCCGGTATCCGAGCTGTCGACAGCCGGCGTTGCGCCAACAGCCGGGTTGTCGATATTCAGCTGACGCAACACGCCACCGATCGAAAAATGCCCCCAGTCGGTTTTGGCATGGTAGCGAGCGGTGAAATCGGGCACGGCGTCATCATCCGGCGAGAGGCGGGTGCCACCACCAAACGGCGTCACTGTGGTTTCCGGGTTCTCGACGGCAAACATCCAGTTGCCGGTGCTGTAACGCACTTGTGCTTGCCGGATGAACACGGTGCTGTTGCTGGGGCCAATGAAATCGATCGCGTCCGGCAATGCAGCGACATCCTGGAAGGTGCTCCACGCCTGCCCGGCCAACCAGCCATTCCATTTCACGAAAGCTTGTCGCACTTCCGGTTCATAGCCGTTGCTGATGCGCTCGTCACCATCAAGCGCGCTCATGAAATCCATTTCGATGTGGGTACCGAACGTGGTGCCATCGGCCAGTGGCGTGCTGGTGGCGAAAATGAAGCGGGTTTGCTTGGCATGGGCGTCGAATGCGCTGTAGCTGTCACCGCTACCGTTCGAGGTCGGGATCAGCGACGGCACGTAAAAATCACGGGCAATGCTGTTGCCGGCCACCTCGCCTTCACTGAAGCGGCTGTAAATCATGTCGAGCTTGATGTAGCCGCTGTAACTGAACGTAGTGCCGCTGTCGGCGGCCTGCGCGGCAACGGGCAACAGCGCGGCAGCAATCGCTGTGGCGAGCCAGTGACGGCGATGAGTGCTGACATTCATTGTTCTGTCCTCCGAGCAAGTCTGTTTTTCACGTAATGAATGGGTGTTCACATTGGTGATTCCGCCCCGTTAGCCGGGGTTCTCGAACAACGGCATCCACAAACGGGACACCTGCTGGCCACCATCCGCTGCCGGCCACAACGAAGTACCGGTTCGACGACCTGCGACCGGTATACGCGTGCAAGTGAAGTGCGGCCATTCGCCGATCGTCGAACTTCGACCATGGTCGAATGGGACTGGCCGCCGATGCTGGCGAGAATTGCCGCAGAGCACCATTGCCAGCCAACCCATCGCGGCCCATGACTTTCATGAGGCAGACCACCGCGACCAGCCACCGAGGGAGTACGCCATGAGCCAGACCGTTTACCCGGTGCCCGAGCATTACGCTCGCGACACCCGCATCAATGCCGAGGCGTATCAGCAGGATTACAAGTTGTCGGTCGACAACCCGGACAAGTACTGGGGCGAAGTGGGCCATTGCGTGAAATGGCAACGGCCTTACAGCACCGTGCGCAACGTCTCGTTCAATCCGGATGATCTCTACATTCGCTGGTATGAAGATGGCGTCTTGAACGTCAGCGAGAACTGCCTTGATCGCCATCTGGCCACGCACGGCGACAAGACGGCGATCATCTGGGAAGGTGATCACCCGGCAGAACAACGCCGCATCAGTTATCGCGAGCTGCACACCGAAGTCTGCCGGTTCGGCAATGCGTTGCGCCGGCTGGGCGTCAAGCGCGGCGACCGGGTGATGATTTATATGCCGATGATTCCACAAGCCGCGGTGGCGATGCTGGCCTGCACCCGCATCGGCGCCGTGCACTCGGTGGTGTTTGGCGGCTTCTCACCGGAATCGCTGGCCGGTCGCATTGGCGATTGCGATGCCCGCTTTGTCATCACCGCTGATGAAGGTTTGCGTGGCGGCAAGCGCATTCCGCTGAAAGCCAACGTCGACGCCGCGCTCGGTCACAGCGAATGCGCCGGCGTCGAGAAAGTGATCGTCGTGCGCCGCACCGGCGGCGACATCGCCTGGAAGCCGAACCGCGACGTCTGGTATCACGATCTGCTGGTCGGTGAAGCGGACAGCTGCGAACCGGAGCCGATGCTGGCCGAAGATCCGCTGTTCATTCTCTACACCTCCGGCTCAACCGGAAAACCGAAAGGCGTGCTGCACACCACCGGCGGTTACCTCGTTTACGTGACGCACACCTTCAAGGCGGTGTTTGATCTGCGTGACGATGACGTTTACTGGTGTACGGCCGATGTCGGCTGGATCACGGGCCACAGCTATCTGCTGTACGGACCGCTCTCAAATGGTGCGACGACGGTGTTCTACGAAGGTGTGCCGAACTATCCGGACTGGAGCCGGGTCGGCCAGATCGTCGACAAGCACCGCATAACGATTTTGTACACGGCGCCGACCGCGATCCGCTCGATGATGCGCGAAGGCGATCAGTATGTGCGCATGTCCAATCGCAAATCGCTGCGCCTGCTCGGCTCGGTCGGCGAGCCGATCAATCCGGAAGCCTGGCGCTGGTATTACGAAGTGGTCGGCGAAAGTCGCTGCCCCATCGTCGATACCTGGTGGCAAACCGAAACCGGCGGCATGTTAATCAGCCCCCTGCCCGGCGCCACCGATCTGAAACCGGGTTCGGCAACCAAACCGCTGTTCGGCGTGGAGCCGGCGATTGTCGATGGCGAAGGCAATATTCTGCACGGCGCCTGTGAAGGCAATCTCGTGCTGCTGAACAGCTGGCCCGGTCAGATGCGAACGGTCTATGGTGATCACCAGCGTTTCATCGAAACCTATTTCACGACCTTCCGTGGCTGGTATTTCACCGGTGACGGCGCCCGTCGCGATGCCGATGGCTATTACTGGATCACCGGCCGGGTCGACGATGTGCTGAACGTGTCCGGTCACCGGCTCGGCACCGCCGAAATCGAAAGTGCGCTGGTTGCACATCCGAAAGTCGCCGAAGCCGCCGTGGTCGGCATGCCGCACGACATCAAAGGTCAGGGCATTTATGCCTACGTCACGCTGCAAGCCGGGGTCGAGGCCGAGGACACGTTTCGCAAGGAGTTGGTCGATTGGGTGCGGCGCGAAATCGGCCCGATTGCCACGCCCGATGTCATCCAGTGGGCGCCGGGTTTGCCGAAAACCCGCTCCGGCAAAATCATGCGCCGCATCCTGCGCAAAATCGCCGCCAACGAAACCGAAGCGCTTGGCGACATCTCGACACTGGCCGATCCGGGCGTGGTGGAGGTGTTGGTGCGCGAGCGGCACGTGCCGACGGCCTGAGTGCGTGCCACAGCATCTGGCCGGCAGCATGGATTCCGGGCGTCTGCGAATATGGCTACACTCGTGCAATCTTCCTGCCGGCCGGATGGGCTGCCGATGAAAATCCTGATCGCCGACGATCATCCATTGTTTCGCGATGCATTATGCCGCGCGGTACAAGGGCTTTATCCCAACGCCGAAATCAAAGACGCTGCGAGCGTCGCGGCGCTTCAGCACCTGCTGGAAACGCACGCCGATGCGGATCTGCTGCTGCTCGATCTGCACATGCCGGGCGCCAGCGGTTTTTCGGCGCTGGTGCATATCCGCGCCAGCTGGCCGAGCTTGCCGGTGGTGGTCATCAGCGGCAACGAAGAGCCTGGCGTGATGCAGCGTGCGATCGGCCACGGTGCCAGCGGCTACATTCCAAAAGCCAGCGACCCAGCGCAAATGGCGGCGGCGATCAGCGCCGTGCTCGATGGTGATATCTGGCTGCCACCGGGCATTGGATCGGATGGCAAACTGGCGGCCGATGAAGCCGATATCGCTCGGCGCGTGCGCGAATTGACCCCACACCAATTCCGGGTGCTGATGATGCTGGCCGATGGCCTGCTGAACAAACAGATCGCCTATGAGCTGGGCGTGTCGGAAGCGACGGTCAAGGCGCACATGACCGCGGTAATGAAAAAACTCGGTGTCAGCAACCGCACTCAAGCGGTGGTGGCCGCAGCGCGCCTGCAACTCGATCCCAGCATGCGCCTGCCGGTATTGGAAGACGAATAGCTCAGGCCGCGCCGCGGGTCAGCTGATCCTGCAGCTGACGGGTCAGCGCCGTTTGCTGACGCAGTTTCTGCACGGCTTTTTGCAAGGTCTGTCGGGTCTGGCTCAGCTCCTGTTCCATCACCATCACACACATGTCCATGTCGCGCTGCATCCGCTGATACTGCTCTAGCTGCTTGCGTTGAGCTTCCAGCAACTGCTGCACCTGCTCGCCACCTTCCTGCTGGCTCACCTGGGCGCGTAATCGCGCCAGCTCGCTGTTTTGCAAATCCAGATTGGCGCGCAGCTCGGCGATTTCACTCAGCAAGGCACTGCTCTGTTCCACGTTGTGGGCATCCTGCAAGGTCTGCTCGAGTTGCGCCAGCTCCGGATCATCATCACTGCTGCCGATGACATGGGTGACGTTGCCGCTCGCCTGTTGCTTCAGCCATTCAGCCTGTTGCAATTCAAACGCGGCCAGCGCGGCCTGCAAGGCGCTTTCGCGCTCGGCAAGGCTGCGCTCCTGTTCGTCGCGCTGGGCCGCCAGCTCGCGCAGCACGACATCGCGTGCCTTGTCCTGATTGGCTTGTTGAAAGGAATCACTCAGCACATAGCGACCAAAGCGACTGAGCGCCCGGCTATGCGACAGCATCCGCTCTTGCAAGCGGCGGGAACCGCGCATCGCCAGCGCAACGAGGCCGATGGTCAAGGCCAAAGCCACCACCGCCTGCGCCAGCAACAGCAGCGCGATATTGAGCGTCGTGAGCGTCATGATGACACCCCCTGCACACGGCCACACCACAGGCCCGACAGCTCAAGCATAGTCCGCGCCAGCCAAATCGCACCGGCGCGGCGCGTGGCGAGGCCGGCTCAGTGCTGCCGCGCCGTCAAAAACGCCCGCAAGGCCGCCGGCTTGACCGGCTTGCGCAACAAGGTAAAACCGGCCGCCTTGACCCGGGCCGCCAGCATTTCGCTGTGGTCGGCGGTGATCAGGGCGCCGGGCAAGCCGGGCTCGTGCTGATTGGCCAGCAGGCTCAACAAGGCCAGGCCATCGACGCCATCGGCGAGATGAAAATCCGCCAGGATGAGCTGCGGACGTTGCAGCGGCGGCAAGGCCATGGCGCGCTCGGCAGCTTCCTGATCGGCCGCCAGCAGCGGCACACAGCCCCAGCGTGTCAGCAGAGCCTGCATGCCGAGCAAAATATCGGGTTCATTGTCGATGCAGAGCACCCGCAAACCATCGAGCGTACCGGTCGGCACCAGCGCTTCGCGATCTTCCTGACTGCGTTTGCTGGCCGCTGCGCGTGGCACGGTGACGCTGAACACGCTGCCGCGACCGGGTTCGGAACGCACGCCGATGTCGTGGTCGAGCAAGCGCGCCATACGCCGGCAAATCGCCAAGCCCAAACCCAGTCCTTTCTCGCCCCACGGCGAGACTTCACCGGTGCGATGAAACTCATCAAAAATGGCGGCCTGATGATGCAGCGGGATGCCCGGCCCGGAATCCCACACCTCCAAACGGATACCGGACGTGGTGTGACGGGCACCAAGCACGACACCGCCGGTGCGGGCATAGCGCAGGGCGTTGCTGACAAAATTCTGCAGGATCCGGCGCAGCATCTGCCGATCGCTGTTGACCCACAACCGGGTTGGCGCGGTGCGAAATTGCAGACCACGGGTTTCGGCCAGCGGGCCGAACTGCATTTTCAAATCCGAGAACAACTCCGCCAACGCAAAACTGCTGCGATTGGCTGTCAATACGCCACTGTCGAGCCGGGAAATGTCAAGCAGCGCGGTCAACAGATCTTCGGCACCACGCAAGGAGCCGTCGATTTGCCGCGCCAACGTCCGGATCTCGGCATCCGGTGTTTCGTGCTGATTGAGTGCCGTTGTGAACAAGCGCGCCGCATTCATCGGCTGCAACAGATCGTGACTTGCTGCCGCGATGAACCGGGTTTTCGACTGGTTGGCCCAGACCGCTTCCTGACGCGCCTGCTCCTGTGCTTCGAGTGCGGCCTGCAAGGCTTCGGTGCGCTCACGCACGCGCTGCTCCAGCGTTTCGCTGTACTCGCGCAGACTTTGCTCGGACTGCCGCAGCGCCAGCTCGTTACGCTTGTAGGACGTGATGTCGGCGTAAGTGGTCACATAGCCGCCGCCGTGTATCGGCTGGCCGCGCATCTCGATGATGCGGCCATCGGCGCGGACGCGTTCAAATACGTGCGGTGTGCCAGCTCGCAGATGACCGAGTCGCTTCCGCACATGCTCATCCACTTCGCCCGGGCCACACTCGCCGCGCTCGGCGTTGTAGCGGATCAGATTGGCGATGGGGCAGCCGATGTAAACCATCCCATCCGGGTAATCAAACAACTCCAGATACTGCCGGTTCCAAGCGACCAGTCGCATATCGCTGTCGACCACGCTGATACCGAGCGAGATGTTTTCCATCATCGTGTGCAGCAGCTCACGGTTGAAGCGCTGCTCTTGCGAGGTCTGATCAAGCAAGGCGACCACTTGGCCAATGTCCATGCCGCTGCCACGCAGGGCGGTCGTCAGCATCGCGCGCGCCGAGGCGGCGCCGACGGCACCGGCCAGCAAGCGTTCGGTGAAGCGGAACCAGCTGCGATCGGCCAATTGTGCCGAGGCCAGCGTCTGCTCGCGTTCGTCGGCAAACTCGGCAAAGGCACGCAGGGCCACCTCGTCACCGACAATGCGACTGGACAACGCCAGCAGCTCCCCCACCTTGACCCGACCCCAGTCTTCGCTGTCAGGTGGCGCCACCGGCGAGGTATACGGATTCAGAAACGGCGCCGCCTGAATGCGCTGATTCAGATCCGGTCGGTGCCGCAAACTGAAAAACACAAACAGGCTGATGTTGGCGAGCAAGGACCAGAACACACCGTGGGTCAGCGGATCCCAACCACTCAGATTGAACAGCGACTGCGGCCGCAGCCAATCAATACCGAACGGCCCGTGTTGTAACCATTGCGACTCGAACCAACCGGCGTTGGCCAGTGTCGGCAGCAGCAAGGTGTATAGCCACAGGCTGAAACCGGCCAGCAAACCAACGGCGACACCGCGCCGGCTGGCACCGCGCCAATACAATCCGCCGATGATCGCCGGCGCAAACTGCGCCACCGCCGAAAAGGCCAGCAACCCGATCGCTGCGAGTGCCTGAAATTGCTCGGTCAACCGGTAATAGGCATAACCGAGCAAGGCGATGACCAGAATGGAAATGCGCCGTACGGTCAGCAGCAAATCGGCGACATTTTTCCGTTCCGGCAAACCGAAGCGTTTGAATTTCCACAACAGCGGCATGACGAGATCGTTGCAAATCATCGTCGACAAGGCCACGGTTTCGACAATGACCATACCAGTCGCCGCGGAAAAACCCCCGATGTAAACAAACAGCGCCAGCGCTTGGGCATCGCCCAACAACGGCAAGCGCAGTACCGCCATGTCCGGCGTGCCGGCAATCGCCGCAGTGTTGCGCAGCGCCGCCAGCGCAATCGGCACTACCGCCAGACAGACCAGCACCAGATAAAAACCGAATGACCAGCGCGCCGTGCGCAAATGACGGACGTCATCGCACTCCACCACCGTCACCTGAAATTGCCGCGGCAGACACAGCAGCGCAACAAAAGCGAGCAAGGTTTGGGCAAAGAACCCGGGCGGCAAGGCATCCGGCGACAACAACGCCGCGACCCGATCGTCCTGCCAGAGTGCGCTGGGCTCACCGTTGTCGGCCAGCAGATACAGCGCGTACCCCGCCACCGCCAGCAACGCCAACAGCTTGATCACGGATTCCACTGCAATGGCCAGCATCAGACCACGGTGATGTTCGGTGGCATCGAGCCGACGGGTGCCGAACAGGATCGCGAACACCGCCAGCAGCAGCGCCACCAACAAGGCCGTATCGGCAAACAGCGGTCGCTCACCGCTGCTGGCACCGGACAAGGCTTCGATGCTCAAGGTGACCGCTTTCAGTTGCAGCGCGATGTACGGCAACACCCCGACCACTGCCACCACTGTCACCAGAATCGCGAGATGTTGCACCTTGCCGTAACGCGAGGCGATGAAGTCGGCGATGGAGGTGATGTTGTGCATCTTGCTGGCGAGGATCACCCGCTCAAGCAAACCGCGACCGAACAGCAACAACAGAATGGGACCGAGATAGATCGGCAGGAAACTCCAACCGCCATGAATGGCTGCACCGACCGCGCCGTAAAAAGTCCACGAGGTGCAATAGACGGCGAGCGTCAGGCCATAGAGCAGCGCCGGCAAACGGGGAAAGCGACGGCCCAGATCGCGGTTATCGCCCCAGTACGCCAGCACGAATAACAGGCCGACGTATCCGGCCGACAATGCCAGCAACCAGCCTTCACCCATGCTTTGCTCCCGCACCGACTTTCAGGGAGCCTAAACCAAGCTCACGCCGAACACCACGTCCTGCCGCCGATGCCAAGCGAAAAAGCCCCGGCCGAGGCCGGGGCATAACGAAGTGCCTGGTCAACGCAACGATCAGTGCGCGTTGAAATTCAGATCGCGATCCTTGGTCTCCGGCAGGAACAAGGCACCGACGACCAGCGTCATCGCCGCGACGGCGACCGGATACCACAGGCCGTAATAGATGTTGCCGGTCGCCGCAACCATTGCCGAGGCAACCAATGGCAGGAAGCCGCCAAACCAGCCATTACCAATGTGATACGGCAGCGACATCGAGGTGTAGCGAATATTGGTCGGGAAGAGCTCAACCAAGAACGCCGCGATCGGGCCGTACACCATGGTCACGTACAGCACCAGGATGAACAGCAGCAGCAACACCATCGCTTTGTTCATCTTGTCCGGATCGGCCTTGTCCGGATAGCCGGCCGCGGCAATGGCGGTTTTGTAGGCCGCCTCATCAAAGCCTTTCAGCTCGACATCGCGGTTGATTTTCAGCACAACCTGATCCGCACTTCCGGCCGGCAAATCAACCGAGCTATACGCAATACCGTTCTTGGCGAGGAAATTTTTGGCCTTGTCGCAATCACTCGGCTTGTAGGACGGCGACGGAATGATGACGAAATTGCAATTGGTCGCCTCCACCACGATCTGATTCTTTTCGTGTGCGGCGGCCAGTGCCGGGTTGGCGTATTGGGTCAGCGCATTGAAGATCGGGAAATAGGTGAAGATGGCGAGCGCACAGCCGGCCATCATGATCCACTTGCGACCAATCTTGTCAGACAGCTTGCCAAAAACGATGAAGAATGGTGTCGCCAGCGCCAATGCCACCGCGATCAGGATGTAGGCATCCTGATACGGCACTTTCAGCGTGGTCGACAGGAAGTACAGCGCGTAAAACTGGCCGGTGTACCAAACCACGCCTTGACCGGCGACAGCACCGAACAGGGCGAAGAATACATATTTGGCGTTCGGCATCCGGAAGAAACTGTCGCGGATGGGCGACTTGGATGCATGGCCGCCAGCCTTCATTTCCTTGAACAGCGGCGACTCGTTGAGCTTCATACGGATGTAAACCGAAATGCCGAGCAGGATGATCGACAGGATGAACGGTATACGCCAGCCCCACTGTTTGAAACTGGCTTCGTCCATCGACAAGCGACAAGTCAGAATCACCAGCAGCGACAGGAAAAAGCCCAGCGTTGCTGTGGTTTGAATCCAGCTGGTGGCATGACCACGGCGGCCGGCAGGGGCATGCTCGGCGACATAGGTCGCAGCACCACCGTATTCACCACCGAGCGCCAAACCTTGAATCAGTCGCAGGATCACCAGAATGGTCGGCGCCGCCCAGCCGATCGATTCGTACGTCGGCAGGAAACCAACCCCGGCGGTCGAAATACCCATCAAGATGATGGTGACAAGAAAGGTATATTTGCGACCAACCAGGTCGCCAATGCGGCCGAACACAATGGCGCCAAATGGTCGCACCGCGAAGCCGGCGCCAAACGTCGCCAGCGATGCCAGCAGCGCTGCCGTTTCGTTACCGGGCGGGAAAAACAGCGCGCCAAAGAACACCGCCAACGTACCGTACAGATAAAAGTCATACCACTCGAAAACGGTGCCGAGTGACGAGGCAAAGATCACCTTGCGCTCTTCGGCCTTGCTGATGGCTGGCATTCCTGCGCTGGAGCCGCTGGAAATGACCGCCGAATCGCTGATCGCCATGTTGTCCTCCGTAGTCCGGGGGTGTCCCGGAGTGAATGTGCCGCCGGCAACGCCGCCTGTGCTCGCTGCCGGCTGGTCCGGCTTTAGCTGACGATGACGACGGTACGCCCCGGCCGACAAGGCGAAAATTAGACCTTGGTCGATGCGCGCTGGCCGCGCGCTATCCGGTCTCGCTGTCCGGTCACGGGCGCACCCGCTGCGCTGCAACATCGGCGTAGAATCACGTCATGAACGAGCTTCCCCCGAAAGCGCAGAAAGGCCGCGGCGCCATCTCGAACCGCGAAGGCCGTTTCGAAGCCACCATCAAGACCGTGGAGGATGACGGCTGGGTACGAGACGACGAGCCGCGGACTACGCCGAGCCAATACTTCAGCGAACCGGCTCGCACCGTGCTGACCCGTAACGATTCACCGGATGTGCCATTTTCGCAAAGCATCAATCCCTATCGCGGCTGTGAGCATGGCTGCATCTACTGTTTTGCCCGGCCAACGCACAGCTACCTCGGCCTGTCCGGCGGGCTCGATTTCGAAACCAAGATTTTCTGCAAGGACGATGCGCCGGCCTTGCTGAAGCAGGAACTCGGCAAAGCCAGTTACCGCTGCGACGTGATCGCCATGGGTACTGCCACCGATCCGTATCAACCCATCGAAAAAGACAAGCGCATCACCCGCGGCTTGCTGGAAGTCATGGCGGCGCACCGGCAGCCAGTATCCATTGTCACCAAAAGCACGCTGGTGACCCGTGACAAGGATGTGCTCGCCGATCTCGCCAAGGCGGGTTTGGCGGAAGTCACCGTGAGCGTCACCACCTTGAGCAATGATCTGAAACGGATACTGGAGCCACGTACGGCCACCGGTCAGGCCCGGCTGGCAGCACTGCGCGAACTGCACGAGGCCGGCATTCCGGTTGGCGTGTTGTTCGCGCCGGTAATCCCGTTCATCAACGACAGCGAAATGGAAGCGGTACTGCGCGAGGCGCGCGCTGCCGGCGCCGATTACGCCGGCTATGTGTTTCTGCGCCTGCCGTATGAAGTGAAGGATCTGTTCCGCGAGTGGCTCACCGAGCACTACCCGCAAAAGGCCGGACACGTCATGAGCCTGGTGCAACAAGCGCGTGGCGGCAAGGACAATGTCACGGAGTTTGGCGAGCGCATGCGCGGCAGCGGCGAATACGCCGAGTTGTTACGGCAGCGGTTCCGGCTGATGACCCGCAAGCTCGGCTTCAATCTGAACAATCGCTGCCAGCTGCGCACCGATTTGTTCCGGGTGCCGGGCCGCGCCGAGCAGTTGCCACTGTTCTGAAAAACAAAAACCGCGCCTATCGCGCGGTTTTTGTTTGGGCTAGCAGTGCTCAGGCGGCAACGCGCACCAGCAAATGCTTGGCCACTTTACCGTGCAGGCGGCCCACCAGACGCGCCACATGCAGCACGGCGGTCAGCGCCAGGAAACCGATCGGCACCAGCCACAGTGACATTGGCCACTCACTGAAGCCCTCCAGCACCCACGGCACATAAATCACGGTGTCATGCCCCAGATGGAAGAAATGGCCGTGGAACGGGGCTGCCATCATCGCAAACGACAGCGCCAAACCGATGATCGCTGCAGTGAAGTAGACAATACCGATCGGCAACATCGCCGCCATGTACAGCAAAGTCGACCAGGTACGCGGGTCTTTCAGCATCGCCAGAATGCGCTGACCGATACGCTGCGTCGTGCTATTGCCCTGCGGTGAATACACCGGCCGGCGCGGCATGCGCTCACCGAGCAGCACCTCGATGATGCGGCCTTCGACCAGCGAAATCAGCCGCACCGAACCGATGAACAGCAGAAAGAACGGAACACCGAAAATCAGGATGGCAAAACCCACCGACATCGCCGAACCGGTCACCGCCCAGGTGAAATAGAAAATGCCAGTGACGAACGCCAGAAACATGTAGAACAGGCTGGCGTAAGTGCGCGGATCGACATAGACGCCAAAGATTTTGCCCAGCACGGAACTCGGCACTTTCGGCGCCGGTGCCCGCAACGCTTTGGCAACGGTGGCTTCGGTTTCGCGATAGCCGGCTGCCAGTTCTTCCGGCGAGCCGAACTGGCCAATGACCTCGGCCAACACCTCAGCTTCCGGCCGCTCCGATTGCTCGGCACAGGCCGCCCGCAAATATTCTTCGGCATCGTACAGCGCATCCTGCAGCAAGGCCGGATCGGCATCGCGCAAGGCGACACGCAGCGCATTCAGGTACTCGTTTATCGAGCTATAGGCGACACGACTCATTTCAGGCCTCCAACGCGCTATCGACAAAAGTCTTCATCCGCTGCCAGCTGGCCTTCCATGCCTGCAGCACATCCCGTCCCTGTTCGGTGATTCGGTAGTACTTGCGCGGCGGCCCGCTGACCGACGGCTCGACAAAGCTGTCGAGCAGGCCGGCCGCACTGAGCGAACGCAACACCGGGTAAAAGGCCCCCTGCTTGCCCCCGGCCAATTCCGGGTCGGCCGTCTCCAGCCGCTTGGCGATCTGGTAGCCATACAACGGCTCGGTTGCCCGGCCGATAACCGACAGCAGCACCAAGGCCACCGAACCGGCACTGAGCTCTTTCTCGAACTTGCGAACAAGGGGATTTTCCGTGTCCATGGGGGTCTCCGCTGGTGGGCACGGAGCTAGAGTGGCCTTCGCACTAGTATGAAGTCAACAATATAGTTATGTCGAGATATGTCATTATGCCCGTGCCCATGACTGGTTGAGGGTTGCGGTTGGGTGCATTGCCACTCTGGGAATCCGTCATTTCGGCACCGGTACTGCCTGAAGGTTTGCCGACTCGCACACAGGCAATTTTCTCCCTCCCCTGCCAGGGGGAGGGCCGGGGTGGGGCATTGCCGTACCCCTCTACTCGTTAACTTCCGCCACTGTGCGGCCGAAAGGTTTGCCGGGTCTCGCCCCGGCGGGCGACCTACTTTCGTGGCGCACGAAAGTAGGCAAAGAACATGGCCTGTATTCCTCGCCGCGCGAACACCGCGCGGTACCCTGCGCTACTCCACTCCGTTCGGGGCTTTTCAGACAGCACATCCCTGTGCAGTCTGAAAAGGCTTCGGCATCCATGCCTCGCCCCTTCACTTCGTTGGCTGTTAACCCGAACTCCATTACGCTGCTCGGCTCGTCAGACGGCGGAAACGTCAAAAGCACGCTTCGCGCAGATACCCCCCAAAAAATGAACCTGTCATTCCCGCGAAAGCGGGGACCCAGTGTCTTTTCCTGTATCAACGTCGCTGGGTTCCCGCTTTCGCGGGAATGACACACAAAAGAAGAAGTGACGAAGCCACCCACTCCAGCTAGAACCGGGGGCCCCATTCGCGCCAGCCGGCGATTCGACGTTAGCGGCCGGGTGCGCAAGCCCGGATGGCTTGCGCAGCATTGATAAGGCAAGGATGCCGCATCAATGCGTGCCCGAAGACGATAATGCCGAAGCGACGGGCGGACTATTCGAAGCAACCAATTCGATTCTGGCGCGTGGGGCGTGTTTCTTTGCCTTCTTTCTTTGCACGAGCAAAGAAAGAAGGTCGCCCGCCGGGGCGAGACCCGGCATACTCCAGCAGACCAAGATTGTGCGATGAATTTCAGCAGATCGAGCTCATTACATGGAAACCTCAGCAGAGCCGCTCAAGTACCCAAGCCACTATCCGCCAACCGACAGATGGAAAAAATTCTTCATTGGCGTTAGATGGCTAGGCCCTGATCTAAGTTTTTTTAAAGAATTAAAGCAAAATCAGGCCGCACGGACCAGTATTCAGATGAATGCTTGGGGCGGTGGAAAAAGACAAGAGATCGCACAACGCATCTCAGAAATATTGGTAAAAAGGCTGAAGTGGCATACAGCAGTCTTTATTCCGAATGATAGCTTGGCAGTTGTCGTTAACGGTCCACAGTTTGACTTGATTGACGATTTTGTTCTTGAAGAGATAATTGAAGATGCGGAAAGGGCCTATCAGATAGAACTTGAAACCTGCAAATTAACAGCAGTCGAACCAACTTTCGGCGATCTTGTAGATTTGATCATCACCACCATTGAAGAAAAATAAACTTAGCGCTGCAACATAAACGTTTCATATTCCAGCCGCCGCAACTTGCGCGCCAACACAAAGAACCCGAGAAACGCCGTCAGCGTCACCGACAAGGCAAAGCCATAGCCGAAGGTCTCGGCACCAAGCAGCAGCGTTGCCCAGGTGAACACGATGTTGGTCAACAGGAACACCACCGACAGCATCAACACTTCGCGGCGGGCATCGAGGTAGAACATCACGTTCAGGATGGCCATCAGCAGCACCTGCACACTGACCGCGACCACGTCGATATAGAAAAGGTGAATGTAGAGCGGCGAGATGCCGATGGCCTGCAGCAGATCGCGGCCCCAGAGCAGGCACAGCACCACGGTCAGGCCCTGTACCTTGAAGATTTCGTAAATGCCCTGACGGGCGGTGTAGACCATCTGATCCTTGCGATACTCGATATGCATCAGGGTATCGCCTTCGCGCACGGCGCGGTAAAAGCGATCGTACTGTTCGGCGAAATCGGCTTCCATGCGGACCAGAAATACCGCCATGCCGGGCAGAATGAACAGATAAGCGAGGAAAATCGGCAGGTCGTAAATAATCGACGCGCGCAGCGGGCCGATGATCGCTTCCGAGGTATACGGCACGAACCAGAAAATGAACTTGTCGACCCAGACCGCGAGGTTGTACAGCACGCCCATGGCGAACAGGCTGTAGAACGCCTTGCGCCGGTCGAGAAAATCAAAGCGCAGCAGCGACTGGCCCGGATACTCGCGCACGACATGATGCAGGAACGCGAACAGCAAACCGGCGTGGCCGACGAGAATGCCGGTCAACAGTCCTTCCAGCTCGAACGGGGCCAGCAGCATCGACACCAGAATCGCCAGCAGATAGCCGGCCGCGAGCGTGCGAACAATGCGCTGATAGGCTTTCATGCCGGACAGGAAAATCAGCACCAGCCAGAGATTGCAGACCACCACGAAGTTGGCAATCAGCAGCACCTGCAGAAAAGCGCTGCCGTCAAACGTCAGCAGGACAAACAACGCTGACAACAGCGCTGACACGGCGGTAGTGAGCAACAGCGCGCCAAGCAGGTTTGGCAGCACGATGCGCGGCTCATGGGCATACAGCCGGTCGGCGACAAAGCGGGTGAACATCAGCTGCATGCCGCCGGTGAGAATCAGCGAGCACGCCATCAAGTAAGTCACGCAAATCTGAAATTGGTTGACCGCCTGCTGCTCGGCACCGAGTGCCACCGACAACAAACCAATCGCCATGACGCCGAGAATGGACAGCACCCACGGCCCGCCGCTGATGAGGCCGGCGTAACCGTAGGCTTTCAGTACAGCGAAGAAGCTGTCGCGCTCCAGAATGCGGCGAATTTCAAACCCGATACCGGCCATGACTCAGCACTCCGCCGTTTGCCCCGCGCCGGCCACCGCACCGGCGAGGGTTTGCTGATACAGCTCTCGATAGGCACCGAACATCATCCGGTCATCGTAGTATTTTTCGACCCGTTTCAAACCGGCTTGCTGCGCCGCCTGCCAGCGCACTGGATCATTGAGCAGCGCCAACGCCGCCTGCGCGGTGCTTTCCGGATCGGCGATCGTCACCACGGCACCGGCGCTGCCAAGCGCCTTGTCCTCCGGCGTGCTGCCTTCGATCAACTCGCGGCAGGAGCCAACATCGGTGGCAACGCACGGTACGCCACTGGCGAACGCTTCGAGCAGCACCAAGGGCAGCGCTTCGCTAATCGAGGTCAGCATCATCAAACCGAGTTGCGGCAGGATCTCGGCAACGTTCTGGAAGCCGAGAAATTTGACGTTGTGCTGCAGGCCGAGGCTTTCGACCAGATCCTTGCACTCCTGCACATAGGCCGGATCTTCATCTTCCGGACCGATGAGCCAGCCTTCGGCATCCGGACGCTCGTTGACCACCACCCGCATCATCCGGACGAAGGTCTTGATGTCCTTGATCGGCACAATCCGGCCAATGAGGCCCAGCACCGGCGGAATGCCATCCGGCCGCTTTTGCAAGGCGGTCGCGTAGCGTTGCAGGTTGATGCCGTTGGTAATGACTTGTGTTCGTTCGGCGAGCGCACCATCAGCGATCTGGCGCAGCCGGTTGCCTTCGTACAGCGACACGATCGGTTCGGCCTGCGAATAGGCAATGCGGCCGATCTGTTCGAAGAACTTGATCCACAGGCCGCGGATATAGCCCATCTCGTCGTGCAGCGTGTTGCTGACATCGTCGTTGTGATCGCGGATCCAGGTGGCCTGGGCCAGATCGATCTTGCGTTCCTTGGTGTAAATGCCGTGCTCGGTAAGCGCAAACGGGATATTGCGCTGCAGCCGGATCATCGCGCCAAGCAAACCGGCGTAACCGGTCGAGATCGAATGCACCATGCGCACCGGCGGCAATTTGCGGGCGATATCGGCCAACACGAACAAGGGCGTGTGCATCGTGCGCACCGCCCAGAAATAATCGACAAAGCTCGGCTCGGTGCAGCGCTGGCGGTACTGCTCGGACACGTAATCGTACGAGGCTTCCGAGAACAGGAAATCGCTCTTGCTGATGCCACCAGGGCCACCGAGGGTGGTAAAGGCTTTCAACATGTCAGTCATCGACAACGCGTTGCCTTCGCCCGGATTGGCGCGCATCTGCTCGTGCAATGCCGCCATATCGGCGAACGCCGCCGGATCGCCTTTGCGCGCTTTTGGCGTGTGCTGGCTGTTGTCGAGCAGGTAATGCGTTTCGAAATGGCTGACGTTGGCCGGAAACTGGTATTGCGCCTTGCCATACAGCGACGGCTCACCGCCGATGAAGATCACGGCAAAGCGGAATTCCGGCAAACCGGAAATGATCTGGTGCACCCAACTCGATACGCCGCCGCGCACGAACGGATAGGTGCCTTCCAGCAACAACGCAATATCGGCGATCGGTGTGGTGGAGGCTGCCGTGGTCATGATTGCACCTCCGCTGCCGCCCGCCACCAGGCGCGTACGGCGGCCAGCGCACTGCCCTGCTCGGCCGGCCGGCTGTCACGCGCCAGCAGCGCAGCGATGTCAGCAAAACGGCGCTGGCGAAACGCGAGCTCTGCCTGCCAGCACGCCAAGACGGCCGGCGCAACGCCGCTCTGTTCGGCCCGTTGCAAGGCGTCCGCCGCCGCCGCGAGGTCTTGCTGTTCCAGTGCAATGCGCACGGCAAGCACGCACAGATCAGCACTGCTTTGCTGCGCCAACGCCGCATCGACATGCTGGCGCGCCGCCTGCAACCAATGTGTGCGCACCGCGCCCTGCACCAAGCCGTTGTACACCAGTTCCCAGCAATAGCCGGCCAATTGTCGATGCAATTCACCCCGGCGCGCCGGCGGCATGTCATCGAGTTCGGCGGTCAATTCCTGGATACGTTCGGTCAGTTGCTTTTCCCGGCCGTCGAGCATTGCGTAGGCAAGCAATCGGACATCATCGACCCGATCTTTCAGCGCGATTTGCCACACCGGCACCGCCTCGCGCACCGGCATGTGCCGGGTCGCCATCACCGCTTTCAAACGTTTCAACGGCTTGTCGGAAAAGCGCAGGATCTGGTGCAGTGCGCCGCTGCTGTACGGCGGCGTCGGGAACACCTGCGGCGGTTGGAACGGCAACTCGGGCACGCCCACCGTGCGCAAGTTCAACTGGCGCCGCGAACGCGGCAAGCGCAAGGCGCCGACCAGCCCCCACAGCAAACCTATCGCGCCGACCAGCGGCATCAACAGCAACATGCCTTGCAGGAATCGCATGCTGTCCCGCACCGGCAACCGGTACCGGCGCGGCAGTTGGTGCCAGCAGGCACGTGCGAGAATCGGCGTCGCCGCCGCGTGCAACACGGCGTATACGAGCAATGCCACGCCGGTTGGCTGCAACAGGATAAGGGCCGCAACGCTGAACAACTCCAGCGCCAGTGCCAACCACCACCATGCACGCGCCATGTCAGGCATTCCCGCTTGCGTTCGGCAACAGTGCTCGTGCTGCGCTCGCATTCGTCACCGCCTCGCACTGCGCGGCGATCGCCGGTGCACCACTGGCTCGCAGTCGATCCAGCCACTGCTCGGCCGCGACAAGCTCAGTCAGCGGCAACAGCATCGTCAACTCCTCGCCACGTTCGCGCCAGCAATCCAGCGCCCGACGTTCCCGGCGTGCGACCGCACGCCAGCTTTCGGCATCCGCGCCGCGCAGGCTGACCCGCACCAGCGTCGCCGCCAGACCAAACCGTTCACTGTCGCTGACGGCACGGGCCAATTGCCGGGCAAAACGTTCGTCGCTGCCGGGCAGGCCGGCACCGGTCAGCAGATCGGCGGCGTGCGCGCACAGCACTGCCAGCAACGTCAGCGTGTTGTGCTGGAAACTGAAAAACGGCATCGCCGCAACGGCAAGCACCGCACGAATATTGCCGCTGGCATCGACCAGTGGGACCGCCGCCAGCAACCGACTTTGCCGGCTCGCTTCGAGCTGGGCGCTGTCGGCCTGAATCGCTGCCAACTCACCGCGACTGAGCGCTTGTCGCAACAACGGATCGTCAGCTGACAAGGGCTCAGATTTACCCCAGCTTGCCAACGGCTCGCTGCCGAGTTGATTGTCCTGAACCGGGTACAGCGCCGCCTGCTGCAAGGATCCATAGCCAGCGAGCAGATCCAGCAAACGCTGTGCGCTGACCGGCGTCAGACCCTGGCCCGGATCAAACTGCTGTGCCAAGCGCGTCAACGCCTCGCGCAGCGACAAACCGGAACCGGCGAGCGCCTGCTCCAACCGATCATGCGATACCCGCAGCAAATGATAACTACGGGTGAATTCTTCCAGACGTTCGCCACGGTATTGATTGGCTCCGCTGAGTCGGCGTAAACGCCGTTGCCAGGCATCGCGAAATTCGCCGCACAGCATGGCCATCACGACCACACCGGTTGCCCACGCCAACGGAAACGTCGTTGCCGGTTGCCAGGCGCGATTGATGGCCACACCGAGCGTTGCCAGCACCAACAAGGCGCTGACAAAACCGGCAGCAAACCCGTAGCGCAAACCCGCGAGCACCGGCCCCAGTACCGGCCAGGGAAAACCGCTCTGAATGCGCAGCGGATCCGCCGGATCGGTCCAGGCAGACAAGGCCAGCGCGCCGGCCGTCAGCAAGAGCGTTTCAAACCACAACCACGGTTCCGATGGCGCTGTGCGAACATCCAATCCGTCAACGGAATCAAGCCAAGGCAATTTCATGGTTTCACCATTGTGCTGGAACGGTTGTCGCTACCGGTTTCGGAAACCGGCGGCTGCCAAAGCGGCAAAGCCAGTGCGGAGAATTGCGCCAATTGCTGTCGGCACACCGCCAACTCGCGCGCCGGATCCGGTGACGCGGCAGCAGCACGATTCGCGCCGGACCGGCGGCTGCGCGCCGCGACGTCATTCAAACTGAGCGGCAGCACCGCATCCGACAACGGCCCTTCAGGCGCCAGCGCAAGTTCGGCTTGCAAGGGCGCCAACAGCGCGGCGATGGCGACGCGATTCTGCTCCTGCCACTCGTCCGCCACATCTTCCCAGTCTGACAGCTGCAAACGCTTTTGCTGCCAGCGCAAGGCAAAGTAGCGGGCATTGTCGAGCCCTTGCTGCAATTGCCACTGCTCGATCAGCTCCTGCAACGCGTCCTGATCGGCGAGCCGGCTGTCGAGCGCGGTCGAAAAATACTGACGGCCATAGAAGTGGTCGGCCAGGCGATTCGGATGCGTGACCGGCGGTAACGGCACCGCTTGCACCTGCAACTGCTGCAACACACGCACGCGGAACTGATTGGCGGTCACGGTGCAGCCGAGCCATTCCAGATTGTCGGCCACGGTCAGCAGCCACGGCAGGTCGCGAGCACGCGCCGGCAAGCTGAGCCCGTACCAACGCGCCGCCTCGGCGGGACGGCCAAGCACTTGCTCGGCAGCGGCCATCACTTCGGCGAATAGCGGATCGGCTTCGGCCAAATTCGCGTGCCGCTCCACCAACAAATTGATCTGCGCCACCGGCGCCGGTTGTTCGGCCAGCAGGAGCCACAGCAGCGCTTCGATCACTTCCGGATCATTGGCGCGCAAGCTCGCCAGCTGCTCCAATGCCTGTCGCGCCGCTTTGCTGTCACCGCGCGCCATCGCCCGTTCAGCGCGGAACTGCCAGTACAGCGGCTCTTTGCGAAAGCGGTTCTCTTGCTGCTGCGCTTCGGCGAGCAACTGATCGATGCGTTTGAAATCCTGACTGCGGTGCGCCACATCCAGCAACACAACAAAATATTCCCGCGCCCGCAGCCGGCTCCAGCCGTACAAGGCCTGCCGCTCGATCACCGCGACATCACCGCTCTGCTGCGCCAGCTGCAACAAACGATCGATGGCCAGCTTGTTGTCCGGCTCGTAACGTGCGAGCAGCTGTTGATAAGCCGGCCGCGCAACGTTCGGACGCTCAAGCGCCCAGCCAAGTTCGGCCAACAACTGCCAGTAACGCACCTCCTGCCCTGCCGGCGGCGATGACGACAACGGCAACAAACTGTTCAAGGCCGGTTCGGGTTGTCCGCTGCGCCAATAATTTTCCGCAATGGCGAGTCGTTCACTCGCTTTGAGCGGCGCCAGTTGTTCGACCCGTTGCCACGCTTGCAACGCGGCAGCGACTTCGCCAGCCGCCTGCCGCACGTGTGCCAAGGCGATCCAACTGGCGCGATCAGTCGGTTGCTGCGACAGGTAGCGTTGCAAGGTTGCGGTCAGCTGTGCCGGCTCCACAGCGCGCAAGCCACTGCGGACATACGCATTGGCTTCAGCAGCCTGCAAGGGTCGCCGCTGCGCGGCGGCTTCGACCAAGGCAACGACATTGGCATCAACTTGCAAGGCATCCGACAGCGCAAACGCACGCGCTTCGTTTTCCGGATCCGGACTTGCCATGGCCAGCGCAAACCAGTGCGGCAATGCCCGTGCACCATCACCGTTCCAATCAAAGGCACGCGCCAGCAGCAATTGCCGTTCCGGTGTCGGAGCCGGTAGTGCATTGAGCGACTCAGCCAACTCCAAAGCCGCCGGCAGATTGCCCAAGGCCAGCTCCAGTGCCAGCAGACGCTCGCTGAGTGCGACATCCTCCGGCTGTTGATCGCGCAACCGATACAACCAGACGATGGCTTGCTGATCTTCACCGTTCTGCTGCGCAATGTCGGCCGCCAACTGCAACAACGCCGGCGCGTCCTCGTTCGGGCCAACCACATGGCGCGCCGTTTTCAGCGCCTCGGCAGCGCGTCCGGCCGCCAGCCACGCCTGCATCGCCGACAGCGCCACCTCGCGCCGCTCGGCCGGCACAATCAGCAAGTCAAAGGCTTCGCGCCAGCGCGCTGCCGCCTGCGCGGGTTGATTGGCGGCCAAATGAAACGCCGCCGCGTCGCGCAGGATCTGGCCACGGCCGACACCGACCAGATCACGGCGGGTCAACAGGTTTTCGAACAGCGCAGCCAGCACGGCCGGCTCGCCGAATTTGCGCGCCTCGGCCAGCAGCGCGGTTTGCTCATTGACGGTCAGGGCCAGCAACAACACCGCATCAAACCCGTTGCGAATCGACGCGCGCAAGGTTTGCGCCTGGTCTGATTCCGGCGCGCGGAACAGTTGCTGCAATTGCAGGCGGATTTTGGCGAGCGCAATTTCAAACGCGTAGCGCGGCTCCGGTTGGGCCAGCAACGGCGCCAATGCCTCAACGGCTTCAGGGTGGCTGCCGGCTTCGGTCAACAATTGCACAAACGACAGCCGCAGCGGCACGTTGTCCGGGTCGGAACGCACCAGCACGCGCAAATACGCAATCGACAATGCGTCACTGGCGCGCAGGTTCTGCGGATCGCGAAACGCGGGTTGGCGCGGAAACAGCACCCACAACGCCACCAGAATCACCGCTGACATGATCAGCAGCGCCGGCCCGTTCAACAGCGCTTCGCGCGCCGGCGCCGAACGATCGTGGGACCGTGACGACGGATTAGCGGCAGACAAGCTGCACCTCCGCCTGCGCTGCGGCACCGGTCAGCAGATAACGGGCCACGCCACTTTCGCTGCGGGCAGACAACGGTTTTTGCTGCCACAACTGGCAACCGGCCGGCACACGGGCACGGAACTCAACTCGGTTACGTTTGGTGAAGCGAAACGTCAGGCTGCCGTCCGTATTCGCCTGCCACGCTTGCAGCGGCGCACTGGCATCGACCAGCAAGGCATCCGGCGTGCGCGCGCCAAAACGCAACTGGACGCGGTCCTGCCCCAGTTGCAGATACCGACCGCTGCTGTCTTCACGCGCACTGGCGACGGCCGGATTTCGGATCGGCCAGCCCAACTCGGCAGGCAGGCGCACACTGTGCAAACCATTGCCGTGCAACAACCAATTGCCGTTCAGATCTTTGGCCAGACTGGCATGTTGGAAAGCACGCACGCGTTGCACATATTCGCTCAGATAGAGGCCATTGAGAGGTTCTGCCATCTGCACGCGCAGCAGCTCCTGCAACAACGCCGCCCCCGCCGGCCGCAACACGGCATCGGCATGAAAACTGAGCGACCACGGTTTCAATCGCCGCATGCCAAAGGGGTTACTGCCGCCCAGCTGACGATTCCACTCCAGCACTTGCCGGTAATTGAGCGCCTCGCCATACCAGAGCCGGGCAAAACTGTTTTCATCAACCAGCGGGGCCAGCACTTGCGTGCCCCACGGTGTCGGTCGCGCCGCTGGTGACAACTGCGCCAGTTTCAGCGGCCCGAATCGCCAATCGAGGCCACCGCCGCCGTAATGGCTGATGCCGGCTTGTTGGGCAATGGCGAGCGCCGCCGGGCCGGGTTTACCGTCACCGGACCAGATCAACAATGGTGGCTGCAGCGCGCTGTTATCGTGACGCAGGCCACGCAGCCAGTCGAATGGCACGGCAATTTCGCGCTGCAATTCGGCGGCGTATTGCGGCAACTGCACGCTGTATCGGTGCGCAGGCGCGGCGTAATCACGTTCACCATCAAACACCGGCCAGTAATACGGATGACTGTAGGTATGGCTGGCAAGCTCCAGCTGCGGCAACGCCAGCAACGGCTCCAGCTCGCGGCGGCGGGCGCGACGCTCGTCGTCGGTCAACGATGGGGTATCAAACTCGGCTTCGATCAGTGCCAGCGTGGCTGGTAACGGTTGATTTTGTAGCAGCGTTGCCAACGCACCGGCTGGCCGCTGGCCACTGCTGTCGGCAAGCGCGAGCCGATCGCCACGAATATCGATGAGACCAATGCGACGGCCGTTATCCGTGCTCAACTCAAACACCGGTTGCGGCGGCAACCGCAACGCCGCGCGCAAGAACGCAAACGGGTCCAGCAACCAGTTGGCACTGCCATCGGCACCGTATTGCATGACATACGGATCCAGCGCCAGCCCGCCGAACGCGCCGATCTGAATCGGATCGAAACGGGCGCCGCTGCGATCGCGCAACTGTAGCCATGCAGTGCTGCCGGCGCCGGCGAAACTGTCCGGCAGGCCCCAGGTTTTCAGCGCCGGGGTTGCACCAACACGACCGACGCCCGCTTGCTGGGCAACGACTTGCAAACCGGCACCGGCAGCGCGACCGTTTTGCTGATCACCCAGCAACTGTCGACACGCCGCGCCCGCTGGCAGGCTGCCGAAAAACGCGACCGGCAAGCCGGCGCGCACTTCCGGTTGCAAGCGCGCACACACGCCCGCCTGTTGACCACTGGAGCGCGCCGACAACCAGGCAACCACGCCGGCATAGCGGCCGCTGATCGGCTCGACCGGCAAGGCGTCGTGTTCGATGTTGCGGTATTCGAGCGCGTAGCCTTCGTATTCGAGCGGCAAGGCAAGATGTTTGAACAGCGGACTCGCCAATTGATCCTGACCGTAACCATCACCCGCGCCGTCGATCAATGCCAGCATGGTGCGCGGCACATGCCGCAGCCGGCCCTGACCGAGCCAGGTCAAATCGCCATTGGCAACCCAGGGCGTGAAGCCAAGCGCCAGAATGTCTTTGGCGGTGGCTTCTGCCGTTGCCCAATCACCGGGGTCGACATAATCAAGCACGATCACCGGCACACCGAATTGATCGCGCGTGCGGCGCAATTGCTGGATCAGCCATTGCCGGTTGGCGTCCGGCGTCGGCGCGTGCTTTTTGCTGACCGGGTCGTAGCCGTGAAACAGGGATTCCGCCAACAAGGCATCGGCGTATTGGGCGTGCCGTTCGAGCAATTCGAAACCGCGGTTGTAGATCAGTTTGACGCCGGGGAAACGCTGCTTGATGGTCGCCATTAATGCCACCATGCCATCTTCCTGACGTTGCCGCGCCGGGCCTTCTTTCGCCGGAATGAGGTAGCTGTCCATGGTGTCGAGGAAGAACGCCCGATAGCCCTGTTGCCAGAGCGCACCGAAATGCTCGCGCAGCAGATAATCGCGCCAACCGCTGCCGGCCAGATCCATCACCAGACTGTTCCAGGCCGTGTTGGTGCCGATCACCCAGCGCTGATCGATCTTGTCAACATCGACAGCGTTGCGCGCCACTTCGCCGACCGAGACATAGGCAAAAATTTCCGGACCGCTGGCGAGCAGCGGCGGCACTTCGTCCGGACGCAACTGATTGGGCTGGATGACCACCTGATCGTAATGGCGCAAGGCATCGAGCGGCGGCCGGGTGCCGTAGTAAAACGCGATGTCGGGCGCATCGGCCGTGGCGCCATGGCCGGCCAGCGACAGCAGGCCGGCACAACAGGCCAGAAGACAGCGGGCGACAACCGGTGCGAACATGTCGGAATCGGAAACCTGAAACCCCAGCCCACACGCAAATGGCGCACAAACTGCGGCAAAGAAATGGTCGGCTGATTGTAGCGGAGTTGCCACCGGACTTGCTGAGCAAGTTGCTACGGAGGTGGCCGCCAATGCGTTCGACCGGACCGGAGTATTTCCGGGCCAATCGCCGCGCCGGCAGTCCGCCGCGCTTGGCCTGCTTCCGGCGCTATGCCACCATAGCGCACGCTGCCGCGTCGATGGTGGCGCTGTCTCCCTGTCGGAAGCTCAGATTTTGAACGGATTACTGCTGCTCGCGCTGCTCACCGCCCTGTTCTACCTGCTGCAGGCGGGCTGGATGTTTCTGCAGCTGCGCCGCGGCGTTCAGGTTCCGCACCGGTTGTTGTTGCTGGCGCTGCTGCCGGCACTGTTGCAGGCCACCCTGTTGCATCTGGTGATCGACACCCCGGCCGGGCAGAACCTCGGCTTCCTGCCGATTGCCGCCCTGGTCAGCTGGCTGATTGTGCTGCTGCTGATGATCCCCGGCGGCCAATTGACCACGCCGCTGTTGTTGTTCGCGCTGCCGCTGGCGGCGCTGTTCTCGCTGGCGCTGCCACTGGCACCGGCCCATTACATCAAACCGCTGGCCGGCGCCTGGCCAAGTCTGGTTCATATTTTCTCGGCCTTGCTGGCCTACAGCCTGCTGATGGTGGCCGCAGTACAGGCACTGCTGCTGTGGTGGCTGGAACGCAAGCTGCGGCACGCCCCGATGCAGGTGTCGCCGCTGTTACCTCCGCTGCAATTGCAGGAAAGCTTTTTGTTCCGGGTGATCGCCACCGGGTTTGTGCTGCTGACCGTGGCGCTGCTGGTGGCGGCCTTCGGCTTGCCCAGCCTGTTCGCCAGCCAGCCACTGCACAAACCGGTATTTGCCCTGCTGTCCTGGCTGGTGTTCGCGATTCTGTTGTTCGGCCGCTGGCGCCAGGGCTGGCGTGGCCGCATGGCCGTGCGCTGGACGCTGGCCGGCTTTGCGCTGCTGGCACTGTCCTATGCCGGCACCCGCATCGTGATCGAATACGTGTTGCAACAGCCCTGACAAGGAGACCGTCGTGGACCAGCTCTCCACCGGAGAGGTGCTGCTTTTCCTGCTGCTGTTGTTCCTGTTCTCCGCTTTCTTCGCCAGTGCCGAGACCGGCATACTTTCGGTCAACCGCTACCGGCTGCGTCATCTGGCCCGTCATGGCCACCCCGGCGCCAAGCGTGTCCAAGCGCTGCTCGAACGGCCCGATCGCCTGATCGGCGTCATCATCACCGGCAACAACATCGTCAACATTCTGGCTTCGGTCATTTCAGCGGCGCTGGCGGTGCGGCTGTTCGGCGAGGAATGGGGCATTGCGATCGCCTCGGCCGGGCTGACGCTGATCATGCTGGTGTTCTGCGAAGTCGGCCCGAAGACGCTCGGCGCCCTGTATCCCGAACGGGTGGCATTTCCGGCGTCGTGGCTGTTGCAAGGTTTGCTGCGGGTCACCTACCCGCTGGTCTGGCTGATCAATTTGCTGGCCAACAGCCTGCTCCGGTTGCTTGGCGTGCGCCCCAACAAACGTCAACAGGATGCCCTGTCCAGCGACGAGCTGCGCACCGTGGTCAACGAAGCGGGCGCCTTTATTCCGCGCCGGCACCAGAAAATGCTGCTCAGTATTCTGGACCTGGAAAAGGAAACGGTCGACGACATCATGGTCTCGCGCCATGACATTGTCGGCATCGATCTGGATTTGCCACGCAGCGAGATCATGCCGATTTTGCTGCATTGCCAGCACACCCGGCTGCTGGTTTGGCGCGGCGACATCAACAATGTCGAGGGCTTTTTGCACGCCCGCGACGCACTGCATTTGCTGGCCCAGGAGGATTTCGATTACGACGCGCTGCGGCAGGTGCTGCGGCAACCGTATTTCGTGCCGGCCGGTACGCCGCTCACCACCCAACTGGTCAATTTCCAGCGTAACCGGCGCCGCATCGGGCTGGTGGTGAACGAATACGGCGACATTCAGGGATTGGTGACGCTGGAAGATATTCTGGAAGAAATCGTCGGCGAATTTACCACCGACGTGGCAAGCCAGATCAGCCGCGATGTGTCACCGACCGCCGACGGCCATGTCGTGGTGGAGGGCGGCGCAGCGCTGCGCGATCTGGTCCGCAGCCAGCAATGGCAGCTGCCACTCGACGGCCCGAAAACCCTTAACGGCTTGCTGCTGGAACACCTCGAAACGCTGCCGTCGGCCGGCACCTGTGTGCGCCTGCATGGTTACCCGATGGAAATCCTGCAAGTCAAAGACAACATGATCAAGGCAGTGAAAGTGATGCCGTCGCTGTATCGCGCCCCCGCCGGGCGCTGAGCGTGCCGCGTCAGTTGTCGAGCACCGCCCGCAGCATCTGCCTGACCGCATCCGGCTCAAACGGCTTGTCGCACAACGCCGACACGCCGGCTTGGGCCACCATGTCGAGCCGGGCACTGTCCTGTTCGCTGGTGACCATCAGGATCGGCACGTAGGCGCCATCGGCCCGGTTGCGGATTGCGGCGACCAGTTCATGCCCATCCATTTCCGGCATGTTGTAGTCGGTCACCACCAGATCAAAGGTCGCGCTGGCAAAGGTCGCCACCCCTTGCTTGCCGTTTTCCGCGGTCGTGATTTGTTCGATGCCCATGTCGCGCAGCACCCGTGAAATATGCTTGCGGGCGAGTGGACTGTCATCTACCACCAAGACCCGCAGGGATTTCACGTCCCATGCATCCAGGTGCAGTTCATCGGGCTCGACGTAATGCAGGCTGGCGCGCAAGGCCCGGACGATGTCGTCGGCGCTGAACGGTTTCGGCAGGATCGCCACCACCCCGGCCTGCCGGATCGGATCGAGCCGTTCAAACCGGGTCTCACTCGACACCAGCATGAACGGCAAGTTCTGCCACGCCGGCTGTTGCCGGATGGTCAGCAGCAATTCCGCCGCGGTCATGTCCGGCAGGTAGAACGTGCTGATCACCACGTCCGGCAGCTGTCGCCCCAGCGCCGCCAAGGCCTCGGCGCCCGATGCGGCGACCTCGATCTGGCGGACCGAGGCGTCACGCAAATGCTGCAACAGGATTTTCTGCTGGGTCTGCGAAGGCTCCACCAACAGCAGACTCAGATCCGATATCGCTACTCCGGCCATAACAACGCTTCACAGGCCCACGGTTCCTGCAGTGTAGGCCAGAAACGCAGCGAAGCCGGTGCGATAGCGGCATGACCGCGGCAGTGCGCTGACGGCGGCTCAGCCGGTCGGCAGCAGGCAGTACGGTGCCGGGATGCCTTCGGCGGCGAAAGTGGCTTTGACCGCCTCGCGCTGGCTCAACAGCTCCACCAACCGCTGCAAGGACGGGTGGCTGCTGACCGGTGGCGCGGCAAACCAGCGCCCCCAGCGGATCAGCATCAACAGATACAGGTCCGCCACCGAGAATTCGGCGCCGAGCAGGTAAGGTCCATTGCTGTCCAAGTGTTCCGCCAACTGCTGATAGATCTGTTGGGCGTTCTGCTCGGCGCGCGCCTTGATCGCCGGCGCATCCGCTGGATCGGTGCTGAGCCGGTCCGGGTAGAAATAGGCAATCAACGCCGGCTGCAGCGTGTTGGTCAAAAACATCAGCCATTTGTAGAGCTGGCCGCGCGCCGGCTGCCCCAGCGCCGGCACCAGATGACTGGTGGGATGCCGATCACACAGGTGCAGGCAAATGGCGGCCGCCTCGTACAGCACCTCGTCGCCCTCCACCAGTGTTGGTACCCGACCGTTTGGGTTCAAGCGCAAATACGCCGGATTGCGGTGGTCGCCTTTCTCGGCATCCAGGCGAATGAACTGATAAGGCAGCTTGAGTTCTTCCAACACCATCCTCGGCGCCAAACTGGCCGAGCCGATGAAACCGTAAAGCTGATACATGAATACACCTCGGGAATCGTTCTGCTGGCGGGCGGCGCCATTGTGACGAGCCGGCATCCCCCGGGCAATCCAGATCAAGAGACTGGAATTCCCTACACGCCGTCAGTGGCGCGATCCACAGTCAATGCATAGAATGAGGTATAAGCACCAGCAACTGGTGCACAGAATTTATAACCAGCACACGGGGACGCCACAGTTGCGATTGTTCGGACGCCGCTCCAGCCGCGCCGGCGCCAATGCCATTGGCCTGATGTTGACGCCACAGAGCTTCACACTCGCCCGGTTGACCCCGGCGGTGGAGGCGCCCCGTCTGCTCCAGTTGGCGCAAGGCGATTACGGCAATCTCGGCGAATTCGCCGCGCACATGCAAAAACTCGCTGACGAACCGGCCCTGCAGGGCCAGCAGCTGGTGGTGTGCCTGTCGCCTGAACTCTATCGTTTGCAACAAGCGGATGCGCCCAATGTGCCGCTGGCCGAGCGCAATGCCGCGCTGGCCTGGGCGCTGCGCGACGTGCTCGATTTCCCGGCCACGGAAGCCGCGCTCGACAGCTTTGCGCCACCGACGCTGCCCAATCGCAGCGGCCCGGAGCGCTTGTTTGTCGCGGTTAGCCACAAAGCCAAACTGAAACCCTACGTCGAAGCCATCCTGAGCGCGGGTTTCGATATTCGCGCCATCGACATTCCGGAGCTGTGCGCGCGCAACCTGCTGCTGCGCTTGTCACCAGCACTGACCAGCGCTGCCATCCTCGCACCCAGCCAACGCGGTTGCAGCCTCTACGTTTACCTCGGCAATGAGTTGGTGGTGTCGCGGCAGCTGGCCGGCATCGGCGATCTGCGGCTGCTGTTCACCGGGCTCGACAACAGTCAGGCGCAGGAGCAACTGCTGCTCGAAATCCAGCGTACGCTCGATTACTTCGAAAGCCAGATCGCCCGTCGACCGGTCGCGCGCCTGTTGTTGCCGCCGCTCAGCGACGAGTTGAACGGCCTGCTGCCACTGCTGCGCGACAGCCTCGGCGTCACAGTTGCGGCGCTGGATTTGCCGACCCTGGTGCCGATGGACAACAGCGTCGCCCGCGACAGCCTCGCCAATGCCTGGCTGGCCGTCGGCGCCGCCCTGCGTCGGGAGTTGACCGATGCAACAAATTAACCTGTTCCTGCCAGAATTCGCGCCCACGCCGCAGCGCTTCGGTTTGCGCGTGCTGCTGCGTTCGCTGCTTGGCGTGCTGTTGCTGTTGCTGCTGATCGGCGTGTTTCTGGTGCAGCAGTTGGCACAGGAGCGCGAGCGCACCCAGGCCGCGCGGCAAGCGCTTGATGCGGTCATCACCACCATCGGCGAGACCCGCGGCAACGAACAAGCGCGGCAGAATGTCGCCGCCCAGCTCGAGCAATTGCGCGCCCAGCTGGCCCAGCGGCAAGCGCTGTTGCAGGATTTGCAGCAGCGGGAAGCGAAACAAACCAGCGGCTTTGCCTCGCTGCTGCAAACGCTTGCCGAAACCCATGATCAGCGGCTCTGGCTGACCACCTTCAGCGTCAAAGGCGATCACCTGCAACTGAGCGGCGAAACCCTGAATGCCGCCGCCGTGCCGGCCTGGTTGAGCCGGTTGCAAGCCAAACCGCCCGTGCAAGGGCTGCGTTTTGCCGGCCTGCAAATGCAACGCGTGGACGCCAAACCCGGCGTGCTGGCGTTCAGCCTGACCCCCGAGCTGCCCGAGACAGGAGATGCAGAAGATGCTGTCCTTCAGCGTTAGTTGGCGCCGGCTCGAGCAACGCTTTCAAGCGCTCAGCCTGCGCGAGCGCGTGCTGGTCATCGTCATGACACTTGCAATCGTTGCGGCGCTCGCCAACGTGCTGTTCTTCATGCCGCTGCAAGAGCAACTGAAAGCCGAACGGCAACAGCAGCAGGAACATCAGCGTCGGCGCGAACAGCTGGAAAATGAGTTGTCGCAATTGCAAGCCTGGCAAGCCCGTCAGGAAGACGGCAGCGGCCTGGTGGTGGTGGAGCAACAACTCGCCAGCGTCAACCAACAGATCCAGCAACTGTCACAGCGCATGGTGCCGCCGCAGGACATGACGGCGCTGTTGCAGCAACTGCTCGCGCGCGAGCAAGGCATGCAGGTGGTCGCGCTGGAAAAACTGCCGCTGGAGCAGCCGAGCCAGAGCGAGACCGAAGCGCCGGTCAGCGCCGAAGTGCCGTTGTACCGGCACCGTTTGCGGCTCAGCTTGCGCGGCAACTACTTCGACAGCCTGCGTTACTTGCAGGCCATGGAAGCGCTGCCGTGGACGGTCTATTGGGACAGTCTGGAATACCGGGTGGAAACCTATCCGCAGGCGATCCTGACGGTGGAAATTGCCACCTTGGGACAAGAACAGGGGTGGCTTGGTGGCTAAACGGTCG
>DASUEK010000014.1:0-19261 GCA_036275115.1 Permianibacter sp. | reverse complement strand
CGATGACATCGAGTACGGCGGTGACTGGCCGTTCGGCAACAAAGGCAGTTTGCGCAGCGCCCTGCAGGACGTGCTGAAGGCGGCGCCATGACGCTGTTCGATGGCTTGTTGGCGCTGATGTTGGTGCTGCTGACGGTGGTTGCGCTGGGCCGTTGGCTGCTGCAAGTGATCGATTGCCTGTTGCCGGTGGCGCCGCCGGTTAAGGACGAGTCTGCCCACCTGCAGCTCACGCTGCGGATGGACACGTGGCCGGTGCCACCGTCCGGTCAGTCGGGTGAGAACACGCCGATCGTCAGCCCGTATCCGACCGGCCGCCGTATCGGCTGAGCGATTTGATATGGCGCAATGGCAGGCCTCTGCCAGCCGGCGTAGTGTGGTGGACAGCGATCATCGTCCACCGTGCCTCAGGTGGGGCGCGACGCGCGGTCAACCGGCGGTCACCGCCTTCGGGACCTGCCACAAACGGAGGAAACCCAGATGAAAAGCAACGTAGGTGGCATCGACAAACTGCTGCGCATCGGCGCCGGCATTGGACTCATCGCCTGGGCGCTGCTCGGCGGCCCGGTCTGGGCCTGGGTGGGCGTGGTACCGCTCGCCACCGGCCTGTTCAATTTCTGCCCGCTGTACACGCTGATCGGTCTCAACACCTGCCCGGTCAAGAAGTGAGCGCCGGCCGGCGAAAAACACAGGGGCCTTCGGGCCCCTTTTTTGGTTTAATGCAGGCCAGCAAAACCTGCCTCGGCGGCACAGCCGGGGCGCTTCCTCAGCGGCGGCTCCAGTCCGCCGCCTTGCAGTAAGAGGCCGCAATGACCGATTCCATTTTTGGCGATGTAGAACGCCGTTCGCTTGCCGATTTCACCGAGCAGGCCTACCTGAATTATTCGATGTACGTGATCATGGATCGCGCGCTGCCGTTCATTGGCGACGGGTTGAAGCCGGTGCAGCGTCGCATCGTGTACGCGATGAGCGAGCTGGGCCTTGATGCGGCCAGCAAGCACAAGAAGTCGGCGCGTACGGTCGGTGACGTGCTCGGTAAATACCATCCGCACGGCGACAGCGCCTGCTATGAAGCGCTGGTGTTGATGGCGCAGCCGTTTTCGTATCGCTACCCGCTGATCGACGGTCAAGGCAACTTCGGTTCACCGGATGATCCGAAGTCGTTCGCGGCCATGCGTTACACCGAATCCCGGTTGTCGAAGTACGCCGATCTGCTGCTAGACGAACTCGGTCAGGGTACGGTTGAATGGGGGCCGAACTTCGACGGCACCATGGAAGAGCCGATCAACCTGCCGTCGCGGGTACCGAACCTGCTTTGTAACGGCACCACCGGCATCGCGGTCGGCATGGCGACCGACATTCCGCCGCACAACCTGCGCGAAGTGGTGGCGGCCTGCACCTATCTCATCGATCACCCGAACGCGGACATCGACGAGCTGTGCCTGCGTTTGCCGGCGCCGGATTTCCCGACCGAGGCGGAAATCGTCACGCCGCGCAAAGAGCTGCTGGAGATGTACCAGACCGGCAAAGGCTCGGTGAAGATGCGCGCCAAGTACGAAGTCGAAGACGGTGAGATCGTGGTGACCGCGCTGCCGTATCAGACGTCGGGCGCCAAAGTGATCGAACAGATTGCGGCCCAGATGCTGGCGAAGAAGCTGCCGATGGTGGCCGATTTGCGCGACGAGTCCGATCACGAGCACCCGACCCGCATCGTCATCGTTCCGCGCTCGAACCGGATTGATGCCGGCGAGTTGATGGGGCACCTGTTCGCCACTACCGATCTGGAAAAAAGTTTCCGCGCCAACTTCAACGTGATTGGCCTCGACGGCAAGCCGCAAGTCAAAAACCTGAAGATGCTGCTCAGCGACTGGCTGATGTTCCGGACCGAGACCGTGCGCAAGCGCCTGCAATGGCGGCTGGGCAAAGTCGAAGCACGGCTGCACATCCTCGATGGTTTGCTGGTCGCCTTCCTGAACATCGACGAAGTGATCCGAATCATCCGCGAAGAGGAAAATCCGAAAGCGGAATTGATGGCGCGATTTGGTTTGTCCGACATTCAGGCCGAAGCGATTCTGGATCTGAAACTGCGCCACCTCGCCAAATTGGAAGAAATGAAGATCCGCGGCGAGCAGATGGAGCTGATGCAGGAGCAGGCCAACCTGCAGCGGACACTGTCGAGCGAGCAGCGGATGAAGAACCTGGTGCGCTCGGAGCTAATCGCCGATTCCCACAAATACGGTGATGACCGCCGTTCGCCGATTGTCGAGCGCGAAGAATCGAAAGCGCTTTCCGAAGAAGAACTGACGCCGGCCGAGCCGGTGACCGTGGTGCTGTCGCAAATGGGCTGGGCGCGCTGTGCCAAAGGCCATGAAGTCGATGCGGCCGGCTTGTCGTACCGCGCCGGCGATGCCTTCCTGATGGCGGCGCAAGGCAAGTCGAATCAGCAGGCGGTGTTTTTCGACAGCAGCGGCCGCAGTTACTCGGTGCTCGCCAAGGAACTGCCAAGTGCGCGCGGTCAGGGCGAGCCGCTGACGACGCGTTTCATTCCGGAGCCGGGTGCCAGCTTCATCGCCACCCTGATGGGCGAAGACAAGGATACCTATCTGGTCGCGACTGATGGTGGTTACGGTTTTGTCACCACCTACGAAGACATGCTGGCGCGCAACAAAAACGGCAAGGCGCTGCTTACCGTGCCGGAACACACGAAAGTGCTGGTGCCAAAGCGCGTCACCGATGTCGCAAATCAGTTGGTGGCCTGTGCTTCGAATGACGGACGTCTGCTGGTGTTCCCGCTGAGCGAATTGCCGCAGATGGCAAAAGGCAAAGGCAACAAGATGCTCGGCATTGACAGCGCGCTGCTGGCCAAACGCGAAGAGTGGATGGTCGACATGGTCGTGCTAGGCAAGAAGGATAGCCTGATCATCGAGAGCGGCAAGCGTACCTTCACGCTGAAGCCCAGCGATATCGAGCATTACCTCGGTGAGCGCGGCCGTCGTGGCAACAAGCTGCCGCGTGGTTTCCAAAAGGTCGATGGTCTTGCGGTTGAGGCGAAAGCCTGAGGCCGGTCCGTAACACGCGGATAAGCCGTAGAAAAGAAAAACGCCGCCACAGCGGCGTTTTTCTTTTCTGGGCGCTGCACGAACCCCCATGCCGCACGGCTCCGCTACCGAAACGATCTTGAGTCGGCCGGGTGATTGCTCTATAAGCGGTCCGGGGCTCGCCGGTGAATGCTTGCGGCGATGCGAAACACGGCGAAACGGTTCTGATCAGGAGGCAGGAATGCGGCAACGGACAATTTACCTCGGTGTGTTGCTGCTGCTCGGACTCGGCGTTGCCGCGTATGCCGGCAAAGACGACGTGTCATTTCGCCATGGCAAGCATGGCCTCGAAGCCGTGCGAATCAGTGACAGTGAGTTCACCGTTACCGACCGTTTCGATGACGGGCCTTACTTGCGCCGCACTGCCGCTGGCATTGAGGCCAGCTGGATTTGTGCTGGTGAAGTCGTCCGCGAACAGTTTGGTCCGGCACCGGTAACGATTCCGGTGCGTTGTGGTTACGAGCGGCCCATTGAGGTGCGGCCACCGGCGCCGCTCGACAGCGAGCAGCCGATACCGGCGCTGAAGAAGCTGGTTGCGGTATCCGATCCGCATGGCCAATACGACACGCTGAAAGCGCTGCTGAGCCGGCACGGCGTGATCGACGCGGACGGTAATTGGGCGCTCGGCGATGCTCAGTTGATGATGACCGGCGATGTGTTCGACCGCGGCCATCAGGTCACCGAAATTTTCTGGCTGCTGTATGCACTGGAGCAGCAGGCGACCGCCGCTGGCGGCCGGCTGCATTTCCTGCTCGGCAATCACGAATACATGGTGCTGCGCGACGATCTGCGCTACGTCAACGGCAAGTACCTTCGCGCGGCTGAACTGCTGGGCAGCTCTTATGTCGCGCTGTACGATGCCGACACGGTGCTCGGTGACTGGTTGCGCAGCCGCGATACGGTGCGTCAGCTCGGTGACATGCTGTTCATGCATGCTGGCATTTCGCCGGCCTTTCTGGCGCAGGGGCTGTCGCTAGCGGACATCAACCGCCGCTTCCGTGAGTCGATTGGACTGAGCAAAGAGGCGGTCAATGCCGACCCGCTGCTGTCGTTGCTACACGCGGCGGACGGCCCGATCTGGTATCGCGGCTACTTCCTCGATGAAGCCATGACGCAGCCGCAAATCGATGCCATCACCGGCAAACTCGGCGTCAACCACATTGTTGTCGGCCACACTTCCATGCCTGCTGTGTTGGCCCGCTTTGACAAGAAGGTGATCGCCATCGACAGTTCGATAAAAAAAGGCGAGCGCGGCGAACTGCTGATCGTCGAAGCGGGCCGGCTGCAGCGCGGGACTTACACCGGCGAGCGGCTGCCCTTGTAAGGTTTGACCGGCGGCTGCAGCCGTGATGCAGCGACCAGCCCATTTTGTTTCACCCCTGCGAGAGGAATGTGCTCATGAGCAGAATGACCTGCTGTGTGATGTGGCTGTTGTTGGCGCCTAGCCTGGCGCTAACTGCCGAGCAGACGGTTCGGACTCCGGCGCTCAAACTGCCGCCGACTACGCTAAGCAAGTCGGCCAAACCGCTCAAAACCCTGGATCTCAAGGCGCTTGAGCGCAGCAACGCCCGCCAGCAGCTGTCGCGCTGTGTCAGCGCGGGCCAGAATCCGGATTGCGATGCCGATGGTTTTCAAAGTGAACAGTTCGGCGGGTTTGATTGCGACGACGCCGATGCCAACCGGTTTCCCGGCAACAGCGAAGTGGCCGACGACACCGGACACGACGAAGACTGTGACTACACCACCTACGGCTTTCGTGATGTCGACGGCGACGGCTTTGGTGACCGGAAGTCACAAAACGTCAATAACGCTGGCGTGGTGATGGCTGGTGAAGATTGCGATGATTTGCGCCGTGGTGTGCACCCGAACGCGCCGGAAGTGTGCAACGGTATTGACGACAACTGCGATGGTCTGATCGACGATGGCGTCCAGATCACGCTGTTCCGTGACGAAGACAAGGACGGCTTCGGCAGCAGCAAGCAGCGCTTCCTCGGTTGCTATCAACAGTTGCAAACCGGCATCGTCACCAACGACAGCGATTGCGATGACGCCGATCCGAAGCGCAATCCAATTGGCGGTTGTCAGTAACGCAGCAAAAAAACGGCCCGCTTGACGGGCCGTTTTTCCTTCAAGGCTTCTGGTCGCCGATGATGCGGGCACCGTAAAACAGGGTTGCATCACTCACCAACGCGGCGCTGCCACGCAGGTTGAACAGAATCGTCGTGTCTTTTTGCAGAAAGGCATCGGCCAGATGCGGTGGCAGGCCGAACAGGGTCTCGAGGCCATAGCGCGAAATGATGCCGCCGATGCAGACGCGGGAATAGTTGATTCGCTGCATGTGTCGCTCATTGACGTCCAGCGAGCGGGATTCCATGTGGGTCATCGCGAGACCGAGCTCCATCTGGCCGCCATAGGGCAAGCCGGTGCCCGGATCGATCGCGGCCGGATCATTCAGCACATCGTTGTAGATCGTCAGGTATGGCATCAGCGAGATGCGGGCATTCGGCTGGGCGACGCCGGTCTGGTTGTGGAACTGATACTGCCAGAACGGCGTGATCCACTGGCACAGCAGCGACAGCGACGAGCCGCCGGGGATGATCAGGTAATCGAGTTTCTTCTCATCAAAACTGGTGCTTGCCGGTTGCGCATTCAACGTGATGCAGCGCTCATAGGTGGGGTCGGCGCCGCTGCAATCGGCGCGCAGTGACACCGTTTGCGTTTGGGCAAGACCGAGCCAGACCAAGTGGTTGCCGAACGATTCCGGGTCACCCACGTCATCGCGACTGAGGCCGGCAAACGTGGTCGGTGCGGCGGCGCTGACAATCTTGCTGTTGCTGCTTTTGTATGGCGGCAACAGATCCGGTTCGGGCAGGGCGCGTTTGCGCAGCTCGGCGGCTTCGAGGCCGCTGGCAAACAGCAGGCCGGTGGTGCATAGCAACAAGGTTTTGAACAGATTCATGACGGGATCCTTCTGTCGAGGCAACGGTCCAGATGCGCAAACGTGCCTGATGCAGACACGGTGGCGATCACCGCAGCCGCGGTGATGAGCAAGGAGCCTGACAGCAAGGGACGGTCGCAGCCAGCGACAGAAACGGCAGCACGTGTGCGCGATCACGCACGCGTGCTGCCGGCGTTTGGCTTAGCGGTCGGGATCGAATTCCAGCGTTACGTAGAATTCGTAGGCGCTTTCCGGCAGCTCTTTTGGCAGCGGTGGGAACGGGGCCAACTTGTCGACCAGCGCCAGCGCGGTGTTGTCCAGAATCGGTTCGTTGGTTCGCTCTTGCAGCCAGGCCGCGTTGATGTCACCACCAATATCCAAGTGCAAGCGCAGGACGACTTTGCCTTTCTGGCGCGCCATCTGGGTGATGCCGTATTTGCGTTTCATCTCGCGCCGCGGGTATTCCAGTCCGGCGAGCAGGCGATCGCGTAATTGGCTCTCATAGCGCTGCAGTAGCGCCGTGATTTCATCGGCGCTGAGCTGTTTTTGTGGCGGTGCTTGCACCGGGGCGGTAGCGGCGCCCGGTGCAATGCCATTGTCGGCCAGCGTTGTTGGCGGCTTGCCAGCCGGTTTCTCGACCGGCCGCTCGAGCGGCTTTTCCACCGGCTTGTCGGTCGGTTTGTTGCTGGCCACGGATTCGGTTTTTGCCGGCGGTTTGCTGTCGGCGGCCTTGCTGGTTTCGGTTTTGCTCACCGCCGGTTCGGCTTTCACTGGTTCGGTTTTGCTGGGCTCCGCTTTGGCGACGTCGACCTTGCTGGGTTCCGGCCGGGCCGGCTCGCTCGCGGCCGGTTCGGTGGTGTCGCGCTCGGGTAGCTTGACGTTGGCGTAAATCAACAGACGCTCTTCCTGCGGTTGCAGCGCCGCGAAGCGGGCGAGCGTGGCGGCGCGCGAGGCACTGTCTTGATCGCCGAGCAGGGCGGAGCGGAATTGCAGGGTCGGCGGTTTGTCACCGATGAAGCAGCGCAGCAGCAAATCAAACAGCATCGGGCTGCTGAAGTCGGCGACTTTCTGGCCGTTGATACTGACCACCAGTCCTTTGCCGGGCACGTTGTCGAGCACCAGCTCGTCGCCGCGCATCAGCCCCTGTTGAAACAAGCCATAAAACCGGTTGAGGTTTTTCGCTTCCCGGCCGAGTTCGTCGCGTGGATTGTTCAACGAGACCAGATCGCGGAAGTGGCGGGCGACCCCGCTCGGATACATGCGGTCAGCGACGATGCGGACATGCAGTCGCCGCCGCTGCCGGGCATCGAGCAATTCCAGCGGTTCGCGGCTCGGCCGGGTGGCGTACAGGGTAACCACATAAAGCTCTTCATTGAGCTGCTTGGCAACCCCAACGCCATTGAGCAGCACCACGCCGTCGGCGAGTTGCAGGCGTTCCAACGCGGCGTCAGCCCAGACCGGTGGGGTGAGCAGGGCGGCACTGACGGCCGTCAGCAACAAACCTTGGTGCCAACGCGAGCGGCGGAGTGTACGGCGCATTCGGGTTCCCGTTGGTGGCAGTGACCGGCTAATGGTAGTCGCAGATAGGGGGTTCTGCCCATTGCCGTCAGGCTCAGCGGCTGTTCTGGCTGCGCAGGCTGTTCAGGTTGGCCTGGACCTTTTCCGCCCGGGCGATCTGGCCGGGCAGTTCCTTGTGGTCCGGGGTCAGCGCCAGGGCTTGCTTCCAGGCGGCGAGCGCGCCGGCGATGTCGCCGTCGCGGTAACGGCGGTTGCCATCGGCCTCAAGGCTGCTGGCCTGTTCCTGCACCAGCGGTTTCAAGCGCTGCTGGTACTGGCCAAGACTGGGTTCGGTCGGGAACAGCTGCTGCAATTCGGTCAGTACCTTGCGCGCGCGCAGGCCGTCACGTTTGCCCAGCGCTTCGTCCAGCTGCTTTTTCAGCAGGCCAAGCCGGCTTTCCAGCACTTGCTGTTCCGACAGCTCCGGCTCCACTTCAACCGGCAGCGGCTTCTTGCTGGTTTTCTGTTTCTCGCGCTGGTTGACCTCGGCCAGCCGCTTGGCGGCGTCGGCGGCGCCGAGATCGCCGGCGATGTTGAACGCCCAGCGGGCGAATCCAAACAGTCGGCGCTCCAGCGCGTTGTTGCCGATGGCCTGCACGTCTTCGGCGAGTGCCTTTCGCTCCTGCTCCAGCGCGGCCAGCGTGGCGCTGTTGCTGCCCGGCGCCAGATTGGCAATCTGCCGTTCCACCCGCAGTGAATCGGCGACATAGCGGCCGCGCACCAGCTTCTGTTCGGCGCGCGGCAATTCCAGCCGGCGCTCAAGCAGTTCGGCGTAGTAGGTGCGTCGACGTTGCAAGGTGGAACTGGCCGGTATGCTGCGCAGGGCCTGATCGAGTTCGTGCAGGGCGGCACCCGGTTGCTGGCCGGCCCAGAGCTTTTCGGCTTTTGCCAGCGTGTCGGTTTCAAGGGCTGTGACCTGCTTGCGCAGTGCCGCCACTTTTTCTTTCAGCACGCTGTCTTGCGGGGTGTCGGCCAGCGCCGCTTCCGCGGCTTGCAGCTCGGCGCTCAAATCGGCTTTGACCGCGCTGGTCGGCGCCTCGTCGTCGTTGACGCGTGCCGGCATCAGGCCGCAGCCCGCCAGCGGCAGCAGTACAAGCCAAAGCAACAGCAGTCGTGAACTCATTCAGGTAACGCCGGCAGTTGTTCGTGCAGGTGCTGCACTTGCCGATCGATCAATTGCTGGAACGGCGAGTGCAGCGCGTGCAAACGATAGCAGAAAGTTTCCAGCGATTTGCCTTTCAATTGCACGTTGCCCTGTGGTTCGACCGCGATCCGGTTGCGGATGTCCGGCTGGTTGAGCACTTCCTCGCTCAGGATGATCTGGCCGGCCTTGCTGACTGAACAGAGCCGTGCTGCCAGATTGACCGAGTCGCCGACCACGGTGTACTGCATGCGATCTTCCGAGCCCATGCTGCCGGCGATCATGTCGCCGGTGTGCATGCCGAGCCGGAAACTGATCGGCGGCAGCCACGACGGCCGACGCTGGTTGGTGCGTTCGATCAGTTGCATCAGCAATTCGGCAAAGCACAGCGCATGGAAGCAATGTTCGGTGTCGGTTTGCGGTGCCCCGAACACCAGCATCGCACCGTCACCGATGTATTTGTCGACGTTACCCTGATACAGCTTGGCGACGCGGTTGACCAGGGTGAAATAGTAGTTGAGCAATTGCGCGACCCGCTGCGCCGGCAGCTTTTCACTCAATGCGGTGAAGCCGACCATGTCGACGAATACCACCGTGGCCACGACATGCTGGCCGGCCATGACGCCGCCTTCGGTTTGCATCAGGCGGTTGGCCACCGCCGACGAGACGAAGCGGGTCAGGGTTTTTTCTGTCTGTAGCCGTTTTTGCAGATTCTGCGCCATGTCATTGAGCGTGCCGATGATGGTGCCGATTTCATCGTCACGGCGCTCGTTGATCAGCAGATCGAACCGGCCTTCACGCAAGGCCCGGGTGGCCAGCGCCAACCGGTCGATCGGTTGGGCCAGTTTCTTGCCGAGCAGATAGGCGCCGATCATGGCCAGCGTGATCATCAGCGCGCTGGCAATGCCGATTTTGCGCAAACTTTTTTGCAGCGGCTGCTCGAGAATGGCGCGGTCCAGCGTCAGCAGCAAATAACCGGCCTTCACTTCCTGAAAACGCACCGGCTCGGCCAGGATGATGGTGCGGCTGGCGCGCTCGGGGAGGCTGTCGGTTTGGGTCAGCGATTCCAGTTGCGCGACCGGCAGGGCAGGGAGCGGTGCCGTGCTGGCCAGCACGCGGCCGTAGCGATCGTAGATGCCGGCGTTGACGATGTAAGGGTCGTCACCAAAAGTATTCAGCAGCACCCCGAGCTGCAACTTGTCTTCGGCGAGCAGGGGTTCGGCGGCGGAGCCGGCGGATAATTCGGCCAGATGGCGGCCGTAGGAAAAGGCGTGGTCGGCGAGCAGATCTTCAACGGTCGTGCTGATGAGTCCCCACGTTGCTGCCAGCATCAACGCCATCAGACCGCCGATGGCGAACGCCAGCTTGTGCGCCAGGGTCAGCACCGGTGTCGGTTCGACCGCTTGGGCAGGCAAATAACGTTGTCGGGGCTGTGGCATGGCTTGGGGTAAACTCGTCGCCCCGCAGGGCCGTCGCACTATTCTGTCGAAACAACAGGGTTCTGTCGAAGTCACAGGCGTCTGTCGAAACAACAGCATCCTGTCGACCTGACAGCCGGGTCAAGTGTGCCAGCTTCCGGCCGAGCACGCCAAGCGGCGGCGAACGGTTGTGGCGGACTTGTCGCGCAGTTTGTCGTGGTGTGGTGTCGGCGTTGTTGCGCTGTCGCAAGCACGGTTGTTTTTTGTGCAAGCGCCCAGGCCCTCGCGCCGGCGTTGCAGTTCCGCTTTATGGCCTGGCTTTATAGCTCGGCCTTATAGCTCGGCTTTATAGATAGCCCGGCGTTGTCGTCCGGTTTTCATGGCGTTGGTTGTGGTCCGGTACGCCATTGTCTTGAAGGAGTGTTCATGTCGACGTCGGCCCCCTCTGTTGTTGTGCAGCAATTGCTGGTGAGCCGGCCGAACGCGCCGCTGCCGTTGCCCGGCGTGGGCTATGCCGAGCAGGTTGATGCCGGCGAAGTGCTGGTGCTGGCGCCGACAATTTCCGCTGCAGCCTTGCAGGCATTGGCGCAGCAATTTCAACAGGACGGTCGACGAGTCCGGGTGCAGCGGGCCGGACATTGGCATGGCCATGAGCTGTTGCGGCTGGCGGTCGACACGTTGCCAACGCTCGAGTGGTGTCGGCAACAGGCGGAGCGTTTTGGCCTCGATATCGGGCTGTTGCCGCAACCGACCCCGGCCCGGCTGGTGTTGTTTGACATGGATTCAACGCTGATCACCATGGAGGTGATCGATGAGCTCGCCAAGGAAGCCGGCAGCGGCGAAGAGGTCGCTGCGATCACGGAAGCGGCGATGCGCGGTGAGCTCGATTTCAACGGATCTTTGCTGCGCCGGGTTGCGACCCTGAAAGGCCTGTCGCTGACGGCGGTCAACACGGTCAAAGGTCGGTTGCAGTGCAATCCCGGCGTGCCGGAATTCGCTGCGGTGGCGCGCGCGCACGGCGTCAAGCTGGGGCTGGTATCGGGCGGTTTCCTGCCGTTTGCGCACCACATCGGCCAGCAATTGCAGTTCGATTATGTCCACGCCAATACCCTGCTTGATGACGGCCAAGCGCTGACAGGCGCGGTGCAAGGCGAGATCGTCAATGCGCAAGTGAAAGCCAGAACGCTGACCGAGTTGGCGACGCAGTATCAGCTGCCGACCGACGCGATTTGGGCGGTTGGTGATGGCGCCAACGATTTGCTGATGTTGCAAGCAGCAGGATTGGGCGTGGCATTTCGAGCCAAGCCGAAACTGCGGCAAGCCGCGCACCTCGCGCTGGATGTCAGCGACATGCGCGCGCTCGCGGCATTGCAGCTTAGCCTGCTGCCGGAAACGGATTAACGCAGCAACCGCGTTGCCTGTCTTTGGGTGGCTATTCGGTTTCGCCGCGTTGGCGCCGATAGTAGGCGCGCATTGCGTCATTAATCGGTGCTTCGTCCAGCTGCCAGAAACCCAGGCTGCCGCGATAGAGCCGGAGCGGATAGCTCGCGTCCTGTGGCAGCTGGTCCCAGAACGGATCAAACGCTTCTTGGGTGACGGCAGGGAAACCGTCTGCAACGAAGTGCCCGTTACCCTGATGGCGATAGAAAACTGTTTCCGCGCCATCCCAATCACTGAGCTGATTGACTCGCAGACTGCCCGGGTACGCCGCAGCGCCAACCGCCACCGCAACCAGTGCCGCCACGCCAATTGCTTCGGCTCGCGGCACCGCGGAACGCACCAGCAGCAGCAACGGTGCGGGAAAACTCAGCACGCCCACCCCAATCAGCAGCGGCCATAACGACTGCTCCAGCGCGCGCTGCTGCAAGGTAGCGCCATCCAGCAACGCGTACAGCAGCAGCACCGCGATAAGCGCCACCATGACCGTGCAAATCCGGTGGCTGAACAAATCGAATGGCGCCGGCTGATGCGTTGCAATGCGAACGTTCATGCCGCGTGCAGCAAGAAACTGACCGACCGCACTGTTGGCAAATGCGGTCTCGACATCGGTGCGGCGCATGGCCTGCAACTTTTGTCGGGCACGCTGCTGCGCCCAGCTGATTGCGGGGGGATACCATTGCAGCGGTTGCAGTGCGTAGTGTTGGCTGCCAGTGTGCACGTGCAGGCGGCTGGTGTTGAGGGGGTAACCGCGCTGAGGCGGCCGCAATTCCAGCGCCGTCACTTCGGCCCATTTGACGCGAAACGCCGGCTGGCGCCACCAACGAAAGGGCGGTGTGTAGTGGAGCCCTTGATCATCCAATCGCAACTGTTCGTGCTGACGTTGACGCCGCTGCCAATACAGCGCCGCGATCAGGGCCAGTGGCAGAAAATAAAGACGCGGGTCGTGACTCAGGCGCTCCAAAAGTTGCGCCGGCGCGCTCGGGTCCTCTGCCGACAGCCGCAGGACAAACAGCAGCGGCAGACCTATCAGCAAGCCGAGCATCAGGACGACAAAAGCACGTTCGAATGGTAGACGCGGCTGGCGGGTCAACACCAGCCGCGGGTGATCGGCAAGAGGCGCCATCTACGCTCAGAACTCGCTGGCGCTGAAATCAAAGTCCAGTTTTTCCATCGGCGGTTGCAGGAAGAAACCCTGCACGTAATCGACGTCGAGCGGATACAGCGTCGCGATGCAACCGGCGTCTTCTACGCGCGGAATAATCGCCAGCTTGTTGGCTTCCTTGGCCAGATCGAGCAGGCGCTTGACGGTGCCGAGCGCCTCCTGATTGGTGGCCAGAATCGGCGCGAACTTGCCGTCGAAGCGGACAAAATCGATGATCATGTCCTTGAGCAATTGTTCGCTGTGATCCGTGCTGCCATAGCCGGCCAGGCAGGCGAGACCGCCAACTTTCTTCAAGCCCTGCAGGAAGGCCAGACAACGCTTCAAATGCTCGTTGGCATCGTGCTCGTTGATCTGGAACACGATGGCGTTCGGCTCCAGTCGGTTGACCCGCAGGTTCTGCCCAATGAAGCTCGGCAGCGATTCTTCCATCAATGCTGCGCCGGACAGCTGCACGAACAGTTTCGGTTGTTCCTTGCCTTTGTATGCTGCCAACGTGCGCATGGCTTCGGTGATCACCCAGCGATCCAGCTTCGAGGCAATACCGGCTTGTTCCGCCACCGGGAACACCTGCTCCGGGCTGACGTGATTGCCTTTCTCGTCTTTGATGCGCAACAGCACCGAGTAATAGGCGCCGGGTTTGCCATGCATCTTGATGATCGGCTGGAACTGCAGATACGCGCGGCCGGTGTCGAGCGCTTCCTGCACCGCCAGCAAGACATGCCGGTCGGCGTCGCCAGCATTGAGCAGGCTGGGGTTGAACATCTTGCAGCCATTGCCGCCTTTCTGCTTGACCATCACCAACACCGCGTGGGCATTGCCGATCAGCTGTTCCGGGTCCGGGGCGTTTTCGCCAATCGGCATGACGCCGACAGACAAGGTGGTCTTGACTGTGTGGCCTTCGACTTCGAACAGGTGGGCGGAGAATTCGCGTGCCAGCCGCTCGCCGAGTTCGCGACCGGCGTCCGGGTTGGCAACGGACGCCAACGCGGCAAAGCCGTCGTCACCAATGCGAGCCAGCAGAATGTCTTCGTCAAGTTTGCGGCGCAGGAAATCCGCGCAATCGCGCATCAGGTGATCGGTGCCGGTCAAACCGAACCGTGACTTGATGTTGTTGAACTGATCCAGCTCCATCAACACCAGTGCGCTCATGCCCTCCTGCTTGCTGGCGCGATCGCTCGCCAGGGCAAGTTTCTCGACCAGGTGCTGGCGGTTGAACAAACCGGTCAGCGAATCGACGGCCGACAGTTCTTTCAGTTTCTGTTCGAGCACGGCGCTGTCGGCGTCGCGGCGGATCAAGACCTGGGTGCATTCTTCGCCGTCGTATTTCGCGGCCGACAGGGTCAGCACGGCATCAAAGGTTTCGCCCTCGGCGTGCTGCCCCTTGAAATGGAATTCGGTAATGTCGGCGTTGGTGGCGTATTCGCGCAGGAAGCTCTTGAACTGATCGTGGTATTCGTCGGTGATCATGTCCATGATTGGCATCGAGGCGAGATCGTCCGGATCTTCGTAGCCGAACAGTTCGGTATAAGCCTTGTTGGCGTAGATGTGCATGCCATCGTGAATGTAAGCGATGGCATCGCGCGACGAGGCGAGCAGCAGGTCGCAACGTTTCTCGGTTTCGCGCAGTGCCGCTTCGGCTTGCTTGCGCCGGCGCCGATCCTCGACGTTGAGTAACTCGCGACCGACCACCAGGCGCACCCGCTCTTCTTCATTGGCCGGCACCACATCCTTGATGCCGAGTCGCAGCATCTCTACCAGCAGTTCGCTGCTGTAGCTGTCGGTGAGCAGCACGATCGGAGTATCGCGGTTGTAATGCTCGATGATGCGCAGGGCTTTTTCGACGGTGAACTCACCGGCCGCCGGTTTGGCGATCAGCATGTCCCAGGCTTGCTTCTCCAGGGCCGCTTTCAGTTCGTCTTCCGTGACGATCTGGGTCGCGCGCACGGCGAAACCGTTGTTGCGCAACAGGGTAGTGGTGTGCTCGGCGTCATTCGACGACGGATCGAGCAACAGCAAATGAATGGTACGGATCTTGTTCGACATGCCCGACTTGCTCTGGTTGGGTCCGGGCGGGAAGTTGATGGCCAGCGAATGGCGTCAGAGCAACTCCCACACCGAATCAAAATTGTCGCCGTCACTGGCTTTGTTACTGCTTTCGACCGGGTCGCGACCGCTCAGGGCATCGTTGAAGTGAAACTGCCGGTACGAGGCGCTGGCCGCGGCCTGCTTGGTGAGCTGCACATCGTACACCTTGTCCCCGTCCTTGATGCGGACTTTCTGTTTGACCGCATACGGCAACGGCGCGGTGATCAAGGTGGCCGGTTGGCCGATGCCTTTCAGCGCCGGCAACAACAAACCGCGCTGGTAAGCGGTACTGCTGGTCTGACTGTTGCGGACCTGGGTCAACACCGGGCGCGCGTTCGGCGCAATCAGCTGAATGCCCAGATGCAGCGCGCCGTCCGGAATCCGCTTCATCCAGCGGATGGTGCCGATATTCCAATGCAGCGCGCCGTGTTCGTCCTGTTCCATCAGCCCGACGATCTCGCCGGTCTGGGTCTGGGCCGGCACGTTGCCGCGCAGACCCAGACAGTAGCCGCCGGGACTGATGTTGATCATCGCGGCGATCTGGAATTCGTAACTGACGTTGGCATTCTCGGTGAAGTTGCGCGGGCTTGTCGCGCTGACCTCGGCCGGCTTGTGACTGGCATCCCAACCTTCCTTGACCCGGTACAGCTTTTCCCACGGGTCGGTCGGGCCACCGACTGGTTTTTTGCCGCCGGGCAAGATGCGGCTGTGCTGGCGATCGTCATCGACCAAGGTGGCGTTGCGCAGGCTGCCTTCCAGGGTTTGCAGATCGTGACCTTCGAGCGGCATCGGTGCCGCCGGTTTCTGCCGGTCTTCACCTGACAGCAGGTAATGGCTGGCGGACAGTCCAATCGCCACCCGGATGGTGCCACTGGCGGTAGTGCGGGAAAACGAGCGCGACGCCATATTGCCGTAAGCGCGCACCAGATGACGCAGCAGCGTGGCGCCGAGCTGCTGCACCGGATTCTTGGCGACGCCAACCATCAGTCCGCTGGTGCTGCGCAGATCGTCTTGCACTTTCGCGAGCACGGCATCGAGTCGCACGCTGCGGCATTGCGGTCCCGGCTTGTGCTGATTCAGGCTGTGGCTTTGCGGACCGAGATCGCTGTCCAAATCGAGATAGAACAAATCCTTACCGGGACTGTACGGTTGCAACAAAGCTTCCGCCGACAAGGTCGCGGCGGCGTCGAACACCTGTTCGATTTCGCGCTGGCGCAGCTGATAGGGATTGGCGCAGGCAGTCAGCACAATGCGCAAATAAGCGGCTTCAATGGTCAGCTCGTTGAAATCGCTGATTGCGGTTTGCCGGTGTAGGCCATTTTGTTCTGCGAAATGGTAAAGCGCGTGCAGCTCTTTCCAGAGCCGGGCCGGTTGCTGCGAGTACAGTTGGTAACAACGCAGTAATACCAGGCTGAGATAATGCACGGCGTAATACAGCGCTGGCACCAGCACCTGCGCGTTGTAGCGTTGATGGCCTTCGCCGAGCATGTCCTCGACCACGGTTTTGTAACCGATGGCCATTTCCGACTGCATGGCTTGGGCGAGCGCAGCGATCTTGCGCTGCTTTTCGTTCAGCGAGACCGATTGACCGATGTAGTGTTTGCGCAATGCGTCGGTGATGTGGCTGACCACTTTGGTCAGCGCCTGCATGATTTTCAGGCGTTCACTGACATCCAGCGGCGCGCCGTTGATGTCGACCAGAAACTGGTAAACCTGTCGTGAGCTTTCGCCAATGTTGGCGATGGGCAAGGCGTCGAGCCAACCGGAGACGGCGCGGACGTTCAGCGCCACCTGGGTCTGGCGCGCTGCTCCCCGTTCCCGAACGCTGAGGCCGAGCTGTCCTGTTCTCATTGGGTCCCTGCTTTGTTCACGTATCGGTATCCCTACCGAACCACTTCACGTCGCCCCGCATACTATCGTATCTCCGTACAAAAACCAGCCGGGAGGCACCCCCGTGCGGCTTGTAATTCAGGCACTTAACAAATAGCCCACAACGGGACGCTTGTCAGCCGACTGGCAAAAGTGCGGGTGGGGCGAACGGCCGGGCGGCAGGCCCGGCGGTGTGGCCGGTGATGTGGGCTGTTGTCTGGGAAGAAACGGCTGGGGTCAGCCGAGCTGCAAATCGAGCGGGGTCTTGCTGGTTTTGCCGGCCTCTTCCCGGGTCAGCCGCGGCACCAGAAAGCCGGGCAACAGCGGCAGCAGCTCCCTGACAATGGCGCGGGCGCGCTCGTCCGGCACCGCGAAATGACTGGCGCCGTGGACCTGATCGAGCTGGTTCAGGTAGTAGGGCAGCACGCCGCAGGCGAACAGTTTTTCCGACAATTCGGCCAGCACCGGTGCCGAATCGTTGATGCCGGCCAGCAGCACCGCCTGGTTCAGCAGGGTGATGCCGGCGTCGCGCAGGCGTTGCATCGCCGCGGCGACCTCGGCGTCGATTTCGTTCGGGTGGTTGCTATGGATGACCACCACGGTCTGGAAGCGCGGGCTGGCGAGCCAGCCGAGCAGCTCGTCATTGACCCGTTCCGGAATGACGATCGGTAACCGGGTATGGATGCGGAAGCGTTTGAGCTGTGGCAGCGCCGCCAGCGTGGCGTGCAGCTCGGCGAGATAGCTGTCCGGCGCGGCCAGCGGGTCGCCGCCGGACAGGATCACTTCATTCACTTCCGGATGCCGGGCGATGTAGTCGGCAATGGCGGCAAAGCCCTTGCGGCCCATCCGGTTGTCGTCGTAGGGAAAATGCCGGCGGAAGCAGTAGCGGCAGTTGATGGCGCAGGCGCCGGTGGTGATCAGCAGCACCCGCGACCGGTACTTGTGCAGCAGGCCCGGGATCTCGGTGTCCTGCTCATCGAGCGGGTCGTGGCTGTAGCCGGGGGCGGTTTGCAGTTCTTCCGGGGCCGGCAAGACCTGCTTCAGCAGCGGGTCATCCGGGTCGCCCTTGCCCATCCGGGCGACGAACGGGCGCGGTACCCGCAGGGCGAAATCGGCCTGAGCCTGCAGCCGCTCGGGCAGCGCCGAGACCGGTACCTGTACGGCCGTCAGCAGTGCTTCGACCGTCTCAATGGCGTTCTTCAGGGTCTGGCGCCAGTCGCGGACTTGCTCCGCATCAACCGAAATCGGTTCGACCGGGATGGCCGTGATCTGCCCTTTTGAGGGCGAGTTGGCTAGAATGTCGGCCATTTTTTCGCCTGTACCACCTGTTTGCCGGCCGCGGAGGCCCGTTGCCGGCACTGCTTCAAAAAAATCGAGGACGTTATGGCCAGCTATAGTACCAACGAAATGAAAGCCGGGATGAAAGTGATGATGGAAGGCCAGCCGTGCGCCATCGTCGACAACGAATACGTCAAACCCGGCAAAGGCCAGGCCTTCAACCGCATCAAGCTGCGTTACCTGCTGACCGGCCGCGTCGTCGAACACACTTTCAAATCGGGCGACACGCTGGAAGCTGCTGACGTTGTCACCACCGAACTCGAATACAGCTACACCGACGGCGAGTTCTGGTACTTCATGAACCCGACCACGTTCGAGCAAACCACGGCCGACAAATCGGCAATGACTGATGCCATCGACTGGCTGCGCGAGCAGGACGTCTGTGAAGTGACGCTGTGGAACGGCAAGCCGATCTCGGTCCTGCCGCCGCACCATGTCGTGCTCGAAGTCACCGAAACCGATCCGGGTCTGCGTGGCGACACCAGCGGCGGCGGCACCAAGCCGGCCACGCTGTCGACCGGTGCCGTGGTCAAGGTGCCGCTGTTCGTCAATATCGGCGACAAGCTGAAAGTGAATACCCGCACCGGCGAATACATTTCGCGCGCCTAACGGCACGGTCAATAAAAAACGCGGCCTTGGCCGCGTTTTTTATTGCGCATTTACCGGCAACAGCGGCAGCTCGATATAAAAACAGGCACCGTGCGGCTGCAGCGCCTGATAGCCAATCTCGCCCTGCATGCGTTCGATCAGTTCCTTGCTGATAGCAAGGCCAAGGCCAGTGCCACCGACCCGGCGATGATCGCTGGAATCGGCGCGCGAAAATTGCTGGAACAGCCGGGCTTCGAATTCTTTCGGCACGCCCGGCCCCTGATCATCGACGCTGATGCGAAGGCGATCGCCATGGCACTGCGTCCGCACCGTGACCTGCCCGCCGCGTGGTGAATACTTGATGGCGTTCGACAACAGATTGGTCAGCACCTGATTCAGCCGTTTGCGATCCGCGCGCACCTGCCAGCTCGGGTCGCAATCCTGCTGCTGCAAACTGACGCCGAGTGTTTGGGCATACGGCTCGATGGCCGACAGCACATGCTCCAGTTTGCTTTTCACGTTGACATCTTCCAGAAACATCGTCAGCTGGCCGCGACTGATCTGTTCGATGTCGAGCAAATCGTTAATCAGATCAGCCAGCCGTTTGCTGTTGCGATGGGCGATGAGCAG
>DASUEK010000013.1:0-5692 GCA_036275115.1 Permianibacter sp. | reverse complement strand
AGCGGTGTGCTGCCGCTGCTGCTGGTGGCACTCGCCGGTTCATGGTGGCTCAGCCGCCAGCGCCACCTCGGTCTGCGCCAGCGTTACGAAGCGCGCTTGCGCACGCTGTCGCGGGTGGTCGAGCAAAGTCCGCTGGCGATTTTCATCACCGATGCCAACGGCGTGCTGACCTACATCAATCCGCATTTCCGCCAGCTGATAGGCCTGCTCGATGACGACGAGTTGCCCAAAGCGCCAATCGCCGAGCTGATGACCAGCCCGGCGCTGGCTGAACAAATGCAAATGGTCGTTGCCGAACGGCAACGCTGGCGCACCGAGCTGCTGCTGCACCGCACCGACGGCCAACAATTCTGGGCCGACATTTCGCTGGCCACACTCAGTGATGACGACGGCGATGTTCACCAATTCATCGGCCTGTTCAACGACATCACCGCCCGCAAAGATCTGGAAGCCGAGCTGCGGCATTACAGCCAGGTCGCGGAAGCAAGTCGGCAGCAGCTGATCGACATGACCACCGAACTGCCGCTGACCGTATTCCAATACCGGCGCGCCGAACACGGCCCGGTCGGCTATGTGTTTGTGTCCGAGAACGTGAAAAACACGCTCGGGGTCAGCGCGGCGGAAATCCGCGCCGACTGGAACAACCGCTGGCGCACCGTGCTACCCGACGACCGCGAGCAGCTGATGCCGATTGTTCAGCGCGCCATTGAAAACGGTGAAGACACCGAGCTGCACATGCGGGTACAGGTCAACGGCGAAATCCGCTGGATCTACAACCGCTCGGTCGGCAAACGCCAACCCGATGGCAGCATCATCTGGAACGGCTTCTGGATGGACGAAACGCTGGAGCACGAACAAGGCGAAGCCTTGCAACACGCCAAGGAACTGGCCGAGTCGGCCACCAACGCCAAGTCAATGTTCCTGGCCAACATGAGCCACGAAATCCGCACGCCGATGAACGCCATCATCGGCTTGTCACACTTGCTGCTGAAAACCGAGTTGCAACCGCGTCAGCGCGATTATCTGGAAAAAATTCAGTCCTCCAGCCAGCACTTGCTCGGCGTCATCAACGACGTGCTGGATTTCTCCAAGATCGAATCCGGTCACTTCCATATCGATCAGGTGGAGTTCGAGCTGGAGCGGGTGCTCGACACCGTCGCCAATCTGGTGGCAGAAAAGGCCGCGCTGAAAGGTCTCGAATTCATTTTCGATGTCGACCCGCAACTGCCGCACACGCTGGTCGGCGACCCGCTACGACTGGGCCAGATCCTGATCAACTACGCCAGCAACGCGGTCAAGTTCACCGAGCAGGGCGATGTCACCATCATTGTCCGGCAGCAGCGCGACGAGGGTGAACGCCTGCAACTTTACTGCGCCGTGCGCGACACCGGCATCGGCCTCGACGCCGAGCAGAAAGCCAAGCTGTTCCAGTCGTTCCAGCAAGCCGACAGCTCAACCACCCGCAAATACGGCGGCACCGGGCTGGGCCTCGCCATTTCGCGCAAACTGGCTGAACTGATGGGCGGCGAAGTTGGCGTCGACAGCACGCCAGGCAAAGGCAGCACGTTCTGGTTCACCGCCAATGTCGGCAAAGGCGCGCACCTGCGCCACACACTGCTGCCGCAGCCGGACCTGCGCGGGCGGCGGGTATTGGTGGTCGATGATCACCCGAATGCCCGGCAAGTGCTCAGCGAATTGCTGCGCAGCATGAGTTTCCGCTGCGACGAAGTCAGCAGCGGCGCCGACGCGCTGCAACGCATCCAGGCCGCCGATGCCTCCGGCGCGCCGTTCGATATCGTATTCCTCGACTGGAAAATGCCGATGATGGATGGCATTGGCACGGCACGCCGGTTGCAACATTTGCCGCTGCGCAAACCGCCCGCGATCGTCATGGTCACGGCTTACGGCCGCGAAGAAGTGTTCCGCGATGCCGAACACGCCGGCATCACCGATGTCTTGGTCAAACCGGTTCATGCCTCGCTGCTGTTTGATACCGCGATTCGCACGCTGAGCCCGGCGGCAGCCAACAAACTCGGCGGCGAACGCAGCGCGGCGCCGGCACGGGTCGCGCCAAGCAGCAATCTCAGTGAGTCACTCGCTGGCTTGGCTGGCGCGCGCATACTGCTGGTCGAAGACAATGAACTGAATCAGGACGTCGCCTGCGGTCTGCTGGCGGATCTGAACGTAAACGTCACCGTCGCGGACAACGGCGCGAAAGCGCTGGAGCTGCTCGGCCAGCAGCCGTTTGATCTGGTGCTGATGGACATGCAGATGCCGGTGATGGATGGCCTGACTGCCACCCGCACACTGCGCGCCGATTCGCGCTTTGCCACGCTGCCGGTGATCGCGATGACCGCGAACGCACTTGCTGGAGATCGCGAACGCTGTCTCGACGCCGGCATGAACGATCACCTCGGCAAACCGATTGATCCGGATCGGCTGTTTGATGCGCTGCTGCGCTGGTTACCAAATCACAGCGCTGACGCCGCCACGAGTGCAAACGGCAACGCAGCCAACGGCACCCGCACTGTGCATGGAAAAACGGTTCAGGCGGCGGAACTGCCGGCCGGCCTGCCAGCGATCGCCGGGCTCGATCTGCAACAGGGCCTGCGCCGCAGCCTGAACAAGCTGTCCGCGTATCGGCACTTGTTGCAGAAATTTGTCGAACACCAGCGTGACAGTGCCGACGCGCTCGAACAGGCGCTCACCCGCCCGGACTATGCCTTGGCCGAGCGGCTGGCGCACACCGACAAATCGGTTGCCGGCAACATCGGTGCCGACACGGTCGCCGCGGCGGCGGCCGAGCTGGAGCAAATGGCGCGCGAACAAGTGCCGGCCGCGATCTGGCAACCGGCGTTGCACCATTACCGCAGCGAGTTGGCCGCCTTGCTGGAGGCGCTGACGCAGCAATTGCCGCAGTGGCCGGACGACACACCGGCAGCCAGCGCCGCCGACGCAAGGGCCAGCGCGCCAGACGACGCCGCGCTCACGGCACTGCTGCTGCACCTGCGCGAAGGCGACAGCGAAGCGCAGGAGCAATTCGAGCAGCTGCGTGAGCCCTTGCGGCGTTGGCTCGGTCCCGATACGTTCGTGCCGCTCGCTCGCGCGATTGACGACTATGATTTCGATCACGCTGCCCAGTTGTTGCAGGTCGCCATGCGCCGGGCCCGGCCGTAACGGTCGCCCGGCTGTGCTTAACGCCTTCAGGACCCTCGCATGACCATGGACGCACCGGACTCGCCCACCTCGTTGCCGCCGACACCGCTACTGAGCAAGCCGGTGATTCTGGTGGTCGACGACACGCCGGACAACCTGACGCTGATGAGCGGCCTGCTGCGCGACCGCTACAAAGTCAAAGTCGCCAACAGCGGCGCCAAGGCGCTGCAACTGGTGCGCGACCAGCAACCGGATCTGATTCTGCTCGACATCATGATGCCGGACATGGACGGCTACGCCGTGATCCGGGAACTGAAAGCGCTGCCAAGCGCACGCCATATTCCGGTGATTTTCCTGACTGCCAAATCGGAGATTGAAGACGAACGCTTTGGCCTTGAACTCGGTGCCGTCGATTACATCACCAAGCCGATCAGCCCGCCGGTGGTGCTCGCCCGCGTGCACACCCATCTGCAACTGAAACTCGCCGCCGATTTTCTGCGCGATCAGAACAGCTATCTGGAAGCGGAAGTCGCCCGCCGCACCGGCGAAGTGCAAGCGATTCAGGATGTCACCATCATGGCCATGGCATCGCTGGCCGAAACCCGCGACAACGACACCGGCTTTCATATCCGCCGCACCCAGCACTACGTGCGAGTACTGGCCGAGGCACTGCGCAAACTGCCGAAATATCAGGAGGTGCTGACCGACAAGGTCATCGAGTTGCTGTTCAAATCGGCACCGCTGCATGACATCGGCAAAGTCGGCATTCCGGATCGCATCCTGCTCAAGCCCGGCAAACTCTCCGACGACGAATTCCAGCAAATGAAAACGCACACCCTGCTCGGCGTCGAAGCAATCGAGCGCGCCGAACAAGAGCTCGGCATGCCGGTCGAGTTCCTGCACTACGCCAAGGAAATCGCCCGCTCACACCAGGAAAAATGGAACGGCAGCGGCTACCCGGATGGACTCGCTGGCGACGCGATTCCGCTGTCGGCCCGGTTGATGGCGCTCGCCGATGTTTACGACGCGCTGATCTCGGCCCGCGTCTACAAACCGGCGTTCCCGCATGCGAAAGCGCGCGAGATGATCCTGGCCGAACGCGGCCAGCATTTTGATCCGGACGTGGTCGATGCCTTCATCGCGCAAGAGGAACAGTTCATTGCCATCGCCCAGCGCTGGGCCGACCAGCCCTGAGCGGCATGGCTGATAAAACGGGGTGAGCGTTCCGCTTGAAACCGCCGCCTGAAACAACAGACTGAAACCGCAGACTGAAACCGCAGACTGAAACCGCAGACTGAAACCGTCGCGTGAAATTACCGCTGGCCGCGACACCGCCAAGCGCAAGATCCGCGTGAGTCCCGCACGCACCTCGCAAGGAGCGATCATGAAACCGCAACACGTCCTGTTCGTTGTCACCAGCGCCAGCCGCATGACCAATGGCAAACCCACCGGCCTCTGGGCGGAAGAATTCACCGTGCCGTATCTGCTCTGCCGCAGCGCCGGTTTGCGCGTCTCCGTGGCAAGCGCCGCGGGTGGCAGCGCCCCGCTGGATCCGCGCAGCGCCGCCGAAGTCGATCAACACCCGGAATGGCAACCGGCACTCGCCGCGCTCAGCCACACCGAGACGCTGAACAAGATGCACGCCGACAACTTCGATGCGCTATTTATTCCCGGCGGCCACGGCTGCATGTTCGATCTCGCCCACAGCGCCGCCATGAGCCGGCTGCTGCGGGAATTCCGCCAGCAACAGAAACTCATGGCGGCGGTCTGCCACGGCCCGGCCGCCTTTGTCGACGCAAGAGACGAACAGGGGATTCCAATCATCCAGAACCGCAAACTCACCGCCTTCAGCAATGCCGAAGAAGACGCCGTCGGCCTGACCTCGGCCATGCCCTTCCTGCTCGAAACCGAACTGCGCAACCACGGCGGCCAGTTCATCGCCGCCGCCAATTTCACCGAACACGCCATTCAGGACGAATGGCTGATCACCGGCCAAAACCCGGCCTCCAGCGCCGCCGCGGCCAAACTGCTGCTACAAGCACTGGGGCGGAAAGAGACGGCGTAACCCGGCACAAGCGCAGCGGGTTCCGGGGAAATTTGTCGACTTGTCAAATTCCCGGGTCATGCTTCGCAAGACCCGGGCTACGCTTGCTAAGCGGCCACATCAATCGCGAAGCGATTGATTGGTCCGCTTGAGCGAAATGTTAGGCAGCTACTCATAGACCTTTCCGGCGTAGAGAATCTCTGCGCAACGGCGCCATGGACTGATATCCGGGCGATCGAACTCGTGCCGACCAAGCGTCGACGCACCCCAAGCATGAGCGGCGTCCAAGAAGGCATCAACCGTGCCGTTCTCCCAGCCCAAAGTGCTCGCAACGTACGCAGGGCTTGGACTCGAGGCCTCAGCATTGCGATCCATAGCGAAATCGTTCGCGAGCGCATCGATGAATGCCAAGAAAGAGGGCTGATCAACGACGTTGTCCAGCAAGTCTGCGAGATGGTCGGCCATAGCTGCCTAACGATTAGCTAAACGGGC
>DASUEK010000012.1:0-6069 GCA_036275115.1 Permianibacter sp. | reverse complement strand
GCGGCTGCGTGACATCGATGGTCCGAATTACCACTCGACCCGCGCGATTTTTGAAGTGCGCGAAGGCGACAACGTCATTGCCCGGTTGCGGCCGGAAAAGCGCACCTACACCGCCTCTCGGCAGAGCATGACCGAAGCGGCTATCGATCCGGGCCTGACCCGCGATCTGTACGTCGCGATGGGCGAGCCGCTGGATAACGAAGCCTGGGCCATCCGGGTGTATTACAAGCCGTTTGTCCGCTGGATCTGGCTCGGTGGTGTGCTGATGTCGATCGGCGGCATCCTGGCCGCAACCGATCGCCGTTACCGCGTTGCGGTCAAACAACAAGACGCCAAGGTTGCCGTGGAAGGGGCGAAAGCATGACCGATTCCAAACTCCCGGAAACCGGGTCGGCAATGGAGCCGGTGGCGATAGCGTCGACAGTGTCTGTCAAATCCTCGGGATTGCCGCTGCGTTTTCTGGCGCCGCTGCTGATTTTCGTTGCGTTGCTGGCGCTGTTCTTTGTCGGGCTGGGCAAAGATCCGACCGAACTGCCGTCGGTGCTGACTGGCAAACCGATGCCGGCATTCCAGTTGCCGGTGCTGGGCGAAGAGACCCGGGTGCTGACCCAGAATGATCTGCGTGGCAAACCGTACTTGCTGAACGTCTGGGCGACCTGGTGTCCGACGTGTTACGTCGAGCATCCGTATTTGCTGGAGCTCGCCAGACAGAATCGCATCCGGCTCATTGGCCTGAACTACAAGGACGACCGCAACAAGGCGCTGCAGTATCTGGCGAAACTGGGCAATCCGTATGAAACGACCTTGATTGATGCCGATGGCATGTTGGGGATCGACTTGGGCGTTTATGGCGCGCCTGAAACCTTTCTGGTGTCGGCGGACGGCGTCATTCTGTATCGCCGCGCCGGCGATCTGAATGAGCGCGTCTGGCAGGACGAAATTGTACCGTTGCTGGCGCAAGCCGGGGTGCAACCATGATGCGGGTATTCTTGTTGGTCATCGCCGCGCTGTGGGCGAGCAGCGGCAGCGCCGATATCGATGCCTATCCGTTTGATTCCCTGGAGCAGGAACAACGCTTTCGGACCTTGGTGGAAGAGTTTCGCTGCCCGAAATGCCAGAACCAGAATCTCGCCGACTCGAATGCGCCACTCGCCAAGGATCTGCGCCAGATCATCTACACCCAGATCAAGGCGAATGCCAGCGACGAACAGATCGCCGATTTCTTGCAGCAGCGCTACGGTGATTTCGTGTTGTACCGGCCGCCGCTGAAAGCCAGCACGGTACTGCTCTGGTTTGGGCCCGGACTCGCGCTGTTGGGGGTGCTGGTCGCGGTGTTCATGTGGTATCGACGTCGGCCGCAGTCGGCATCGGCGCCGCTGTCGGCGCAGGAGCAGGCGCGCTTGCAGGCATTGCTTGAACAGGATAAGCGCGAATGAGCGTCATGATGTTTCTGGCGGTGTCCGCCATTTTGTTGTTGCTGGTGCTGTTTGTGCTGTTGCGACCGCTGTGGTTGCAGGAGATGGCGGATACCGACCGCCTGGCACTGAACAAGACGCTCTATCGCGAACGTGCGGCGGAGCTGGAACAGTTGTTGGCCAGCGGTGCCATCGACGCCGAAGAAAAGGCTCGCCGTGATGCCGAAAACGCTCGGCGATTGCTGGCGGACGTGGAGCATGCCGAAGCCCGCACCCAGGTACCGACATCGCGGTTGCCACTGGTGCTCAGCTTGTCGATTGCGCTGCCGCTCTTGGCGGCGCTGGTGTACTGGCAGATCGGCAGTTACACCCAGGTGAAAGCCTGGCAATCCTTGGATGCCACGGAAGTCGGTGATCAGCGCAACATGGTCGACATGCTGCTGATGCTGCGCACCCGCTTGCACGATGATCCGGAAGATCTGGAAGGCTGGTATTTGCTCGGTCGTTCCTACCTCAGCATGGAGCGGCCGCGGGAAGCGCTGCAGGCGTTTGACCATGCCCGCAAGCTGAACCCGAACGAGCCGGATTATTTGGTGGCCTACGCCCAGACGTTACGGATGGCTGAGCAGGATGCGGCACTGCCGGAAGTGGACCGGCTGCTGCGGCAAGCGTTGCAACTTGATCCAAACCATGAGGGCGCGCGGCTGCTCACTGCCTACCGCAACATGGAAACCGGCCGCTTTGACGAGGCCATCGCGGTGTTCACCGCGCTCAAGGCCAATCGCGCGGCCGACAGCGAATCGTCGGCCATGCTCGACAAGGTGATCGCCGATGCCCGCGCGGCACAGGCGCGCGCGGGTGCTGCGGCGGCACCCGCTGGGGCTGTATCGGCGGGGTCGGTTTCAGGTGGATCGGCGGGCAATGCTGCCAATGCCGCTGCGCCGCAAAGTGCCGCAGCCAGCACCGAAAGCCTCAGCGTGGCGGTCAGTCTGGCGCCGGCGCTCAAGGGCAAGGCCGGCGAGCAGGCGCGTGTCTTTGTCTTTGCCCGCGCCGAATCCGGGCCGGGCCTGCCGGTCGCGGTCGCGGTGCTGCCAGTATCGGCGTTGCCAACCACGGTTACGCTGAGTGACGCCAATGCGATGAATCCGGCGGTCAAACTGTCAGGTCAGCAGCGGGTGACCCTCGTCGCGCGGGTCTCGATGAAGGGCACGGTCGAACCGTCGCCCGGTGATCTGGAAGGCAAGCTGGCGGCATTTGATTGGCGCCAACAACCGAAACAACAGCTGCTCATCGACTCGGTTTTGTGAAATATTTCTCCTGAGCTGTCGTAACAATCCCCTCTGGGCCATGCTCTAACGGCCCGTGCGGCAGCTCGGAGCGCCAGAGTTTGTGGTCCTGGTTCCTGAACAGCACGGTGTTCGCCATCGCGTCATGCCGGACGAACACCGTGACTGTAATCGCCGTGACAATCGTGACTCAAACTTTCAGGAGATGAAAACATGAACCGCAAAACCAAACTGTCCGCGCTGATCGGTGCCTCGGTTGTTGCCTCCGTTGCCGTCACCGGCACCGCCAGTGCTGACAGCACCTTGTTCGGTTACAACGATCTGCAGGCGGGTTACAAGCTGGCGTTTTTCGATGGCGGCGAAAAGGGTCAGGAAGGCAAGTGCGGCGAGCAGAAAGGCAAGGACGGAAAGTGTGGCGAAGGCAAGTGCGGTGAAGACAAGAAAGGCAAGGAAGGCAAGTGCGGCGAGGGCAAGTGTGGTGAAGGCAAATGCGGTGAAGACCACAAAGGCAAGGAAGGCAAGTGTGGCGAAGGCAAATGCGGCGAAGAAATGAAAGGCAAGGAAGGCAAGTGCGGTGAGGGCAAGTGCGGCGGCGACAAGAAGAAGGAACAGAAGAAGTAATCGCTGATCGCAGGAGGACCGGACCATGAATCTGTCTGTGCAGCAACCGACTCCGGTTCATGGTGCGGGTCTGGGTTTGCGGCGGGAGCTGATGCTGCCGCTGCAAACCACGCCGTTACCAGAAATTGCGTTTTTTGAGGTAGCGCCGGAAAACTGGATGCGCCTCGGCGGTGCGCTCGGCAAACGCTTTCGCGCGTTTACCGAGCAGCATCCGTTTGTCTGCCACGGCCTGTCGCTGTCGCTGGGCGGGCCGACGCCAATCGATGTCGAGTTCGTAAAGGAAGTCGGCGCGTTCATGCAGCGCCACGGCGTGCTTGCCTACAGCGAACACCTCAGTTATTGCAGCGATCACGGCCATCTTTACGATCTGCTGCCGATCCCGTTCACGGATGAAGCGGTGCACTATGTCGCCGCCCGCATTCGGCAAGTGCAGGAGCTGCTCGGCCAGCGCATCGCGATCGAAAACGTTTCCTACTATGCCGCGCCCAGCCAGCAAATGACCGAGCTGGAGTTTTTGCTGGCGGTGCTGAACGAGGCGGATTGTCAGTTGCTGCTGGACGTCAACAACATCTACGTCAACAGCGTCAATCACCGCTACGACGCACAGGCGTTTCTGGCGGCGTTGCCGGGCGAACGGATCGCTTGGCTGCATGTTGCCGGCCATTTTGACGAAGCGCCGGATCTGCTGGTCGATACCCACGGCAGTGATGTCAAACCGGATGTCTGGGCGCTGCTCGCGCAGGCTTATCGGCAGTGGGGACCGTTGCCGACGCTGCTCGAGCGTGATTTCAACATTCCGCCGCTGCCGGTATTGCAGCAGGAGCTGCAACAGATCACACGCCTGCAGCAGGCGGCGGTACCGCAGGCTCGCCCGGAGGTCAGTGATGAGCGCCGAACACGCCCACACGCAGTCGCAGGCTGAATCGCTGCCGGCGTTTCAGCGCGCCCAGTTTGCGTTCACGGCCCATATCCGCGATCCGGCGGCGATGACCCGGCCGGCCGATGTCGAAGAGCGCCGCATGGCGGTGTACCGCGAGCTGTTTTTCAATAACGTCGAAGGCTTCGTCAGCAATTGCTTCCCCGTGCTGCGCAGTCTGGTTGATGGCACCGACTGGCGCGCGCTGGTGCGCGACTTCTATGCCCGCCATGTTTCGCACAGCCCCTTGTTCAGCGAGATCCCGGCCGAATTTCTCGACTACCTCGCGCAGGAGAAACCGGCCGGGCTGGCGCCGCGATTTCCGTTTCTGCTGGAACTTGCGCACTACGAATGGCTCGAACTGGTCGCCCAGATCGCGACCGAAACCTTGCCGGAACCCGTGACGGTCACAATGGGACCGGAGACCCGACTGGCGCTGTCGCCGCTGGCGTTTGTGCAGGCGTATCAGTTTCCGGTTCAGCACATCGGCCCGGATTTTCGGCCCGAGCAGCCCGAGCCAACCTATCTGGTGGTGTACCGAAACCGGGACGATGCCGTGCAATTTCTGGCGCTCAATGCGCTCAGCTTCCAGTTGCTGAGCCGTTTGGAGGCTGCGCCTGACACGGCGGGAAGCTTGCTGACCGGCTTGGCGGCGCAACTGCAGCTGCCGGTTGAGCAGGTCATGGCCGGCGGGCTGACTGCGTTACAAGATTTTGCCCGCCGGGACATTGTGCTGCCGCTGACGTAGAATCGCGGCCGTTTGCCGGGCCTGGTGGCCCGCTTTGTGGAAAGAACAATGACCAACCTTGTCTTGCGCACAATGGCGCTTGCGTCACTGCTGTTGCTGTCGGCGTGTGCCAGTACCGACACCAACAATCCTGCCGACCCGTTCGAAGGCTTCAACCGTTCGATGTACAGCGTCAACAAGGCGCTCGACAAGGCGGTGCTGCGGCCGGCGGCCAAAGCCTATGACACCGTGGTGCCGGGCGTGGTTGACGAACGCATCGATAACGCGCTGGCCAACGTCGGCGAGCTCGGCAACATGGGCAACTCGCTGCTGCAGCTCAAGTTCAAGAAATTTGCCATCAGCACCGGCCGCCTGCTGATCAACAGCACGTTCGGGTTGGCCGGCTTGTTTGACCCGGCGACGCCGCTCGGTCTTGCCCGCCAGGATGAGGATTTTGGCCAGACGCTAGCGTATTGGGGTATTGGTGATGGCCCGTACCTGATGCTGCCGGGACTTGGCCCGAGCACTTTGCGCGATCTGGTCGGCCGCCCGGCTGATGCCCAAGTCGGCATCAGTGAAAACGTTGATCACGTGCCGACCCGCAATACCGTACTCGGACTGGACGTGCTGAACACTCGTCAAGATTTGTTCCCGCTGGAAGGGCATTTGGAAGAGGCGCTCGATGAGTATGCCTTTGTCCGGGATGCGTACCTGCAGCGACGCCAATTCCTGATCCATGACGGCGCGCCACCGCAGCCGGCGCTGGAAGACGATTGCGATCCGGCATACGACGACTGCTGAGCACACCGCCGTGTATGTCAGGAACAGTGTGGAGTCGACCAGCTGTTTTTTGAGGGGAGACAATCCTGTCACCGCCGCAGCGCGGCAGTTTTTCGAGAGGGCAGAGCAGCTTGGCGCAATAGCCGCGCCAGCAGCAATGCCAGTAAACAAAAACGCGCCAGTTGGCGCGTTTTTGCTTTAACTCACGTCGCTCAGCTCTCCGGCGACCTCAAAGCGTCCGTTTTTCTGCTTGTGTACCCGGATCACTTTGAATGACGCATGCAATGGTGGCATCCGCGACTGATTGGACGAAACCGTTACCCG
>DASUEK010000011.1:0-6074 GCA_036275115.1 Permianibacter sp. | reverse complement strand
AAGGTAGGAGCGGAACTTCCCCCTCCCCTCCCTAACCCGCCCGTTAACACGGAGCAACGTGCACTCGCACGTTGCTGTTTTCCGAGTTAACCCCCTCGGGCAGGGGAGGGAACAGAAATATGAGGCGCTACATGAGCATCAAATCAGACAAGTGGATTCGCCGTATGGCTGAGCAGCACGGCATGATCGAGCCGTTTGCGCCGGAGCAGGTGCGTTATGCGCAGGACGGCCACAAGATCGTGTCTTATGGCACGTCGAGCTATGGCTACGATGTTCGCTGCGCGCGCGAATTCAAGATTTTCACCAACATCAACTCGACCATCATCGACCCGAAGGAATTCTCGGACGGCAATTTCGTCGATTTTGTCGGTGATGTCTGCATCATCCCGCCGAATTCGTTCGCGCTCGCCCGCACCGTCGAATACTTCCGCATTCCGCGCGATGTGTTGACCGTCTGCCTCGGCAAATCGACCTATGCCCGTTGCGGCATCATCGTCAACGTGACGCCGCTGGAGCCGGAGTGGGAAGGTCATGTGACGCTGGAGTTTTCCAACACCACGCCGCTGCCGGCCAAGATTTACGCCAACGAAGGCGTTGCCCAGATGCTGTTCTTCCAGTCGGATGAAGTGTGCGCCACGTCCTACCGTGACCGCGGCGGCAAGTATCAGGGCCAGACCGGCGTGACCTTGCCGAAGACCTGATCGGCGCGAGAACCGCGCAGAGCGAGAATCCCGCCGGAACATGAGAGCAGCGGATGCTTGAAATCGCCACGGAATACTCTCGGGACGAGTACCTGAGTGCGGTTTACGCGCGCATGCCGCATTACGTGCAGCGGAGTTTTGGCTACCGGCCCAACCGCGCGGTGCTGCTGCTGTTCAAGCTCATGGTGTGGGGGCTGTCGCTTTGGAAGAAGGGGAGTGGCCCGATCCCGTTGAGCCTGCATTTTGACGCGTCCGGCCTGACCGTGCGCAATCGGGCGGGCCGTCAGCGCTCGCTGCCATGGACCGCGTTCACTGCTTACGACCACATCGCCGGCAACCTGTTTTTGCTCAGCGATGCAGTGGATGTGTTGATCATCGAAGCCAGAACGCCGCCAGACCAACTTGGCTTGTTGCACGGGCTGCTGCGTCAGCACCTGGGCGAACCAAGGATTTGCTCGACCGTGTGACGGCGAGCGGACGGATTTATCAATGATGCTAAACGTGTTGAAACGGCTGTTCAGTGCCACGGTGTATGTGGCGATTCGCCGCCGCGAGTTGCTGATTCGTGACAGTAATACCGGCAAGGCCGTGCGCTTGCCGGCGGCAATTGCTCTGGATCCAGCGGGCAGGGAGATCATTGCTGTCGGCGCCAATGCGACAAAACAGTCGCCTGCGCAAGTGCGGTGGCCGTTCGATCATCCGCGCATCGTGATCGACGATTTTCAGCTGGCGGAAAAGTTGTTGCAGGCCGCGTTGCGCGAGTTGTTCGAGCAATCCTTTCTGCGGCCGACCCCGGTCGTGGTGGTGCAGTCCTTGGATGACTGGGAAGCGGGCTTGAGCCAGATAGAACGCCGTGCCTTGCAGGAATGTTGCTACGGCGCCGGTGCCCGTGAAGTGTTTCTCTGGCAGGGGCAAGCGCCCAGCGACGAGCTGCTGCGCTCGGGCGACTTCCGGCAGTCGCCGCAAGTGCTCAAGCCTTGACCAATCCGCATAAGCGCTCGATTGTGACGCGGGCCCTTCGGCCCCTATAATCCCCTCCCTTTTTCGTTGTTTTGCCCAATAAAGAGCACAGGAACATGCCTGTTGTACGTCTTCCCGATGGTAGTGAGCGCCGGTTTGAAGCGCCGGTAACGGTCATGCAGGTCGCCGAGAGCATCGGCGCCGGCCTCGCCAAGGCCGCCTTGGCCGGCAAGGTCAACGGCCGTGAGGTCGATACCAGCTTCACCATCACCGAGGACTGCGAGCTCGCCATCATCACCGACAAGAGCCCGGAAGGCCTTGAGGTGATCCGGCACTCGACCGCTCACCTGCTGGCACAGGCGGTCAAGCAGCTGTTCCCGGAGGTGCAGGTCACCATTGGTCCGGTGATCGAGGACGGCTTTTATTACGACTTTGCCAGCCCGAAGCCGTTTACCCCGGAAGATCTGGAGAAGATCGAGAAGCGCATGGCCGAGCTGGCCGCGCAGGAGATTCCGGTCTCGCGCCGGCTGTTGCCGCGCGATGAAGCGGTCGAATACTTCAAATCGCTGGGCGAGCATTACAAGGCCGAGATCATTGCCTCGATCCCGAGCAATGAAGACATTTCGCTGTACCGCCAGGGCGATTTCGAAGATCTCTGCCGCGGTCCGCATGTGCCGAATACCGGCAAGCTGAAAGTGTTCAAGCTGATGCGGGTGTCAGGCGCCTACTGGCGCGGCGACACCAAAAATGCCCAGCTGCAGCGGGTCTACGGCACCGCCTGGGCGAACAAGAAAGATCTGGAGGCCTACCTGCACCGGTTGGAAGAGGCCGAGAAGCGCGATCACCGGAAAATCGGCAAGGCGCTGGACCTGTTCCACCTGCAGGAAGAAGGTCCGGGCATGGTGTTCTGGCACAACAACGGCTGGATCATCTACAAGGAAATCGAGAACTACATCCGCAACCGTTTGCGCGTTGCCGGCTATCAGGAAGTGCGCACGCCACAAGTGATCGACCTGAGCCTGTGGGAGCGTTCCGGTCACTGGGGCAAATACTCGCCGAACATGTTCACGACCGAGTCGGAGAACCGCAAGTACGCCATCAAGCCGATGAACTGCCCGTGCCATGTGCAGATCTTCAACACCCATCTGCACAGCTACCGCGATCTGCCGCTGCGCATGGCCGAGTTCGGCTCCTGCCACCGCAACGAGCCGTCGGGCGCGCTGCACGGCATCATGCGGGTGCGCGGCTTTACCCAGGACGACGCGCACATTTTCTGTACCGAAGACCAGATGCGTGACGAGATCATCGCGTTCGTCGATCTGTTGTATTCGGTTTACAGTGACTTCGGCTTTACCGATGTCATCATCAAGCTGTCTACCCGGCCGGAAAACCGGATCGGCTCCGATGCAATGTGGGACCGTGCTGAAGGCGCGCTGGCCGATGCGCTCAAGGCCAAAAACCTGGCATTTGAGTACCAACCGGGCGAAGGCGCCTTCTACGGACCCAAGATCGAGTTCACCCTGCGCGACAGCCTGGGCCGTAACTGGCAATGCGGTACCATGCAGGTCGACTACAACATGCCGGAACGGCTCGGTGCGGAATACATCGACGAAAACAGCACCAAACGGACCCCGGTCATGCTGCACCGGGCCATTCTGGGCTCGCTGGAACGGTTCATCGGCATCCTGATCGAGCATCATGCCGGGCTGTTCCCGACCTGGCTGGCGCCCCAGCAGGTCTCGGTGCTGAGCATCACCGACCGCCAGCACGAGTACGTCGCCAATCTGGCCAAAGCCTTGAACAATCAAGGCTTCCGGGCCGCTTCCGACTTGAGAAACGAGAAGATCAGCTATAAAATCCGCGAGCACACCTTAGCCCGTGTGCCATATCTGCTGGTCGTCGGCGATCGTGAGGTCGAGACGAATACAGTGGCCGTGCGTCGGCGCGATGGTAAGGACCTCGGGGTCATGGCGGTTACCGCTTTCACCGAACTCCTTGCCAGTGACGTGTCCTCGCGCGGCCGTTCTATTTTGGAGGAATGAGCAATAAAACCACCAATCAGGACGGGACCGAAGCCGCCGCCGAGGCCGCGGATCTCCCGTGAAGCGCGCACCAATCCCCAACGGGAAAACCGCATCAACGACGAAATCACTGCACGTGAAGTGCGTTTGATCGGTGAAGAAGGGCAGCAGATCGGTGTAGTGCCATTCCGCGAAGCTCTCGCGGCCGCCGAAGAGGCGGGGCTGGATCTGGTCGAGATTTCGCCGGATGCCGTGCCGCCAGTCTGCAAAATCATGGACTATGGCAAGTACTTGTACACCAAGTCCAAGCAGCAGGCTGAGGCCAAGAAGAAGCAGGTCCAAATCCAGGTCAAGGAAATCAAATTCCGGCCGGGTACGGATGTCGGTGATTATCAGGTCAAGCTGCGCAACATCCTGCGGTTCTTCGAGGATGGTGACAAAGCCAAGATCACGGTTCGCTTCCGCGGCCGCGAAATGGCGCACCAGGAACTCGGCATGCAGATGATGGAACGTTTGCAGGTAGACACCGCCGAGCATGCAGTCGTCGAATTTGCCCCGAAAATGGAAGGCAAAATGATGACCATGATTCTGGCACCGAAGAAGAAAACGAAGTGACAGCCAGCGCCACGCGCTGACTGTCATCCCCGCCTTGGCGGGGAGGCAGGAAAGCAAAAGCCCGGTCTTTGCGCCGGGCCTTGTTTTCCCTGAAGTGCACGATTCTGCAGTTAACGCCTTGGCGTGATTGCAAACAGCATTCCCGGCAACGGGAATAAAAGTCCGACTCTGGCGTCAACTACGGCGTGGTGCCGTGGCCAGACCGGATAAATCAGGAGCAGTAACATGCCCAAGATGAAGACCCACCGGGGCGCCGCCAAGCGCTTCAAGAAAACGGGTTCGGGTGGCTACAAGCACAAGCAAGCTGGTATGCGTCACCTGTCCACGCACAAGAGCGGCAAAACCGTTCGTAAACTGCGTGGTTTGAAGATGGTGTCCGAACAGGACGCGCCGGAATTGAAGCGTTTGCTTCCGTACGTGTAAGGAGTTGAGTCATGGCACGAGTTAAGCGTGGTGTGACCGCCCGTGCGCGTCACAAGAAAGTTCTGAAGCTGGCCAAGGGTTACTATGGTGCCCGTTCGCGTACTTACCGCGTAGCCAAGCAGGCAGTCATCAAGGCGGCTCAGTACGCCTACCGTGACCGCCGTCAGAAGAAGCGTCAGTTCCGCGCACTGTGGATCGTCCGTATCAACGCGGCTTCGCGTGAGTGCGGCATGTCCTACAGCCGTCTGATCGATGGTTTGAAGAAAGCCAATATCGTTATCGACCGCCGCGTGCTGGCCGATCTGGCGATGTTTGACAAGGTTGCGTTTGCTGCTCTGGCCGAAAAAGCCAAAGCCGCCCGCGCCGCCTGAGACTGACCCGAAGCGATTTGCTTCTGTGGTGCAGTGACAAGCGATTTCGTTTGTCGGAAGGGGAAGGGCGCAAGCTCTTCCCCTTTTTGTTTTCCTGCGTGGGCAACATTGCGCCGGCAGAAAAGTCATTGGTCGCAGACGGCGCGTTCCCGGCACAATGACAAGTAGCGTTTGAAAAAAACAAATTCCCGGTGGCAGCGACCAATGCCGCTCCCACTTCAAGAACACACTGAAGAACCACCCCAAGGGGTTGCTATGGAACTGGAACAGATTTTGGCGCAAGGCCAGGCTGCGATTGCAGCGGTCACCGATCTGCCGACGCTTGAGCAGGTCAAGGCGCAATTCCTCGGCAAGAATGGCTCGCTGACGGCGGCGTTCAAGCAAATGGGCGCGTTGTCGCCGGACGAGAAAAAGGCCTTTGGTGCCAAGATCAACGTTGTCAAAACCGGTATCGAGGAGGCCCTCGAAGCCAAGCGCACGGAAATCACCGAAAAAGCGATTGCGGAAAAGCTCGCCCGCGAAACGGTCGACGTGACCTTGCCGGGCCGGCGCAATCATCAGGGGGGCTTGCATCCGGTCACCCGCACAATGCGGCGTATCGAAGCGTATTTCTCGCAAATCGGCTTTGGCGTCGCCGAAGGTCCGGAAGTGGAAGACGACTGGCACAACTTCGGTGCGCTGAACATACCGGATCACCACCCGGCGCGGGCGATGCACGACACGTTCTATTTCGATGCCACTCGTCTGCTGCGTACGCATACCTCGCCGGTGCAGGTGCGGGTCATGGAAAGCCAGCAACCACCAATCCGGATCATTGCGCCGGGCCGCGTCTACCGCTGCGATTACGACGTGACCCACTCGCCGATGTTCCATCAGGTCGAAGGCCTGCTGATCGACGAAAACACCACCTTCCAGGATCTGCGTGGCATTCTCGACGAGTTCCTGCGCAACTTCTTCGAAGCCGATCTGCCGACCCGGTTCCG
>DASUEK010000010.1:0-7854 GCA_036275115.1 Permianibacter sp. | reverse complement strand
ATCGCAACCCGTTCTCGGTTTACGCGCATGCCGAGAAAGTGTTCATCGACGGTGCGCTGCATTACGACCGCAGCGACGTCCGCCAACAGCCAGCCACCGATTTTGAACTCGGCATCGTCAAGCCGGAAGGAGAGCGTCTGTGAAATCCTTGCTTGTTTCCCTGACGCCGCGTTGGGCTTTGTCGTTGCTGAGCGTGTCGCTGTTGAACGTGACGCTGGCATCGGCGGCCCATGCCGATAATCTGTTCATCCAGAATGCCACGCTGCATCACGCAGACCACGCGGTTCAGACCGGTCAGCATGTGCTGATTCGTGGCGAGCGCATTGTTGCAGTTGGTGCCGACATCAAACCGGATGCCGACAGCCGCATCATTGACGCCAACGGTCGCCCGGTCACCGTTGGTTTCATGAATGCCCATACCGGCCTTGGCACGATGGAGATCGAGCTGGAAGACAGCACGGTCGACAACGCCACGCCCGATGAGCGGTTCGGTGCCAGTTTTGATGTGTCTGACATCATCAACCCGGCCAGCGTCCTGATCCCCTACAACCGGATGATGGGCCTGACTCGCGCCGTGGTCACGCCGGGCGTGGGTCACGATGTCTTCGGGGGCCAGTCGACCGTGATCAAACTGGCCGGTGACGATCTGCTGCTACGCCGTGATGCCGCCGTGATCGCCAATTACGGCGGCATCGCCAACGGCGCGCAGGAAGGTTCGCGTGCCTCGGCCTTACTGGCCATGCGCAATGCGTTTGAAGATGCCCGTGATTACGCCGCCAACAAAGCCGCGTTCCAGCGTGGCGAGCGCCGCGACTACTCGCTGCCGCATCGCGACCTGGAAGCGTTGCTGCCGGTACTCGACGGCAAAGTGCCGCTCATTGTCGCGGTCGACCGTGCGCAAGATATCCGTGCGATCCTGCAGCTTGGCCGCAGCTTCAAACTGAAGCTGGTGTTGCTCGGCGCCAGTGAGGGGCATCGGTTGGCAAAAGAGATCGCGGCGGCGAACGCGGCAGTCATTCTGGCGCCAATGGAAAATCTGCCCGGCAGTTTCGATACCCTGTCGGCATCGCTGCAGAATGCTGCCTTGCTGCACAAGGCCGGCGTCAAGCTGGCGTTCACCAGCAACACCGGCGATTCGCCCAGTCACAATGCCCATTTGGTGCGGCAAGGTGCCGGTAACGCCGTCGCCCATGGCTTGCCCGCGGCCGCGGCGCTGGCAGCGCTGACGGTCAATCCGGCTGAAATTTTCGGCATTGCTGATCGCTACGGCAAGTTGGCGGCCGGCTTTGATGCCGATGTCGTGATCTGGAGTGGTGATCCGCTGGAAGTCACCAGCTATCCGGATCATGTGATCATTGCCGGAGCCGAACAGCCGCTGGTGTCACGCCAGACCCGTCTACGTGATCGCTACCGCGAGCCGGCGGATCCGCAACGCGGTTTCAAGAAATAATCCATAACAAAACAGGGCAACCGCACCGGTCATGAGTCGGTGCGGTGTTCGTGGCAAGAAACGGGAGAGGAGACCTCCGTGCGTATCGTGAAATGGTTGGGTGTAATTCTGGCCGCATTACTCGGCCTGTTGCTGCTGGCGGGGTTGTACGGTTGGTACGGCAAGCTGCCGTTCAACTGGGCGATCAACCGCGCATTCATGCAGTTCGTGCTGGAAAGCCCGGAAACACTGTCGCAGCTGCGCATGCTGGAAAGTGTCGGCATCACCTTTCATCAGGATGACCTGGACGACGAATCGGTGCAGTCCGGTGATCGCATGATCGCCAAGATGAACGCGATGATGACCGAGTTCCAGAGCTATGACCGGGCCGACCTCGGCTATCAGGAGCAGCTTACCTATGACATGGGTACCTGGTTCCTCGGCAAGATGAAAGACGGTGCCGACAAGTGGCGCTACCACAATTACCCGGTCAATCAGTTGTTTGGTGTCCAGAACGGTTTCCCGACCTTCATGGAGTCGGCGCACCAGATCAATAGCGTCGGCGATGCCGAGGACTACAACGCCCGGTTGTCGAAGATCGGCGTCAAGTTTGCACAGGTCATTGAAGGCCTCAAGCTGCGCGAAGAGAAAGGCATCATTCCGCCGACTTTTGTGCTGGAAAAGGTGATTGCGGAAATCGAAGGCTTTGTCGGCACCCCGGTCGAGCAGAACATCCTGTACAGCTCGTTCGAGAAAAAACTGAACGAAGCCAAAACGGTTGCCGAAGCAGACAGAACCCGTCTGCTGGCCGATGCCAAACAGCAGATTGAACAGACCGTGTACCCGGCTTACAACAACCTGAAAGCTTTCCTGGTTGAGCAGAAGCCGAAGTCGAGCAGCGATGATGGCGTCTGGAAGTTGCCGGAAGGTGATGCGTTCTATGCCTTCATGCTGGAGATGTTCACCACGACCACCATGAAGCCGGAGGAAGTGCATCAGCTTGGTCTGGATGAAGTGGCCCGCATTCATGGCGAAATGCGCGAGATTTTGGCGGCGCAGGGCTATGACACGACCCAACCGGTTGGTACGCTGATGCGCCAACTGAGTGAGGAAGCGCGCTTCCTGTATCCGGATACCGATGAAGGTCGGCAGCAGATTCTGGCGGACTATCAAAAGATCATTGACGAAGTGTCGGCGGGTCTCGATCCGTGGTTCGCGGTCAAGCCGAAGATGGGCGTCAAGGTCGAACGCATTCCGGAATTCAAGGAAAAGACCTCGCCGGGTGCTTATTACAATGCACCGGCGATGGATGGTTCACGGCCGGGCATCTTCTACGCCAATCTCTACGACATCAAGGCCACGCCGAAATACGACATGCGCACACTGGCGTATCACGAAGCGGTGCCGGGTCACCATTTCCAGATCGCCATTGCGCAAGAAAACAGTGAACTGCCGCTGTTCCGCCGGATGAGTCCGTTCACGGCCTATACCGAAGGCTGGGCCCTGTACGCCGAGCGGGTGGCGTGGGAAGCCGGTTTCCAGAACGATCCGTTCGACAACTTGGGCCGCCTTCAGGCCGAGCTGTTCCGCGCGGTGCGTTTGGTCGTTGATACCGGTATCCATGCCAAGCGCTGGACCCGCGAACAAGCGATCGAGTACATGATGACCAACACCGGTCTTGCCGAGTCGGATGTCACGTCGGAGATCGAGCGCTACATCGTGATGCCGGGTCAGGCTTGCTCCTACAAGATCGGCATGATCGAAATCCTCAAGCTGCGCGAAGAAGCCCGGGCCAAGCTGGGCGACAAGTTCGACATCAAGGCATTCCACAACGTGGTGCTGAAAAACGGTGCGATGCCGTTGTTCCTCCTGCGGCAAGTGGTGGAAGCCTGGACTGCCGAGCAGTTGCAAGCGATAGCGACTGCTGCCTGATCCGGGCACGAGAAAAAGCGACCTGCGGGTCGCTTTTTTTCTGGCCGTTTTCCGGCCGCGCATGATGCTGCCGCCATACGGGCATATTTGCCATAATGCCGTGTCGCTGATGAGATCCCGCATGGCCAGTTCCGAGATTGTTTCCCCGCAGGAGGCGTTGCAGCAGTTGCTGCAGCCGACGCCGCCGGCTTGTCTGGATGTGCGCTCGGAAGGGGAATGGGCCGATGGCGCCATTCCGGGTTTTCACAATGATCCGATCCTGACCAACCCGGAACGCCATCTCGTTGGCACTTGCTACAAGCAGCAGGGTCAGGACGCGGCATTTGCGCTCGGTTACCAATTGACCGCGCCGCACAAAGCGGAGCGGGTCCGTCGCTGGCAGCAATGGGCGGCGACGTCAGCAACGTCCATGCTGGTGTGCTGCTGGCGCGGTGGCGCCCGTTCGCGCCTTGCGTGCGACTGGCTGGCCGAAGCGGGCACCGACACGTTGCGGGTCCGCGGCGGTTACAAGTCGATGCGGGCCGTACTGCGCGAGCAGCTGGAGCAGCTGCCAGCGTTGCTGGTGTTGTCCGGGCCGACCGGGACCGGCAAGACCCGGCTGCTGCGCGAACTCGCGGTGCCAAAAATTGATCTGGAAGCGGCAGCCAATCACCGTGGCAGCGCGTTTGGCGGGCTCGGCAGTCAGCCGTCGCAACAAACCTTCGAGAACCGCATCGGCATGGCGCTTTTGACCGGACATCGCGAATATCTGGTTGAAGACGAAAGCCGGCTGATTGGTGTCAACCAGTTGCCGCTGACCCTGAAAAGCCGCATGTACGCCGCCCCAGCGGTGCTGCTCGAACTGAGCATGGCGGAACGGGTGGCGCTGACCCACGACGAATACGTGCTGCAGCCGTTGCGGCAGGGCCAGTCGGTGGCGGCGGTGCAGCAGCTGCTGCAGGCCGGGCTTGACCGCATCCTGAAACGGCTGGGCGCGCTACGCCATCAGCAACTGTCGGCGGCGCTGGCGGACGCAATGCAGGACCCGGCCGATCAGGATCGTCACGGCCGCTGGATCGCGCCGCTACTGTCCGAATACTACGATCCGCGCTACCGCCATTCCTTCGACTCGCATCCGCGCGAGATCTTGTTCCGTGGTGATCGCGCCAGCTGCCGCGATTTCTTGAGCGGTCGCTTGGCCATCTGAGCGTGGCGTCGGTGCGAGCAGCGCGGTTGCGACGGCCTGCTACACTGAAAATCAATTGTCCAGACTGATGGGAGGAAAGCCGTCGTGGCCCTTACGCGACGCCGATTCCTTGCTGCGTCTCTGCTGACTGGTGGCCTGCTCGCCGGTCTGTCGGCGCACGCCAGCCAAAAGCCCCTGCGCACCGGCAAAACCAGGCAAAAGCTGGTGGTCGCGACCTGGCCGAATTATCACAGCGCCGAAAACCTGAAGCAGTTTACTGAGCAAACCGGCATCGCCATTGAGTTGCGCATCTTTGGTTCCAACGAAGAAATGATGGCGCATTTGCTGACCGGTCGCAGTGGCTTCGATATCGTCGTCGCGACCAATTACGCGGTCAATGCCTACGGCCGCATGGGTCTGCTGCGGCCCTTGCGCATGGCGCATTTTCCGAATTGGGACGAAGCCAGCCAACAAGCGCGTTTCCTTGCGGTGGTCAGCAATGAGCGGCGCTATTTTGGCTTGCCAAAAAACTGGGGTACGACCGGTTTTGTCTACGACCGTCGTCAGTTTGCCGACCCGTTGCGCAGTTGGCTCCAATTCTGGGATCTGACCCGTGGCAAAGCGAGCCGGCACGCCGTGGTGCACGATTACCAGCTGACCACCATCGGCAACGCGCTGAAGTATTTCGGTTATTCCTTCAACTCGAACAAACCGATCGAGCTTGATGCCGCCGAGCGGTTGCTCATGTCGAGCCGGCCACATCTGAAAGCAATCAGCAGTCTGGCCTACGACCAGATGCGTGCGGGTGCATGGCTCAGCATGGCCTGGTCCGGTGATGGGGTGTTGCTCAATCGGGAGAATCCGAACTGGCATTATGTGATCGCCGAGGAGGGCGGCGAGATCTGGGCGGATTATTTCTGCATTACCCGCGAGTGCGCGCAGGTCAGTGAGGCAGAAGCCTTCATTGATTTTTTGCTGACGCCTGCACACAACGCCCGGGAAGTGATCGCGCACGGCTTTCCGCCGATCGATCAACGGGTATTGCCGTTGCTGCCGGAAACGCTGCGCAGCAACGTCATCATGTTTCCGCCCGAAGAGCAATTAAGACCGTTGGAGTTTGGATCGCGCGAAACCCTGACCCATCCGCGCCGTGCCGACATTCTCGCCAAGTTGAAAGCCGCGCCGGGCTGAAAAGCCTACTGCACGGAAGTCCGTGGTCGTCGCTTTATTCCGCTCGCAAGTCGCATCATTCACCACCAACGCTCTGTCACGCCGACAGGTGAGCGCCGACGGTTCAGCTGACACTGTGCACGCCGCAAACGCGGTTGCGACCTTCGGATTTGGCGCGGTACATGGCCTGATCAGCCAGATCCAGCAGGGTGGCGTTATTGCCGGCATGACTGGAGACAAAGCCGAAACTGGCTTGCACCGGCAGCAGATGGCCATCGTGGTACAACGGATTTTGCACCAATGTCTGGCGCAGGCGCTCAGCAACAGCGGCGGCGGTTTCCAGCGGCGTATCGGGCAGCAGAATCAAAAATTCTTCGCCACCAAAACGGGCCACGGCATCGACCGGGCGCAGCGACTGGATCAACAGTTTTGCGACGTGACGCAAGGCCAGATCGCCGACGGCATGGCCGTGTTGGTCATTGATCGCTTTGAAGTGGTCGATATCCAGCACCACCAGACAGAATCCGCCGTCATTGCGTTCGTGGCGGCTACGCTCCAGCGCCAGCCTTGCATCGAATGCGCGTCGGTTCAGCAGCCCGGTCAGGAAATCACGCTCGGCGTAATTGCGTACCTTCATCACCAGCCGAGCCAAAACGCTGGAGAAGAGGCTGATGTTCAGCAGCAGCACCAGAAAGGTGTACAGCCACATGGTGAGCCCGGCATCAACGCTGCCTTGTTGTTGCGCGACTGCAATATGGCCGCTGTGCTGGCTTGCAATCTGCACGCCTCGCGCCAGCATCGCCATGGCAATAGTAGCGAACGGCCAAGCGACCGCGATGCCGGCTCCGGTGGTGAATTCCTTGCGTGCGGCCCGGAAGCTGTCGAACGCAATCAACGCCATGACAAGACCGGCGACGACCGAATAGCTGATGCCGAACCGCAGACTTGATTCCGGGCCGGGGCGGGCGGTCAGGTAAAGCAGCATGACGACGCCGAATCCCACGGCATGCAGTAGCAGCATACTGGGCAGTTTGAAAAGCGCGCGGGTGCCGAGGTGCATGCCGACGATGGATAGCAGCCCGAGCAAATCGGCCAGAGACCAGTACCACCAGTTGGCGGCATCGGTTCGTTGCAGCGTCAGCACGATGCTGACCGTGAACAGGGCGTTGGCAATGCCGAAATGCAAAGACGCGATCGGCGCGATACGCAGCGGCAAGGCCACGACAAACCACGCGATGGAGGCAGTCGCGGCGATCAGGCAAATGACGGTCAGCAGTGTCGAGGTCGTCTCCATGGCCCTGACGCGTTCTTCCGATGAGTGGGCACTGATGTGTTCCCACTATAGCCGGCTTTGCCGGAAAGCCCAGCGTGGGCGGACCGGCGGTAACATGTGTGCAGCGGGAGGAAGATGGTGCGGCGAGCGCGCTGCGGCCAGTACACATGACCCCGCCGCCGGAAAAAAAAAGCCGGCGCAAGGCCGGCTTTTTTGATGACGTCGGTCGCTTACTTGCGGCCGGCGGCCACCAGCTGACGGGCGATTTCGTCGGCAACGGCGTTGGTCGGCTTGTTCTCGGCCTTCGCGCGTTCGAACACGTTCATCAGCGTGTTGTAGATGTTTTCGGTTTTCTTCATCGCCGCTTCTTTCGAGTAGTTGTTCTCGAACGACACGTTGATGATGCCACCGGCGTTGATGACGTAATCCGGGGCGTACAGAATGCCGCGGTTCATCAGCGCGACGCCGTGACGATCTTCGGCCAGCACGTTGTTGGCGGCACCGGCGATGATGCTGCACTTCAGACGCGGCAGGGTTTCATCGTTGACGGTGGCACCAAGGGCGCACGGGGCGTAGACATCGACGTCCTGGGTGTAGATGGCGTTGACGTCAACCGCGGTCGCCTTGAACTCGGCAACGACCTTCTCGATCGACTCTTTGTTGATGTCGGTCACGAACAGCTTGGCGCCTTCGTCAGCGAGGTGCTTGCACAGGTAGTAGCCGACGTGGCCCAGACCTTGAACAGCGATTTTGACGCCGTCCAGCGAGTCGCGGCCGAGCTTGAACTTGACCGCGGCCTTGATGCCCTTGTAGACGCCGTAAGCGGTCATCGGCGACGGATCGCCCGACTTGCCTTCGAGGCCCAGCACGTACGGGGTTTCTTTG
>DASUEK010000009.1:0-5642 GCA_036275115.1 Permianibacter sp. | reverse complement strand
GAACTGGCGCACGCTTGCCGTGGCGACCGGCGCAAAGATAAATGGCGAAAAACCGACCATACTTCAGGCCATCGAAGCTGTCGGTGGCCTGTCTCCATGCGCGTCGCAAGCCAAGCGTTGTTGGCGTTACTGCAAACCCCGTCTTTCAAGGACGGCCAGCCGCAGGCCTGCGCCGACGCTGCCCGGCAGTGGCAACAGGCGCACCAGCTCGATGCCGCCAGCCTCAGCACCCTTTTGACCCAGTTTGGCGCCCAGCTGCTGCACGTGGTCCGCAGCGGCCAACTGGCGCCGCAAGCCGGAAGTGAATTACTGGCCCGGCTGATAGCACTTTCCGATCTCGATATCCCGGCCTCGCTGTACGCGCTGCAAGAAGTGCTGCAAAACCTCGCCGAACATCAACGTCAGGCCCGCGACGTTACCGACAAGGAGCAGTTCGTCCGGCGCGAAATGGGTCGAATTTTGGCCAGCCTGCCCCAGCGCGACTCCCATGTCGCCGATGCCTGCCGCTATACTGGCCGGTACGCGGCACTCCGCCGCTCCGCCTAAAGCCTGCCTCATGGATGAAAACGAGAGCGAATCGGGCATACCGATAATCACCCCACTGCCGTCCCGGCCGGTGGCGGGTGAGCCTTTGGTGTCGGTTCAGGTCCTCACCGCGACGCGTATTCTGGTCATCAACAGCAAGGGCGGCGCCGGCAAAACCACCGTAGCAACCAACATCGCCGCCTGGCTTGCCCGCCGTGGCGCCACCGCGCTGGTCGATGCCGACCCGCAGGGATCGTCGCATCACTGGTGCGAACACCGGCCCACTACCCTGCCGGCGGTTTACGGCATCAAGGTCGGCAACAACAGCCGACTGACCCGCAGTTTCCAATGGCGCGCACCGCGCAATACCCAGTGGCTGATCACCGATGCCCCGCCCGGGCTGACCGGCCCGGCGCTCGATGACATGGTGCTCGACCACGATCTGATCGTGATCCCGGTGTTGCCATCTGATATCGATATCCGCGCCTCGGCCCGTTTTATCGGCGAGCTGCTGCTGTGCCCGGCCATGCGCAAAAAGCGCCGGCCGATCGCCGTCATCGCCAACCGGGTCAAGCAACAAACCAAAGCTTGGGATCGGCTGCAAAAATTCCTGCTCAGTCTGAACATTCCGTTTGTTGGTGCGCTGCGCGACACCCAGAACTACGTTCGCCTGTACGGTGAGAGCCTCGGCATCTGCGATGGCAAAGGCGAGCTCTATGGGCGCGATCGCGATGACTGGAAGATGCTGCTGCTGTGGCTCGACGCCCAGATCAACCACACCGCCTGGCCGCCTGTTGAACTGAATCAGGAACCGAACAGCGCCGCCGAAAGCGCCTGATCCGTGTTTTTCCTGGCAACAAAAAAGCGCCAATCGGCGCTTTTTTGTTGCTGCAATGTCCTTGCCACGAGTCAGCGACAAAACCTGGCGACGTGGTCGGCTTCAACCAGACGCAACTCGCCGTCCACCGACTGCACCGTCAACAGATAATCCGTGCGTACCGGCTGGCGTACCGGGTTGCTTTCGGTCGGAACAAACTGCCAGTCCTTCACCCAGGCCAGCACCGGTTCGACAAAGCGACCTTGCGGATACGACTTGCGCACCTGAACATCAAAGCTCTGACCTTCCGCATCGATGGCGAAATGCACGGCGACGCAACCGTATTGCAGGTTGCGACCAGAACTGGCCGGCGTCTGCACCGACAACGGTTCCCGCCATTGCCAGTAATCGTGCAACTGGCCCGGCGCCACGGCAATCATCGGCAGGCTGCGCAGCAAGACCGGACCGCCGGTCGCGGTATCGGGCGGCTCGGGTGACGACGGCGCCGATACGCAACCGCCGATCACCAGTCCCACCACGGCCACCATGGCCGCCCCGACAAAGGTACGCGCCACCGCGATGCGATTCCCTGTAGTGGCCATGCAATCCTCCCTCATCTCTTTTGCTGCCATCTGGCAAACTGGCACCCGATCAGCGTCGCGTCTGCATGGTGCAGTGCGACCGTTTCAGGAGCCCAACATGTCCGCCGATTTGCTCGGCTATCTTGCCGCTTGCTGCACCACCGGTGCCTTTCTGCCGCAAGTCATTCAGGCCTGGAAAAGCCGCGACACCCGCGCCATCTCCATGCCGATGTATCTGGTGTTCGTGACCGGCGTGCTGTTGTGGCTCGCTTACGGCCTGCAAATCAACAACTGGCCGATGACCCTCGCCAATCTCGTCACGCTGGTACTCGCCGGCACCGTGCTGGCGCTGAAACTGAAGTACGGCTGAGTTCACGCGCGCTGTTCGCAACAGCCAGCGATCCGCGGTCAATGCCGCTCAGACACCGTGCTGCGCGAACAGCGCCAACAGCCGTTGCTCGTCCCACACTGCAATACCGAGTTCGGTCGCCTTGGCGAGCTTGCTGCCGGCACCGGGGCCGGCGACTACCACCGAGGTTTTTTTCGACACGCTGTCGGTCACCTTGGCGCCGAGTGCCTGCAGTTTTTCTGCCGCGACATCACGACTGAAGGCTTCCAGTGTGCCGGTGAGCACATAAATCTGGCCGTTCAATGGCAACGCCGATTTGTCGATGACGGCAATCGCCGGCCAGTGCACGCCGGCGGCACGCAGTGCGGCCACGGTCTCACGGTTGGCCGGGTTGGCAAAAAACTGATGCACCCGCTGCGCCACCACCGGGCCGACATCACGGATTTGCTGCAATTGTTCGACATCGGCCGCCATGATCGCGTCGATATCGCCAAAGGTGTTGGCCAGTGTTTGCGCGGTCACTTCGCCGACATCACGGATGCCGAGCGCAAACAAAAAACGCGGCAACGTGGTCGATTTGCTTTTCTCGATTGCGGCGTGCAGCTTCACCGCCGATTTTTCACCCATGCGATCCAGCGCCGCGAGATCGGCCACGGTCAAACCATACAAATCGGCCGGCGTGTGCACCTGCTCGCGCTCGACCAACTGCTCGACCAACTTGTCGCCCAGACCTTCGATATCCATCGCGCGGCGGGCCGCGAAATGCAGAATTGCTTCGCTACGCTGGGCCGGGCAGGAAATGCCCGCCGAGCAGCGCACTGCGGCCTGACCTTCTTCGCGCACCGTTTCGGCGCCGCAGACCGGGCAATGATCCGGCATGCGAATATGCGCCGCATGCGCTGGCCGGCGATCGAGCACAACGCTCGCCACCTGCGGAATCACATCACCGGCGCGCCGGACGATCACGGTGTCGCCGACACGCAGATCCAGACGCGCGATTTCATCGATGTTGTGCAGCGTCGCATTGCTGACCGTGACACCGCCAACATAGACCGGTTTCAAGCGCGCCACCGGCGTTAGCGCGCCCGTGCGACCGACCTGAAAATCCACGCCTTCGAGCACGGTCAGTTCTTCCTGCGCCGGATACTTGTGGGCAATGGCCCAGCGCGGTGCCCGCGAGACAAAACCGAGCTGTTCCTGCCAGTCGATGCGGTTCAATTTGAACACGACGCCATCAATCTCGAATGGCAGACTGTTACGCCGTTCGCCGATTTCACGGTAGTAGCGCAGACAGCCGTCATAACCGGAACGAACCGTGATTTCGCGCGACACCGGCAGTCCCATGACCTTCAAAATGAGCAAGCGGCCAGCGTGACTGTTCTCTGCAGTCAACGGCCACTCTGGCGAGTCGATCACCTGGCCAACACCGTAGGCATAAAACGCCAGCTCACGACTGGCCGCGACTTTCGGATCGAGCGATCGCAATGCCCCGGCCGCAGCATTGCGGGGATTGGCCAGCAGCTTGTCGCCGGTCGCGCGTGCTCTCTCATTGAACCGTTCAAACGCCGCGCGCGGCATGAACACTTCACCACGCACTTCCAGCAGCGGCGGCGGTGCTCGATCCGGGTTCAGCCGCAGCGGAATCGACTGAATCGTACGAACACTGTGGGTGACATCCTCACCGGTCTCACCATCGCCACGCGTCGCTGCGCGTACCAGCACGCCCTGCTCGTAAATGAGGCTGATGGCGAGGCCATCGAGCTTGGGCTCGCAGCTGAACTCCAGTTCATCCGTGGTGCCGAGTCGCTCCTGAATGCCGCGGACAAACGCCTGCAGATCGTCTTCGCTGAAAGCATTTTCCAGCGACAGCATCGGAATGGCGTGTTTGACTTGCTTGAACGCCGCGATGGGCTCGCCACCGACCCGCTGCGTAGGAGAATCACGGGTGACCAGTTCCGGATGCGCCTGCTCGAGCTGACGCAATTGCAGCATCAGTCGATCGTATTCGGCATCCGGAATGGTGGGCGCATCGAGCACGTAGTATTTGTAGTTGTGCTCGCGCAAGGCGGCGCGCAGGTGTTCGATTTGCTGGTGAACGCTGGACATGAGATCAACGGACCTATAACGATGTGGCAACCGCACCAACGGCCGAAACCACAATGCACAACGGCGTCCGCAGACGCCGTTGCATACTGAAAACGGTTCTAGACACCGGCAAACAACTGACGTTCGTGTTCAGCCAGAATTTCCTGATGACGCAAACGCACTTCGGTGCTGAGCGGTCGCCGGCTGGCGTCACGCACCTCACCCCCCATGGCGTGGGCGATCTGCTCGGCGGTGGCCAACATCAGATTGTAGGCCGCACGCGGGTCTTGCGGCCCCGGCAACTGCATGAACATGCTGATACCCGGGCTGGAAAAATTCTGCATGTTGTCCGGATCAAACGTGCCCGGTTTCAACGCGTTGGCCACGCTGAACAGGACAGCGCCCTGGCCGCTGGCATCGGCATGGCGGTGAAAAATATCCATTTCGCCAAAACGCAGATCGTGTTCCAGCATGCACGGCACCAGATCCGAGCCTTTAAAGAACTGACCCTCGCTGGCCAGTACCATCAGGGCAATAACATCCGGCTCGGCCTTGCGCGTCGGCCGTTCACTGCGGTGTTCACGCCGTTGGTTCGCCGGGCTGCTCCGCACCGGGCTCACATCGTCATCACCAAACAAATCCGGCGTGACACCGCGAGTCGGTGCGGGCCGGCTGTCGATTGGCGCAGATGGCGTGTTCACCTCATCAAAGGTTGGTTCGACCGGTTCCACCCGCTGGCTGCTGCGCGGCGCCGGGACTTGCGCGTCGTCCACGTCAAATCCGGTTTCAACCGCCGGGCGGAAACCCGAGTCGGCCTGGCCGCGCAAACGCGGTTTGCCAACGCCATCCTTGCTGAACCCGTCACGGTCCGGCCGCTCCGGCAGGTCCGGTGGCAGATTTCTTTCCAGCTTGAATTTGTAGTTGTTGCGCGCACGGTTGCGCCAGCCATCCCAGGCCACGTATCCGACCAGGCCCAGGCCGGCAGCTGCCAGCAACAGGCGAAAATCGAAATCCATTGTTCACTCCACGGCCGGGCGTCGGGCCTGCCCGGCGTTCATTCAGGGGTGGATTGGCGCGCAGACTGTCAGGCTTCCGCCAGCGCCGCCGCCTCCTCGATGTCCACTGCGACAATGCGTGACACGCCGGGTTCCTGCATGGTCACACCGCACAGCTGGCTCGCCATCTCCATGGCAATCTTGTTGTGCGAAATATAAATGAATTGCACCTGCTTGGACATGTCGCGCACCAGATTACAGAAGCGGCCGACGTTGGCGTCGTCCAGCGG
>DASUEK010000008.1:0-23486 GCA_036275115.1 Permianibacter sp. | reverse complement strand
TCAGCAGCGCGTTTTCGTCATCATTGTCACGGCCGGCCCAGATGTTGGCGGTGACGCCGAGATCGCCCCAGCTGCCATTGAACAGGGTATTAAGCCCTTCATAGCCAACGATCTGCCAGCCATAGAGATCGCCCGGTGCGCGCACCCATGGCATGGCATAGCCGACATCAAAAAAGTCGGAGTAATAAAACAGCGGCAAGCGTTTGCGACCGGCCTGCAAGGTCCAGCTGTCGCTGAGGGTGTAACTCAGGTAAGCCCATTGAATGCTGGTGTCGTAGTTGCGCGAGCCATGCGAGACGATCTGGCCGGTTGCCGACAGGGTGTCGGTGATATTGAAGTTGGCCTGCAGACCGAAGGTGGTATCCGGATCGAAGGTCCATTCGTCTTCATAGATGCCGACAAACGGGTAATCGACGATGGCGCAATTGCAGGGATAGGCATTCGGGTTGTCGGCGGTTTCCAGCGCCTTGCCGCCATACGCCGAAATGAAACCGTTGAAACTGACCTCGCCGGCGTGTACCGCGCCAACCCCCAACATGAGCCCGCACCACGCGCTGGCCCATCGCACTACTGGCGTCACTCGCATGCTCCCTCCTGCTTGAACTGTGGCAACGGCGCGCATCAGCGATTGCGCCGGTGCCTCAAGCAAAGTCGGTCAGCTCACGTCTGTCAAACGGCCTTGCGTTTTTTTGTCGCGAAGCAAATGGCGACCACATCGGCATAGCGCCGGACAAAATGCACGGTCAGCCCTTTGCGAATGTAGGCCGGCAGTTCCTGATAATCGCCGCGACAAGATTCCGGCAGGATCAATTCCCGTATCCCGACCCGTCGGGCGGCGACGACTTTTTCGCGAATGCCGCCGACGGCCAGGACGTCGCCGGTCAGGGTCAGTTCACCGGTCATGGCCAAGGGCCCACGCAGCGGCTGTTGTCGTGCCAGCGAGAGCAGGGCCGTGGCGAGTGTGATGCCGGCACTCGGACCGTCTTTCGGGGTGGCGCCTTCCGGGACATGGATGTGGACAAAACAATTGTCGAGGGCATCGGCCTTGGCGCCAAAGGACTGCAGATGGGCGCCCACGTAGCTGTAGGCAATTTCGGCCGATTCTTTCATGACATCGCCGAGTGTGCCGGTCAACTTCAGGCCACGTTGCTTGTGATGGATGATGGCCGTTTCGATGTTCAGGGTGGAGCCGCCCAGCGCCGTCCAAGCGAGGCCGGTGACGATGCCGACGCCTTGCGCTGGTGTCTCGTTGGTGAAAACCGGATGGCCGAGGTAGTGGCTGATGCGATCCGCGGTGATCACGACTTTGGCGGCAGCGGCTTTTTTCTTGTTGGCTTTTTCGAAACCGGGTTCGGCAACCTTGTCGACCACCACTTTCCGGGCAACGCGGCCGAGCTGCTTTTCCAGATTGCGGACGCCGGCTTCGCGGGCATAGTTTTCGATGATGGTACGCAGCGCGGTCGGTTCCAGTTTGATGTCACGGCGTGACAGGCCAACCCGCTCCAGCGTACGCGGCCACAGATAATCGCGCGCAATCGCCATTTTTTCTTCGGTGATGTAACCGCTCAAGCGGATGATTTCCATGCGGTCCAGCAAGGGCCGCGGAATGGTGTCGAGCTGGTTGGCGGTACAGACGAACAACACCTTGGACAGATCGACGCGGACATCCAGGTAGTGATCCAGAAACGCGTTGTTCTGCTCCGGGTCAAGTACCTCCAATAGTGCCGATGCCGGATCGCCTTGATAGCTGCTGCCGATTTTGTCAATCTCATCCAGCATCACCACCGGATTCATCGTGCCGCATTCTTTCAGCGCTTGGATCAATTTGCCGGGCAGGGCGCCGATGTAGGTCCGGCGATGGCCTTTGATCTCGGCTTCATCGCGAATGCCGCCCACCGAGAACCGGTAGAACTTGCGCTCCAGCGCATGGGCAATCGAGCGACCAATCGAGGTCTTGCCGACACCGGGCGGGCCGACCAGCAAGACAATCGAGCCGGCGATTTCGCCTTTCAGCGCGCCAACTGCCAGAAATTCGATGATGCGCTGTTTGACGTCATCGAGGCCGGCATGTTCGTCTTCGAGCACGGCTTTGGCGCGTTTCAGATCGAGATTGTCATCGCTGCATTTGCCCCATGGCACCGAGGTTGCTACATCGAGCCAGTTGCGGGTGACAGCGTATTCCGGTGAGCCCGGTTCCAGCACTGCCAGTTTGTCGAGCTCTTCGTCGATGCGCTGCTGGGGCGCTGTCGGGACGTGAAGCGTTTCCAGCCGTTCGCGGAAGCGTTCGGTGTCAGCGGTGCGATCATCCTTGGCGATGCCAAGCTCGCGCTGGATCGCTTTCATCTGCTCACGCAGGAAAAACTTGCGCTGATGCTCGCTCAGCTTTTCTTCGACTTCCTCCCGGATCTTGGCTTGCAGCCGGGCGACCTGCATTTCGGTTTTGATGAGTTCGATCACCGCTTCCATGCGTTCACGCAGGTGCACGGTTTCCAGGATGTGTTGCAGCTCGTCGCGGGTGGAAGTGGTCAGGCTGGCGGCAAAGTCGGCCAGCGGTGACGGATCATTCGGGTTGAACCGGTTCAGGAAAAACTTCAGTTCATCGCTGTAGAGCGGATTGAGCGGCAGCATGTCGCGCAGGGCGTTGATGATGGCGACCGCAAAGGCTTTCAGCTGCTCGGTGTTGCGGTAGCGCGGTTCGACCGGGTAATCGACTTCGGCCAGGAACGGCGCTTTGTCGCTGTTGAATTGCCGGATGCGGAAACGTTGCAAGCCTTCGGCAATGAACTGGATCTTGCCGCCGGACACTACCGGATGATGCACGCGGACTATGGTGCCGATGGGATGAAAATCACGCACCGTTGCCTGATCCGGATGGGCGGTTTTGACCAGCACGAGGCCGGCGAGCCGGTGTTCGGTGCCGCCGATGTAATCGAGCGTTTCGCGCCACTGCTCTTCGTTCATCAGGATGGGCAATGTCTGCGGCGGAAAGAACGGCCGCTCGGACAGCGGCAACAGACAGAGTTCAGTGGGCAAATAGAGTTCTTGGCCGCTGTTGGCTTTGTCATTGTGCAGCGGGTTGATGCCGGTCGGCTCGGGGGCCATGCCATTCTCCTGCACCGCGGCGTGGCGTCCTGCCTTGCCGTCGGGTGGGCGGGGCATCTCCCGCCCCTGTGGATGGCATTAGATATAGGCAAAAACGTGCCGTTCCGCCACGTCTTTCCGGTAACGAGATTTGCCGATTCCCGTTCGGGTTATCGTTCAGGCATCGGTGGCATCCGGATTGTCTGCCAGCCATTGATAGAACTCGATGTCGGCCAGGGTGTCCAGATCGGCGTCGGCGGCGAGCAAGCTCATGTCGTCAAAGCCTTGCAGTGATTCATCGTTAACAGCGAGCGCGGTGTCGGCTTGCTGGCTGGGAATTGGTAGCAACAGCGGCACGGCGACCGCAATGGCGAGCGCCGCCGGTACGGCCGCCAGCCACAGTACCTGATGCTGCCACCACCGCTTGCTGCTGTGCGCCGGCGCCATGCTGGCCAGCGCGGCTTCACGTGCGCGCTGCAGCCGCAGCTGCGCGCTGTAATCCAGGGTCTCGGCTTGTTCGTCGAGCGCGGTGCGGGTGCGGTCGAGCCAGGCCTTGTCCGCGGAGTGGTCTGGGCTGTCGTCTCGAGCGTTGTCACGGGCGTCTGGGCCGGGCGCTTGTGGTTGGTTCATGGCAACTCCTGCTCAAGCATGTTCGGCGAGGCGGGCACGAAGTGTGTGCATGGCTCGCGACAAATGGGTTTTCACCGATCCTTCACTGCACTGCATGGCAAACGCCGTGTCCTTTTCCGATAACCCTTCCCAGTGGCGCAGCAGAAACGCTTGCCGCTGCCGTTCCGGCAATTGCGCGACAGCGTCCACCAGCGCCTGATTGCCTTGCTCCAGACTCAGGCGATCCAGCGGATTGTTCAGGCTTTCATCGGCGGCTTCGGCGATTGGATCATAGTCGTCGCCGTCTTCATCGGATCGGCTGAACCAGACAAACAGGCGATTGCGGACTTTCTGGCGGCGGAAGTGATCGGTTATGCGGCTTTGCAGGATGCGCTGGAACAGCGGTGGCCATTGCTCGGCTGGCAGGTGGCCGTAGCGCTGGGCCAGTTTCAGCATCGCATCCTGGACAATCTCGAGGGCGTCGTCGCGATGCCGAACCGAGAACTCGGCCATACGCAAGGCTCGCCGCTCCACGCCGGCCAGAAACTGGTCGAGCTGACGACGCTGGTGTTGCAGCTGACTGTCGTTCACGGTGCCGTGTCGGGTCTCGTCCGGGGTGCGCTGGTGGGCCGCGACGGCGGCGAGTCGGCCGGGCGGTACCGCCGCGGGCGGTGTGCCGGGCAAGTCTAGCGGGATCGGAAACGGGGCAACAGCGGCGGGCATCACGGGTTCATCCGGGTGGGGGCCTGTCTGCGTTAACGCGGGTGATGGGCCTTCGTTGACAGCCTCGGCAGCAAATTATTGTTCTCGGTACCGGTTGAGGCGGGCAGGTCACAGGTGCCTATCATCACGCCAGCGTCAGTTACTGCACCGTTGTCAGCAGCGTCGCGACGCTGCCTTGCCAGTGCCGTGGCGAGCGCGTCAAATAGCCGGGTGGTTTGTCCCCGGAATATCCATTGTGCAGTCTGTCCAAGCTCCTGCTGGCGCGTCGCGCGCGGCGTTCATCTTTATTTTCATCACCCTGGTGCTCGATGTGCTGGCATTGGGTGTGGTGATTCCGGTATTGCCAAAGTTGGTCGAGCAGTTCATGGCGGGGGACACCGCGGCGGCCGCGCGGATGGTTGGACTTTTTTCGCTGGCGTGGGCCTTGATGCAGTTTCTGTTTTCGCCGGTGCTTGGTGCGCTGTCAGACCGCTTCGGTCGTCGCCCCGTGATTCTGATTTCCTGCTTCGGTTTGGGGCTGGATTATTTGTTGATGGCGCTCGCACCGAACCTGTGGTGGCTGTTTGTCGGACGAGTGCTGTCCGGCATCACCGCCGCCAGCTTTTCCACCGCCGGCGCCTATGTTGCCGATGTCACGCCACCGGAAAAGCGTGCCGCCAGTTTCGGTATGCTCGGCGCGGCGTGGGGCATTGGGTTTGTGATTGGGCCGGCACTCGGTGGCGTGCTGGGTGGCATCGACAGCCGACTGCCGTTTTGGGTAGCCGGTGGCTTGACCTTGCTGAACGCGCTCTACGGTGTGTTTGTTTTGCCAGAGTCCTTGCCGGTGGAAAAACGCGGCCAGTTTTCCTGGGCACGGGCCAATCCCGTGGGTTCACTGAAATTGCTGCGCTCGCATCCAGAATTGTTTGGCCTTGCCAGCGTCAACATTCTGTATCTGCTGGCGCATTACGTGCTGCCCAGCACCTTTGTGTTGTATGTCAGTTACCGCTACGGATGGAATGAAACGGTGACCGGTTTGACGTTGGCGCTTGTTGGTGTCTGTAACGTGATCGTGCAGGCTGTGCTGATTCGGCGCATCGTGCCGGCGATGGGTGAGCGGCGCGCGATGCTGACCGGTTTGGTGTTTGGCATGGCCGGTTTTCTGATTTACGCGCTGGCGCCGGTAGGCTGGGGTTTTTGGCTTGGAATTCCGGTTTTTGCCCTGATGGGGCTGTTTGGGCCGGCCTTGCAAAGTTTGATGACCCAGCACGTGACACCGCAGGAGCAAGGACAATTGCAGGGAGCAAACAGCAGCTTGCTTGGCCTGACCGGTCTGCTTGGTCCGGTGCTGTTTACCCAGACCTTTGCCTTTGCGATTGCAGCGGAACGGAGCTGGCAATTGCCGGGGGCCCCGTTCCTGTTGGCGGCGTTCTTACTGTTGATTGCTGCTGCGATTGCCTGGCGGGTGACCCTGGCCCGCAGCCGCTCGCGGCGGCCTGCCGAACGCGCTCACTGAGCGGATTCATTCCGCTTACAGAAGCGGTGTGCCGTTCGGCACCGGGTGATCCACCGAGCACAGCACCACACGACCTTGGGCATCGTGAAAGCCGGTTACCAGAATCTCTGAGCGAACGCCGGCAACGCGCTTGGCGGGAAAGTTGCAAACACACAGCACTTGCCGGCCAAGCAATTGCTCTGGCGTGTAATGCGCGGTGATCTGGGCGCTGGAACGCTTGATGCCGAGCGGACCAAGATCGACATCCACAATGTAGGCCGGTTTGTGCGCACCGGTATTCGGTTCGGCGTGAATGATGGTGCCGAGGCGCAGCTCGACTTTCTGAAAATCATCCCAACTGATGGTACTGCGCTGGGCGGCTGTGCCCTGCTGGCCCGGTTTGGTTTGCTGGTCGTTACTCATCGGTCTTGTGCGGGTAATCACTCGGTGGTTCGCATGATAAACGCATAAGCGCGCCGATGCTGGAAAGGCAATGCCGGACAACTGTTGCAAGATGTCTCAACGGTTACCGGTTCTTACGCTGGATCAAACTCTTTCAGGCTTGTTTTCGTCAGACTGCACACCAGCTGAAGACTTTCCACTGTTGAAACGAGGAGCACACCATGAACTGCCCGAAATGCCATGCGGCAATGGACCATGTTCATCTGAACGGTATCGAGGTCGACCGTTGTTCCGGTTGCAAGGGAATGTGGTTTGACACCGGTGAGTTGGATGCCATGCGTGCCATCGATGACAGCGAAATGCTGGATCTGGGGTCGCCGGCGCTGGGTCAGGCCTTCAACGGTCAGCACGACATCGATTGTCCGCGCTGTGAAGACATCGCCCTGCTGACCCGACGGATCAACGGCGGCAGCGTGACTGTCGAGCAGTGCCCGCGCTGCCGTGGCAGCTTCCTTGATGCCGGCGAGTTCACCGCCTACAAGTACCGCGGCATGTTCGCCCCGTTGCGTAATCTGTACACACGTCTTACCGCCTGAGGCGGGTGAACCGGGCAGGGCGGCGAGGGGAGACCTTCGCCGCCGTGTTCCTTCTTTCGACGTCCAAGGACGCGTCAGCCGGCTCTGTCTGGGGAGCTGGCGCCGTCGCCGGCCATTTCTGGCCATACTCCTGGTCTTTTCCCGCTAAGCCCCTGTAAAAACTGGGCTTTTCTGCTGAGAATTGATCTCGATTCGGTTCTTTTGCCGGTAAAACCCGGTAGAATCCGCGCCCGTTGTCGCCAGCCCCTTGATTGATGCTCCGCCATGGCCGCTTTTGCTACCGAACGTGTTCTCGATGTCCGCCACTGGAACGACTCGTTGTTCAGTTTCACCACAACGCGTGACCAGGGTTTCCGCTTCCGTAATGGTCATTTCGTGATGATCGGTCTGGAAGTGGAGGGCAAGCCACTGCTGCGTGCCTACAGCATTGTCAGCTCGAACTACGAAGACCATCTCGAGTTCTTCAGCATCAAGGTGCCGAATGGTCCGCTGACGTCTCGTTTGCAGCACATCAAGGTCGGCGATCAGGTGTTGGTTGGCAGCAAGCCGACCGGCACGCTCATCGTCGACAACCTGATCCCGGGCAAGCACCTGTATTTGCTCAGCACTGGCACCGGTCTCGCACCGTTCATGAGCATCATCAAGGATCCAGAGGTTTACGAGCAATTCGAGAAAGTGATCCTGGTGCACGGCGTTCGCAACGTAAACGATCTGGCCTATGCCGAGTACATCGAGCGCGAATTGCCGAACAACGAATACTTTGGCGAAATTGTGCGCCAGAAACTCGTTTACTACCCGACCGTTACCCGCGAACCGTTCCGCAATCAGGGCCGGGTCACCGATCTCATCAAGAGTGGCAAGCTGGCAGCTGACATTGGCTTGCCGCCGTTCAGCGCGGAAAATGATCGGGTCATGCTGTGCGGCAGCCCGAGCATGCTGAAAGACACCTGCGCCATCCTGAACGGGATGGGCTTTGCCGAAGCGCGCCAAGGCGATCTGGGGCATTATGTGATCGAGCGCGCGTTCGTCGAAAAATAATTCGAACGTAATGCATGCGCAGGCGCGGCGGCTGCAATCGTCGCGCCTGTTTTGTTTCTGGCCCCACGACTGTGGACAGAGGAAACCGCGATGGCACTGAAAGCCACCATCTTCAAAGCCGAACTGCAAATTGCCGACATGGATCGGCACTACTACGGCAGCCATTCGCTGACCATTGCCCAGCATCCCTCCGAAACCGACGAGCGGATGATGGTGCGGGTGCTGGCGTTTGCGCTCTATGCCGATGAGCGGCTCGCGTTCACCAAAGGCATCAGCACCGATGATGAACCGGATCTGTGGCTGAAAAGCCTCAGTGACGAAATCGAACTGTGGATTGAACTCGGTCAGCCGGATGAAAAGCGCTTGCGCAAAGCAGCCGGTCGGGCGCGTCAAGTCGTGATCATCACCTACAATAGTCGCAGTGCCGCGGTCTGGCGCAACCAGATGCAGGAAGCGCTGGCCAAACTCGACAACGTGACCGTGCGCGCTCTCAGCAATGACACGGTCGAGTCACTCGGCAAGCTGGCCCAGAAAACCATGAACCTGCAATGCACGATTCAGGATGGCGAAGTCAGCCTCGGTGATGACGCGCAGCTGGTGCAGGTGCAGTTTGAAACCCTCTGATCGGACTCGTTCGTGACCAGCTTGCTAGTGCCAGCCGCACGGCTGCAGCACGAAATCGAGGTCAAGCGCAGCCGGTTCATCGCCACGGTTGGCCGGGCGGCCAATCGGGAGGCGGCGGAAGCATTTATCACCGCCGTGCGCCAGCAATTTCCGGACGCAACCCACAACGCCTACGCCTACATTGCCGGACAACCCGGCAGCACCGGTGATGTCGCCTGTTCCGACGACGGTGAAGTCGCCGGCACCGCTGGTCGGCCCATGCTGAACCTGCTCCAGCACAGCGGAATTGGCGAAATCGTTGCCGTGGTATCGCGTTATTACGGCGGCACGCTGCTCGGCACCGGTGGTCTGGTTCGTGCCTACAGCGATGCACTAAAAGCCGCGCTCGCCCAGCTGCCGACGCAAGCCTGCGTAACGCTGATCACGGTGCGGATGGCGTTTGATTTTGCGCTGGAAGCGGCCGTGCGCCGCGAGTTGGCGAAGGTGGCGGCCGAGGTGTTAAAGCAGGAATACGCCGATGCCGTGCAACTTACCTTGCGTTTGCCGACCAGTGCGGCAGCAAGCATACAGCTGATCTTGCAGAGTCTCAGCAAGGGCCGGCTGCAATGGCAGGTGCTGGAGCCCGACGACGCGGGCTGAGTGATGCCGTGGCTGCGTTGCTGACTTCGATTATTCCGCGACGCAGCGCACAGGTTTCAGGCCGCTACGGCCGGCAACATCTTCTGCAGCCGCTCGACCATCTTTTCCGACGGTTCAAAGATTTCCAGACAGACCCGGCCTTTCAGATCTTCATAGAAATATTCGAAGTGGGTGCAGGCGAGGATCAGGATCTCGACCCCGCTCATGCGCAGACTGGAGCCGATTTCAACCAGCGCGTGATCGCGGATGATCGCTTTCGGGCTGTAGCCTTTCTCGATGTCCTCGACGATCTGCAGATTGCCGACGCCGATCACCTTGGCTTTGCTGTCACCTTCAATGATCAGCCGCTCGATGTTGGCACAGCTCTGACAGTTGGCGGCGAGCAGGCCGAATTTACGGTACTGGCCGATCAGATCCTTGTAAACATCGAGTGGCGACACCAGCGGAATGCCGATCTGGTTGCGGATGCCATCCAGATCAATCGCACCGCTCAGCGAGTTGCAATAAATCATGATGGCGTTGGCGCCCGCGCGTTGCAGTTCGCGGATTACTTCCAGGGTGCGGGCGGTCAGTTCGTTGCGATTCAGCGCCTGCATTTCGGTTTGCTGCTGCGGCGTTTCCGAAATCGACCGGCCAACTGCCTTGATCTGGTGCGCGTCGAGATAGTTGACCCCAAAGCGGGTATCGATCGGTGTACCGGCGATCACCCCGACCACCAGTTTGGATTCGACAACGGAATTGCGGATGAGCGGCATGATGCTGTCCTGTTATCTATTTCGACGGCGTGGCCGTGACCGGCGGCAAACCCACTTTGCGCCGAACAAAATCCAGATAGATGCCATACGGGCGGCCGAGGAAGCCGGCAATGAGGCAGGCGGTACCGGCTGCATGGACAATGCCATCCCAATCAGCACCGCTGATCGCCAGAATCGTCACGTACACCGGCAACTGGAATGACAGAAAAATCAGCGTTTCGACGGCGTATTTTTTGCTGCCGCTGCTGGCCTCGGTCAGGCCGGTGCGGGCAACCAGAAACTCCCGCCAGAGACCATATGGGCGGCCGATGATCGAGTTGATCAGCAAACCGATCAGCCGCGCCTGCAAATGCGCCTGCCAGCTCATGCCCGCGATCCACAGCTCCAGCGGTGCCGCCACCACATACGAGAAGGTGTTCATCACAAACACATCGACCCAGAAGGCCTTGAGCCGGTCACGACGGCTCGGCTGCGCGCTGATGGTCGCGGTTTTCGACGCGGACTCGGCGGTGATGGCGTCGGTTGCGATGGCTGCGTTGGTGACAGCGTCGTTGGCAATGACTTCGGCAGCGTTTTGCACGTTGGACGTCCAGACGTATGGGGGCTGAAAATGGCAACGGCCACCGCAAGAGGGTGGCCGTTGGCGGCGCGCATTTTACCCGAAGCAGGCCCGGAAGAAATCCTGCCAGTCAAAGAAAAAGGACGTGCTGATGCACGCCCTTTTTGCCAACCGGGAGCCGCTTACTCGGCCGCTTTTTCCGGCAGGAAGCCGCGCTTGCGCATCAGGGCATCGGTCTGCACGTCGCGACCGCGGAACTGACGGAAAGCTTCGGCCTGATCGATGGTGTTGCCGACCGACAGAATGGTCTTGCGGAAACGCTCGGCAACGCTCTTGTCCCACGCGCCTTTGCCTTCTTCGAAGGCTTCCAGCGCATCGGCGGTGAGCGAATCCGACCACAGGTAGGAGTAGTAGCCAGCCGAGTAGCCGTCAGACGCGAACACGTGACCGAACTGCGGCGTGCGGTGACGCATGACAATTTCCGCCGGCATGCCGAGTTTTTCCAATTCTTCGCGCTCGAACTTGTCCGGATCGATGGTCTCGCCACCGGCCAGATGCAGCTTCATGTCGATAACCGCGGAGGCGAGGTATTCCATGGTCTGGAAACCTTGGTTGAAGGTGCCGGCGGCTTTGATCTTGTCGACCAGGGCTTTCGGAATCGGCTTGCCGGTTTGATAGTGCAGGGCAAACTTGTTCAGTACTTCCGGTTGCGCCAGCCAGTACTCGTTGATCTGCGACGGGAACTCGACAAAGTCGCGCGCCACGGCGGTGCCGGCGAGGCTCGGGTATTTCACGTCCGAGAGCAGGCCGTGCAGCGCATGACCGAACTCATGGAACATCGTGGTCGCGTCGTCCCAGGAAATCAGCACTGGCTCGCCGGCCTTGCCTTTGACGAAGTTGGAATTGTTCGACACGATCGGCGTGACCATGCCATCAAGTTTTTCCTGACCGCGATAGGCGTTCATCCAGGCACCCGAGCGCTTGCCCGGCCGTGCGTAGGGGTCGAAGTACCACAGGCCGACGTGCTTGCCTTTGCTGTTCAGCACTTCATAAACCGTGACATCCGGATGCTGCACCGGCAGGCCGTTTACCAGCTTGAATTTCAATCCATAAAGCTGGCCGGCGGCCCAGAACATGCCTTCACGCAGTTTGTCGAGCTGCATGTAGGGTTTGACTTCATTCATGTCGAGATCGAACTTGGCTTTGCGCAGTTTCTCGACGTAGTAGCGGTAATCCCATGGCGCGATCTTGATCCAGGCGCCTTCCTTGTCGGCGATGGCTTGCATCTCGGCAACATCCGCGCGCACTTGTGCCGCCGCCGGTTTCCAGACCGATTCCAGCAACTCCATTGCCCGCTCCGGAGTGCCGGCCATCTGCGGCTCGACACGCCAGTGCGCGTGGGTTTTGTAGCCGAGGATCTGGGCGCGTTCGAAACGCAGCTTCAGGATCTCGGTGATGATGGCGTTGTTGTCGGTCTTGCCACCGGTGTCGCCACGGCTGAAATAGGTGCGCCAGACTTTTTCACGCAGCGCGCGGTTGGTGGCCGAGGTCAGCACCGGCTCCATCGACGAACGGGTGTTGTTGATCACCCATTTGCCTTTCAGGCCACGCGCTTCGGCGTTCGCTGCAGCGGCCGCGATCAGATCCGGCGGCAGACCGGCCAGATCGCTCTCGTTTTCCACCACGGTAAACAGATTGGTTTCGTCATCAAGCACGTTCTGGCTGAACTGGGTGAACAGCGTCGCCAAGCGGCCATTGATTTCGGCGATGCGGGCTTTTTGTTCGCCATTGAGCTTGGCACCGGCACGGACAAAGTTGTTCCAGTAGCGCCAGGTCAGTCGCTGCTCTTCCGGCGTCAGCTTGGCTTTGTCCGGGCTGTTGTAAACGGCTTCGATGCGCTGGAACAATGCCTCGTTCTGGTTGATCTCATCACTGAAGGCTGCCAGCTTGGGCGCCAGTTCGCGCTGGATCGCCGGCATGTCGCCGAGGTTCAACGTGGCGGCGTGCACGCCGTAATAGGTGTAGACCTGATCGAGCAGCTTGCCGGATCGCTCCAGTTCGGCAATGGTGTTGGCAAACGTCGGTGCGTCCGGATTGCTGGTGATGCGATGAATGTGTGCGCGCGAGTCGTCCATCGCGGCCATGAAGGCGGGCACGAATTCTGCCGGATTGACTCTGTCCCAAGCCGGTACACCGCCGTAAGGGCCGGTCCATTCCTGCAGCATGGCCGGACGGCTGGCGGCGGTGTCAGTAGCAACTGCTGTGCTGGTGGTGAAGCTGAGGGCAGCAGCCAAGGTGGCGGCTGCCAGAGCGGTTTTCTGCATCGCGACGAAACCTCGGATGACAGGGCCGATACGGAAAACACGGCATCCTGCCGCGGCATCGGGCGTACAGGCCGGCGCGTCCTGCGCCGGGCGAACCGCCGGATGGTAGCCGGGCGAGCGCGGGTGGGGCAGGCGCAAAACCGTTACAAGGCGTTTCAGAGCGGGCCGCGGCGCAAGCCGGAGCAGTGCAATGGCGGAAAATTTGTTATGGTCGGCGCTTCCGTACCACGAGGAGTGGCTATACACCATGCACGTCCAACGCCTATGGCTAGTTGCCGCCAGCGCTGCAGTCATTGCACTGGCAGGCTGTGAGCAGTCCGACTCGCCGCAGTCCCCATCCGAACACAATAACCAACAAATCGCGGCCAAACCGCGCGAATTCAAGCAGTATTCGGCGGCAACCCTGTACGAAACGGTCAGCTACGGCGGCAGCTCGATCAACGCTGCCGGTGATGCCGTGCTGCTGCACTCCGATGAAACCGGCGTGTTCAACCTGTACAAGCTGTCGCTGGCGTCCGGTGAGAAAACGGCGCTGACCCAGTCCACCGAAGATGCCGTGTTTGCCGAGCAGTTTTTCCCGCAGGATGATCGCGTCTTGTTCAGTGGCGACAAGGGCGGCAACGAGCTGGATCACCTCTATGTGCGTGAGCTCGATGGCAGCGTCCGCGATTTGACCCCGGGCGAAAAGCTCAAGGCCCAGTTCATGCGCTTCACCCGCGATGGCAGCGCATTTTATGTCGCTACCAACGAGCGAGACCCGAAATACTTCGACGTTTACCGCTACAGCAGCCAAAACTACGCGCGAGAGCTGGTCTACAAGAATACCGACGGCATGCAGCCGGCGGTGCTCAGCAGTGATGGTCGCTGGCTGGCGCTGAACCGCAGCAACAACAATGCCGACAGCGATATTTTTCTGGTCGACTTGCAAAGCAAAGACAAGAAGCCGGTGCATGTCACGCCGCACGATGGTTATGCCCAGCATGAAGCGGCGACTTTCACGCCGGACAACTTTGGTTTGATCTACACCACCGATGCCAACGGTGAGTTTGCCCAGGCCATTCGCTACAACATGGCGGGCGGCAAGCGCGACACCCTGATCAATGCCGAGTGGGATGTGTCGTTCGTTTACTTCTCGGAAGACGGTCGCTACATGGTAAGCGGCATCAATGCTGACGCCTCGACCGATGTTCGCATCCTTGATGTGGCCAACAACAAGTCGCTGGCCTTGCCGGAATTGCCGGAAGGTGATCTGCGTGGCATCAGCTTCAGCCGTGACAGCAAGCGGATGGTGTTTTATGTCAATTCCGACACGTCACCGTCGAATTTGTATGTCTACGACATGGATGGCAAACCGGCCCGTCAGTTGACGCAAGCCTTGCCAAAAGAGGTGAACGAGCAGGATCTGGTCAAGAGTCAGGTGATTCGTTACCCGAGCACCGACAGCCTGGAAATTCCGGCGCTGCTGTTCAAACCGCAACAAGCGTCGGCGGATAACAAAGTGCCGGCCGTGATTTACATTCATGGAGGCCCGGGCGGACAAACCCGCAAAGGTTACAACGCCAGCATTCAGCATCTGGTCAATCATGGCTACGCTATCATCGGTGTCAATAACCGTGGTTCGAGTGGCTACGGCAAGACCTTCTTCCATCTTGACGACAAGCAGCACGGCGAGAAAGATTTGGAAGATATCGTCGCAGCGAAAAAGTACCTGCAGACGCTTGATTGGGTTGATGACGACAAGATCGCCGTGATGGGCGGCAGCTACGGCGGCTACCTGACCATGGCGGCGCTTGCCTACACCAATGAGTTTGCCGCCGGCATCAACATCTTCGGTGTCACCAACTGGGTGCGCACGCTGGAGTCGATTCCGCCGTGGTGGGCGAGCTTCCGCGATTCGTTGTACGCCGAAATGGGCGATCCGGCCAAGGACAAGGAGCGTCTGCGTCGTATTTCGCCGTTGTTCCATGCTGGCAATATCAAGGTGCCGGTGCTGGTGGTGCAGGGCGCCAATGACCCGCGCGTGCTGCAGGTGGAAAGCGATGAAATGGTCGCGGCGATTCGTGCCAACAACGTTCCGGTTGAGTACGTGTTGTTTCCGGATGAGGGCCACGGCTTTGTCAAGAAGACCAACCGTATCCGTGCTTCGGATGCCTACCTGAAGTTTCTGAATGACTACCTGAAGTCACCGACGCAGGCAGTGGTCGCGCCGGCCGAGTCAGCGCCTGCAGAGGCGGCGCCGACGGAAGCGGCTTCCGCAGCAGGCGCTACATCCGCACCAGAAGCTGCCGCGTCACCGACAAACTAAGCCTTTGATACGTTGTGCAAAAGAAAGGGCGCCGATGGCGCCCTTTCTTTTTCAGTAGCCGCTTGGCGAGAAATGCATGAAGTCTTTCTGCTGACCGGCGATTTCACCGCCCCAGCGAAAGCCGTTTTGCTTGAAGGTCTGCACAATCAGTGAGGCAGCTGTGAGGCTGGCAGGATGGCGCGGATTCCATGGCCCGCCTTTGAGCAGTCGACAATGTGGACCGAAGCGCTCGCAGCGATCATAAAGACCGTTATGGTCAGTGTTGATGTCCAGCGCAATTCCGAACGCATGATTGCTGAACCCGGTGCGATTGCCGGCCGCATCGGTCGGCCCACGGGTCATACCAACGCGGTAACCCACCACATCTCGCACCGGTGCGCCGGCCTTTTGCAAACTGAGCAAGAGTTGGCGGTAGCGTGACGCCAGCTGCTTGCACACCTTGAAGGGCACCAGACCCGGCAAACGCAGCTCCGTCTGATCTTGCTCACAAACCGAACAGCCGGTTGCGGCATCGTATTCTGCACGGGTCAGCGCGCTGCGTGGCTTCTCGATACGTTGATGGTCAACCGCCTGCCGGGTCGTGACATTCCAGCGGTAGCTGCTGTAGCTGCAATGCTCCGTGGCGTTTGCTGCACTGCAACCGAGTGTCAACAGCAAAGCCATCGCATAAGCTCGGCTCATGAAAAGCTCAAAGAAGGGAAGTGGGCCAGCGGCATTTTGTTACGGCGTGGCCGCCTGTGGCAATGACGGTAGTTGACCTGCAGCGGCCGGCGAGAGTTGTGGCAGCAACGATTTCCGTCAGTCTGCACTTGCACGGGCAACAGCTCGGACGACTGTCATGAGCCTGTCGCCGTTTGCTTTCCAAGCGCTGGGGTGTTTGTTATGGTGCAGCTCATTCTGCTTCGTGTCACAAGGCTGCTGCCGCCGTGACTCGATGCGCCAGCACCGCCTGACAATCACCGTGCAGGGATCGCAAGATGCTGCGATATATCCGTTCGCTACTAAGCGGAAACATTGTCAATCCCTTTCCCGGGATTGTTGCGCTCGAACGGCTGCTCGGAAAATCCATCGTCCATCGGATGGGATCGAACGAAGCCTTGCCGATGGTTCAGGCCGAATTGGCGGCGCGGTTTGGGACGGTGTTTGGCGAGCTTGCCCGGCTCTATCCCGATCCCTCTGCGCTCGTTTTGCGTGAGCTGGTCGCCGAACAGCTACAGATTTCACCGAACGAGCTGCTGTTTGATGCCGGCGCCGACAGTCTCATCCTGCTGTCACTGCGCACCGTCTGCGAAGCCGGTGATGTAGTTGTCACCAGTGCCGGGACCTATCCGACGTTCAAGTATTTTGCTGAAGGGCTAGGCACGCAGATTGTCGAGGTGCCGTATCGCGACGGCATTGTGCATGGCGAGCCGGCGCTGCTGCAGCCGGATCTGATGGCGCTGGCCGAGTCGGCTCGTCAGCATCAGGCCAAACTCGTTTACCTCGCCAATCCTGACAATCCAACCGGGCATGGCTTTGCGCAATCCGAGCTGCAACAGTTGCGTGCGGCACTGCCAGAAGACTGTTTGCTGTTGCTCGACGAAGCGTATATCGATTTTTCGCCGGTCTCGACATCGGAGCCGACGTCGACGACGTCACCATCGCAATGGCCGAACACCGTGCGTATGCGCACCTTGTCGAAAGCCTATGCTGCGGCCGGCTTGCGGCTTGGTTACGCCGTTGCCGAACAGCAATGGATAACGCGCGCCAATCAGCTGCGCATTCATTATGCGGTGTCAAACGTCGCGCACGCGGCAGGAGCCATGTTGCTGCGTGATCCAGCCTTCAAGCAGAAGTTGGTGCAACAGACGCTGACGCTTCGCCATCAGTTGGCACACGCCATCACCGCGGCCAATGCCGGCAGCGGTGACGTGGTCGTGCTGCCTTCCTGCACCAACTTTCTGGCCTTGCGTTACCGCGACCCGGCAACGGCTGCCAGTCGGCAGCAGCGGTTGTGGACCATGCAAGTGGCGGTACACCGCCCGCCGCATCCGGCGCTACAGCATCTGCTGCGGGTGACCGCTTGCCCGGCAGCGTTGGCGCCTGACATTGTCGCGGCGCTGGCGAAGACGCTGGAGTAAGTAAGGGCGGGAACCGATTGGGTTATCAAGAAGCTGCGGCGCAATTGCGCCGCAAACAGAGGGCTGGACCAAGAATCCCGCCATGAATGGAAACGGTATGTACGCACTTTATATCGCCAACAAAAATTATTCGTCATGGTCGCTGCGGCCGTGGCTGCTGATGCAGCGACTGGGCATCTCCTTCCAGGAGCGGCTGGTGCCGTTCTCGCCCGGCTCGAACTGGGCGCAGTTTCGGCGCTTTTCGCCGACCGGTCGGGTGCCGTGTTTGCGTGATGATGACAACTATGTCTGGGATTCGTTGGCGATCACCGAATATCTCGCGGAGCGTCATGCTGGTGTCTGGCCTACCGAGGTTCGTGCGCGTGCCTGGGCGCGCTGTGCGGCGGCGGAAATGCATTCCGGTTTTCACGCGCTGCGGGATCGCTGCCCGATGAATTGTGGTGTGCGGGTACAGTTGCATACACAGGGCGCGCCGTTGACAAGTGATATTCAACGTGTCGATGAGTTGTGGAATGACGGTCTGCAACGCTTTGGCGGACCCTTTCTGACCGGTGCAAGCTTTACTGCGGTCGACGCCTTTTATGCGCCGGTGGCATTCCGGGTGCAGAGCTATGGCTTGGTGTTGAGTCTGACCTCATCAGCTTACGCACAGCGTTTGCTGGAACTGCCGGAAATGCGGCTGTGGTATGGCGCTGCCATCGTCGAGCCGTGGCGCGAACCGGGTCATGAAGAAGAAATGCACCGCAATGGCACGGTGCTGCAGGATTTTCGGCTCGGCGGTTTTGGTTGAAAGGGCGCTGGAGCAGGAGTGAGTACGATGGCGACAGTCCGGTTTACCGCGAATCTGCAACGGCATCTTGCAGTGCCGGAGTGTGCGGTTGACGCGGGCACGGTCCGGTCGGCACTGGACAGCGTTTTTCGCGACCATCCTCGCCTGCGCAGCTATGTATTGGATGATCAGGGCCGCGTGCGTCAGCACGTGGCGATTTTTGTTGATGGTACCCAGATTCGGGATCGGCAAGCGCTGTCGGATCCGGTTGCCACGCACAGCGAGATTTACGTCATACAGGCGTTGTCCGGCGGTTGAAACCGTTCTGGCCTGATGGAAAGGTTGGTGGTGAGGCATGTGCTTTCGCCATCGTCCGCATTGGCAGCAACCCAGAACGCATAGGAGATCGCATCGTGACATCGATACTGGTGGCAACACGCAAAGGTTTGATTCACGTTGAACAGCAGGGCGGACGCTGGCAGCCAACCCAGACGGCGTTTCTGGCGGAGCCGGTCAGCATGTGTTTTGCCGATCACCGTGACGGCAGTTGGTATGCCGCTCTGCGACTCGGTCACTTCGGCCCCAAGCTGCATCGTTCGCGTGATCGCGGGCGCAGCTGGCAGGAGATTGCCGTGCCGGCATTTGCCGCGACCGACACCAGCGACAACACCGACACCGGTGACAAACCGCCGTCCGTAGACATGATCTGGGCGCTGGAATCGGGCGGAGCGGATCGACCCGGCGTACTCTGGGCCGGTACGCTGCCCGGTGCGCTGTTTCGTTCCGAAGACAGTGGTGACAGTTGGCAGCTCAATCGTGCCTTGTGGGACATGCCGGCGCGCAAGGAGTGGAATGGTGGCGGTTACGATTTGCCCGGCATACATTCGATTGCAGTTGATCCGCGCGACAGTCGCTGCCTGACGGTGGCCATCAGTACCGGCGGCATCTGGCACAGCAGCGATGAAGGCCGCAGCTGGGCGCATCGCACGCAAGGTATGCGCGCTGCCTACATGCCACCCGAGCTGGCGTTTGAGCCGAATGCACAAGATCCGCATCGACTGGTTGCTTGTCCTGCGCATCCCGATCGCGTGTGGGTGCAACACCACAACGGCATTTTTCGTTCCGATGACGCCGGTGTGCAGTGGCACGAACTGGATCACGTCGAACCATCCAGCTTTGGCTTCGCCGTTGCCGTGCATCCAACCGATCCGGATACGGCGTGGTTTGTCCCGGCGGTGAAAGACGAATGCCGGGTACCGGTCGGTCAGCGTTTGGTCGTGACCCGCACCCGCGACGGCGGCAAGCATTTCACCTCGCTCAACAATGGGCTGCCGCAGCAGCACTGCTTTGATCTGATTTACCGTCATGGTCTGGATGTTGACAGCAATGGTCAGCGTTTGGTGATGGGATCCACCACCGGCAACCTGTGGCTGTCGGAAGATCAGGGCGACAGCTGGATGATGGTGGCAGGCCATTTTCCGCCGATTTATGCCGTTCGCTTTATTTGAGCCAAACTCCCGCATCAGACGATGCAAACGTGCCGCCTATTTGAACAGGAGCGCTTGCTGATGAGAAAAACGCCCAACCGACATCTGCCCACGCTGATGTTGACCATGCTGCTGACTACGTCGCTGGCGAGTTTGGCGGCGGACGCCGCCGAGCCGACACGGCTGCTGCGGCAGCCGGATGTGTCCGAGCAGCAGCTGGCCTTTGTTTATGCCGGCGACATTTGGCTGAGCGATCGCAACGGTCAACAGCCGCGTCGCTTGACCGCACATCCAGCCTCGGAATTTGCGCCGAAGTTTTCGCCGGACGGACAGTGGCTGGCGTTTTCTGCCAGTTATGACAACAACACCGATGTCTATGTGATGCCAGTCAGTGGCGGCCAGGCCAAGCGGCTGACCTGGCATCCCGGGCCGGATGTGGTCAATGACTGGAGCGCTGACGGCAAGCGCGTGTTGTTTGCGTCGCCGCGCGAAGTCGCCAACAACCGCAGCAATCAACTGTATGAAGTCAGTGTCGAAGGTGGTTACGAGCGCAAGATCATGGCGGCGGTTGCGTTTGAAGGCGTCTGGTCGCCTGATGGTTCGCGTCTGGCGTACCGGCCTTACCGGCAGGCGTACAGCGGCCCGAGTGGCTGGCGGCAACACCGGGGCGGCACGACGCCTCCGATCTGGCTCATCGATCCGCGCAGTAACGAGGTCGAGAAGTTGCCGCACGTCAACGCGACCGACAGCAATCCTTTGTGGCGTGGTGATGAGGTGTTTTTCATATCCGATCGCAATGATGGTGCCGCCAATCTGTTTGCTTACCGGACCTCGGACAAAGCTTTACGCCAGCTGACCAGGGAAACGGTTTGGGATATTCGCAATGCTGCCATCCATGGCAACAGTCTGGTGTATGAGGTCGGTGGTGAGTTGAAGGAGCTCGATACGGCCACTGGCACGATTCGTTCGCTGCCCATCGCCATTGCCACACAGGTTCCGCAGGTTCGCCCGCAGTGGAAAGATGCCAGCAAGGCGATGACCTCGGCGCAATTATCCAGTACCGGCAAGCGTGTGCTGGTGACTGCGCGTGGTGAGGTCTTTACGCTGCCCATCAAGGACGGCTCGCCGCGCAACTTGACCGAAAGCTCGTGGATTCGGGAAAAAGATGCGCTGTGGAGTCCGGACGGTAAACGCATCGCCTACATCTCCGACATGGGCATGCAGCACTCGCTGGTGTTGCGCGATCAAACGGGGCTGGACAAGGCGCGCGTCTTGCCGCTCGGTAAAGCCGGTTATTTCACGCTACTGGCCTGGTCGCCGGATAACCGAACCATTGTCTATCAGGACAACCACCTGAATCTGTACGCCATCCATCTGGACAAGGGCAGCAGCAAGCGCATTGACAACAGTTTGCGCCGCAGCGGCTTCGTCGTGTCGTTCTCGGCTGACAGCCGCTGGTTGGCCTATACCGTCACGGGTGCCAATTATTTCAGTCAGATTCGCATCCATGATTTCACCACCGGCAAGAATGCGACCATTACCGACGGCATGAGTCACGCCGACTCGCCGGTGTTTGCCGGTAGCGACTACCTGTATTTCACCGCCTCGATCAACTCAGGGCCCAGCCAGGTCGGCCTCGACATGTCGACGCAGGAGCGGCCGCTGCGCGCCGGCTTGTATGTGGCGATACTGGCCAGCGACGGCAAATCACCACTGCTGCCCAAATTGGGCGATGAGGAAGGCAAAGCCGCGGATGACAGCGACAAAGGCGACAAGGACGATAAGAACGATAAGGACAAGGGCGAAAAATCCGACAAGGTGAAACCAGTCCGGATCGATTTCGACGGGATCAACCAGCGGATTGTCGCGCTGCCGGTCGCTGAGCGGAATTACGACAGTCTGGCAGTGGCGCATGACGGTGCCTTGTTCTATCTGGAGCGTACCCAGCCAGGTGCCAGCAACGAACCACCACAGGTCGAGCGCGAGAACGACGCCGAACTGTACCGGTTCGACTTCAAGGAACGCGAAAGCAAATCGCTGAAGAAGGGACTGGCCGGTTTCAGTCTCAGTGCCGATGGCAAGAAGCTGCTGCTGCAATATGCCAAGGGCAAGCTGGAAGTTGCCGATGCGGGCGACAAGCTCGAAGCGAAGGCGGTCGATACCAGTGGCCTGCGTGCGCTGATCAATCCGCGCGAAGAGTGGCAGCAGATTTTTGACGAAACCTGGTGGATGGAGAAGGAATTTTTCTATGACCCGAATCTACATGGCATCAATTGGCAAGCCATTTACGATCGCTACCAGCCCTTGCTGAAGCATGTGCAGCGACGGGAAGACCTGAATGATTTGCTGGTCGAGATGATTGGCGAGCTGCAAGTCGGCCATAACCGGGTGGGCGGCGGTGATGTCCATCAGGAAGCACCGGCCAGTGTTGGCCTGCTGGGTGCCGATTTCGCCATCGCCAACGGCCGCTACCGGATCGAAACGCTGTACACGGGTGACCGATGGAACCCGTTCCTGAAAGCGCCGCTGGCCATGCCGGGACTTGGCGTCAAAGCCGGTGACTATATTCTTGCCATCAATGGTAAATCGCTCGATAGCCGGCAAAACCTTTTTGCCTTGTTGGAGAATACGGTCGGCAAACAGGTGGCGTTGACCGTTGCGGCGGATGCCAATGGCAAAGGTTCACGCACCATTACCGTGGAACCGATCGCCAACGAAGCGGACCTGCGGCAGTGGCACTGGATTGAGCGCAACCGCGAATACGTCGCCAAGAAAACCGACGGCAAAGTCGCCTACGTGTATCTGCCCAATACCGCTGGAGCTGGCTTTCAGTTCTTCAACCGGATGTTCTTTGCCCAGGTCGACAAGCAGGCGTTGATTGTCGACGAGCGCCGCAATGGCGGCGGTCAGGCCGCGAATTACATTACCGATGTTTTGAGCCGTCAGTATCTCGCGGGCTGGAAAGATCGTGACGGCTTGATCTTTGAAACGCCCGGTGGCGCGATTTATGGCCCGAAGGTGATGCTGATCGATCAGGACGCCGGTTCCGGTGGTGACTTCCTGCCGTACTCATTCAAGCGGCTCGGTCTGGGGCCGTTGATTGGCAAACGCACCTGGGGCGGGTTGATCGGCATCTCGGCCAATCCGAATCTGATCGATGGTGGCTTTCTGGTTGTGCCGTTCTTCCGCTTCTTCACGCCGGAAGGGGAATGGCGTATCGAGAACGAAGGGGTCGCGCCGGATATCGATGTCGAGCTGGAGCCGGATCTAGTCAACCAAGGCAAGGACAGCCAGCTCGACAAGGCCATTGAAGAGGTGATGCGTCGCTTGCAGGGCTGGCAACCGGTACAACGCAAGGAAGCACCGGCCATGCCGACCGAGCTCGGCAAATAAACTTGCGCTCCTTGCAACAAAAAAGCCCCGCTTGGGGCTTTTTTGTTTTGTTGCAGTGAACGTCGGCGTATTGGTCAGGACACGACAGGCACCACGGCCGGCGTATCGGCTTGCCGATGATGCGGGCGGCGCCAGCCGAGCAGAATCAATGCGGCCAAACCGATGAGGCTCAGTATGGGCAGCGCATTGCCGACATAGCGATAGACAGTCGGCTGTGCATGCAATTGCAACTCGCTCAGCAGCACCACCGGTTCGTGGCCTTGATTGCGCTGACGCGCCAGTACGCGACCTTTGCTATCGGCAATCAGGTTCAGGCCGTTGTTGTTCGGCCGGATCAACGCCACACCGTTTTCGATGGCGCGGTAACGGGCGATCTCGGCGCGGCCGTTGGCCACGGCCGGGTAATCGTAAGACGGATTCAACAGGGCCTGTACGCCTTGCTGTGATGCTTGTCGAATAAAGTTCGGGAAGTCGGCATCCCAACAAATGGTCAAGCCAAACCGGCCCCATGGTGTATCGACCACCGCAAGTTTGCCGTCGCCGGCAATGGTCTGTTCGGCGAACTGGCCGTGGTTCTTGTGATACACG
>DASUEK010000007.1:0-12573 GCA_036275115.1 Permianibacter sp. | reverse complement strand
GCTGGATGGCCGCAAGGCTGTCTGACCGAGCTGCTCTGCAGTGAACCGGTGTTGGCGTGGCAAGTATTGCAGCCGGCCTTGGTGCAACTCAGTCGGCAACAGCGCTTGTTGCTCTGGATTGGCCACGAGCAACCACCTTATGCGCCGGCTTGGTACAAGGCTGGTTTGCAATTGACGCGTTGCTTGCTGGTGCGCGCGAATGAAGATCAGGCGCCATGGGCGGCAGAGCAGGCGCTGCGATTGGCGCAGGGTGGGGCGGTGATTTTGCAGTCGAATGTGCTGACCCCGGATCGCTTGCGGCGTTTGCAATTGGCGGCACAGGCTGGCAACAGCCATGCATTTTTGCTGCGGCCTTTGTCGGCTCAGCGGCAAACCACACCAGCGAGTTTGCGCCTGCAATTGGCGCCAGCCATGGCGGCGCTCCAGTTGCAGATTTTGAAGCGACGCGGCGGTACTGCCAGTGAGCCGTTCTCGGTGCCGATGCCGGCAGCAATGGCCACTTTGCCCGCGCAGACCGTCGTGGCCCTGTCGCGTGCCACACCGATGACTGGCGCTTTAACGGCATCGCGATTGGGACGAGGTATTGATAAAGAATCGGTAGAGAAAGCGCTGCAGAAATCGATATCCGAGTCGGTGCAGGTGTCGGTTCCCGTATCGATACCGGCGTCGGTCAGAAAGTCGGGACTGCAAACAAGCGCGATAGCCGGGCAGCGCTCTGCGCGGCTGTCGGAACAGATGGCGACGGCGGTATCGGAGCAGGGCTTATGTGCAGTATCCGCGTCGATGCCTGTGTCCGCCCCGGTTGTTGCTCCTGCATCGGTAGCGGTGCCTGTATCGGTGATCGTCTCTGCATCGATAACAGCGCCAGCCTCGGTAACTGCATCTGCCTCGGCAGTTGCTGCGGCATCAATTGCGGTACCCGCATCGGAAGCGGCGTTACCGCAACCGCCGCAGTGTGAACTGCTGTTGGTATCAGACCGGTCATAAATGCTATGGCCGGCGCACGGGCAAGCCGGCGTTTAACCGGTCCGTGCAAAAGCCTGTTTCGGAGTAACAGTCTTCAGTCACCTTGCTGCCATGGATGGCAGCGTCTTTTTTTGAATTCGCTTGATGGTTTTGAATGGTGGTCTGAATGGTGAGGTTGTTGCGCCAGGCTTCCCTATGCGCGATAAAACCGCAGAAAGCCATGTCAGTCATTGCCTGAAGTTGGTTAGCCGTTAATGCCGTAACTATCACGAGCGAAAGGCTGAAAAAGTGTTTCGTGGCTTTCGCCATGTACGTGCTGAGGGGTAATGACGGGGCTGCTTATCTCTGATTCAGGCGCAAGTCATAGAGGGCGCGCGCTGGAGCGGTTCTGTGAGTCGACGCAATGAATGGCTCGTGTCTGGTGACCGGTATCTGCCGACCCAGGGCAACAAGTGCGTGACAGTCGCCGTAGCGAGTGTATGGCTATTGGTTGATGGTTGATGGTTGATGGTGACAAATCATGCGCTGGTTATGTCTGTTGTTGCCGCAGTTGGCACTGGAAACCTTGCCATTTTCGGTGTCGGCTGAGCAAGCGACTGTCATCACCCATACGGTGCAGCAACGAACCCTGATTTGGCTGCCGAATGCTGCCGCACAGGCGCAAGGCGTCAAGCGGGGCATGAGCCTTGCGTTGGCGCAAGCCCTGGTGCCCGATTTGACCGTCTTTACCCGGGTCGAGGCCGCGGAAGCGCAAGCACGAGAACAAGTTGCCACCCTCGCGCTGCAATTCAGTAGTGATGTTCAGTTGACGCAGGGCGGTGCCATTCTGCTGGAGATCGAGCGCAGCGCCATGCTGTTTGCCGATCCGCATCAGCTGCTGGCTTCGCTACAGCAGGCCATTGAAGATTTGGGTTACAGCGTCAAGGCACAGTTTGGTTGGGGCAGTACGGCGGCATTGGTGCTGACGGCTTTGCCGACGTTTCGGGATGTCTCGTCAACCGGTCTGCAGCAACAGTTGCGCCAGGCGCCATTGCGCTGTCTGCGTCGCGATGGTCGGGTGCCACTCGCTTGGCTGGAGCATTTTCAGCAACTGGGCGTGCGTCGCATTGGCGAGCTGTTGGCCTTGCCGCGCCCCGCGTTGGGGCGCCGTCTGGGCCATGACTTGCTGGATTATCTGGCGCGTCTGGAGGCATTGCAGCCGGATGTTTTCAGCCGCTTTCAGTTGCCGGAAGTGTTTGCACAATCGATCGAATTGCCGCGCGAAACCGAGCAGGTCGACGCCTTGCTGTTTCCGATCAACCGCCTGTTTCAGGCGCTGGAAAATTATCTGCGCACGCGTCAGCTCGCAGTCAACCGTTTGGAGTTGCGGCTGGGTCAGCATCGGCGGCAACCCCAGATCATTTCTGTTGGTACCGTCGCGCCGAGCTGGCTGGCCAATGAATGGCTGGCGCTCTGCCGGTTGCGACTGGAGCGTCAACCCCTGCTGGCGCCGGTGATCGAACTCACCGTCAAGGCTGATCAATTTGTGCCACTGACGCCCAAGCGAACCCAGCTTTTTGCCAGTAGCGAGGATGAGCGCAATAACGAGCAGCAACTGCTCAGCATCTTGCGGGCGCGGTTGGGTGACAGCGCCATTCAACAATGCCATCTCAATGACAGTTGGTGGCCTGAGTTGGCGATGACAGTGCGCACCGCCGGCGCGACCACCGCCACTGACGTGGAAGCAATACCGGCAGTGGCGGCTGAACGGCCGCTGGTCTTGTTGGCGCATCCGCAGCCGCTGCGAAATCACAACGGTCAGCCGCAGTTTCGTGGGCCGCTGCAATTTGAGCCAGCGGTCGAATGGCTGCAGTCCGAGTGGTGGCAGCAAGCGTGGCGTCAACGTGAGTACCGTATCGCCCGCAATTCAGCAGGGGAGCGCTTGTGGTTGTTCCGCGACAGTCAGTCGCCGGAGCAGTGGTATCTGCATGGCCGATTTGGCTGTTGAGCGGCGCCGTCATGTCACCGACCCACCACGCTAGCGACCCACGATCAGCGCAAGACAGTGAGCCCCCGGCCTATGCAGAACTGCAGACGCTGAGCAATTTCTCCTTTCTGCAATCGGCGTCGCACCCGGAAGAGTTGGTGCAACAGGCCGCTGCACTTGGCTATCACGCGCTTGCCATCACTGACGAATGTTCCTTTGCCGGCATTGTTCGCGCCTATGCCGAAGCGCAGAAGTGCGGTTTGAAAATGCTGTATGGCAGTCAGTTCACTACCAGCGAAGGCATGGCCCTGGTTGTGCTGGCCATGGATCAGCAAGGCTACGCCCAATTGTCCGCGCTGATCACGCGCGCGCGCCGGCGAGCAGAGAAAGGCGAGTACCGGCTGAGCCATGCGGACCTGCTACCGGACGCGTTATCCCGCTGTTTGGCAATATGGTTGCCGGTAACGAATCCGCTGGCAGCAAGCACGGATTGGCCAACGCAAAGCATGTTGCTGCAAACGGTTTTTGCCGAGCGCTTGTGGCTGGGCGTCAATTTTTGCCAGGATGGTCAAGACATCTGGCGTCGGCAAATGGCCGAAGCATTGCAACAGCAAACCGGGCTGCCGATCACTGCAGTAGGTGATGTCAGAATGCACGTGCCCGCACGGCTGCCGCTGCATCAGGTGCTGACCGCCATTCGCCTGCGCAGCACCATTACTACGCTCGGTATGCGCCGGCTTGCCAATGCGGAAAAATGCCTGCAGCCACGACAACGTTTGGCGCAACGTTATCCGGCGGCGTGGCTCGCCGAAACCGTGCGCATTGCCGAGCATTGTCAGTTTTGTCCCAGCTCGCTGCGCTACCAGTACCCGGCCGAGGTGGTCCCGCTGGGCACCACCGCAACCGCGCATCTGCGCGAGTTGGTCATGATGGGCGCACGTGAGCGTTGGCCAAACGGCATTCCAGCCAAGAGCGCCCGGCTGATCGAGAAAGAGCTGACGTTCATTGCGGCCGAGCAGTTCGAGCATTATTTCCTGACGGTGCACGATATTGTCCGGTTTGCGCGCAGCCAGAATATTCTCTGCCAAGGCCGTGGTTCGGCAGCGAATTCAGTGGTCTGTTATGCGCTTGGCATCACCGAGGCCGATCCGGAAAAGATCGAAGTGTTGTTTGAGCGTTTTCTTTCCAACAGCCGGCGTGAACCGCCCGACATCGATGTCGACTTCGAACACGAACGGCGCGAAGAAGTGATTCAGTATCTGTTTAACAAATACGGACGTGATCGCACGGCGCTGGCGGCGACGGTGATCTGCTATCGCTTGCCGAGCGCGATCCGCGATGTCGGCAAGGCCCTTGGCTTTGAGTTGACGCTGATCGAGCAGATCGGCAATCAACTGGCATGGTGGGATGATCCGGACGAGTTATCCCTGCGCCTTGCCGAGCTTGGCTTGGACCCGCAAAGCCCGCTGGTGCAGTGGTTCTGTACGCTGACTCTCGCGCTGATCGGCTTTCCCCGTCATTTGTCGCAGCATGTTGGCGGCTTTGTCATTGCCAAGGACCGCTTGTCGGATTTGGTGCCGGTCGAAAATGCCAGCATGGAAAACCGCACGGTGATCCAGTGGGACAAGGAAGATATCGACACCCTGAAGCTGCTGAAGGTCGATGTGCTGGGGCTTGGCATTCTGACTGCCATGCATCGTTGTCAGGATTTGATCGAGGGCTATTACGGTCATCGCCCTTCGCTGGGCGACATGGCGGTTGAAGAGCCGGCCGTGTTCGACATGCTGTGCAAAGCCGATTCGATCGGTGTGTTTCAGGTCGAGTCGCGAGCACAAATGAGCATGTTGCCGCGGCTGAAACCGCGCTGCTATTACGATCTGGTGGTGGAAGTGGCCATCGTCCGGCCCGGCCCCATTCAGGGCGGCATGGTGCATCCCTATCTGAAGCGTCGGCAACTGCCAGAAGATCAGATCCCGTATCCGAGCAAAGCGCTGATTCCAGTACTTCGACGTACCAAAGGCGTGGTGATTTTTCAGGAGCAGGTGCTGCAGCTTGCCATGGTCGCTGCCAGTTTCACCGCCGAAGAAGCCGATACCTTGCGCCGGGCGATGGGCGCCTGGAAACGCAAAGGGGATCTCGAACGCTACCTGAGCAAGTTGCAGGATGGCATGCGCCAGAACGGCTATGCGACCGAATTCATCGAGCAAATTTGCCAGCAAATTCTCGGCTTTGGTGAATACGGATTCCCGGAGTCGCATGCCGCCAGTTTTGCCTTGCTTGCCTACGCAACGGCCTGGCTCAAGTGTCATTATCCGGCGGCGTATTGCGCGGCGCTGATCAACAGCCAGCCGATGGGATTCTATTCGCCATCCCAACTGGTGCAGGACGTGCAGCGGCACGGCATTGAAGTGCGGCCAGTGGATGTGCTGCACAGTCAGTGGGACTGCACATTGGAGCGAGGCAAAAACGGCGCTGCCGCGATACGGCTGGGGCTACGGCTCGTCAAAGGCTTCAGTCAGGATAAAGCCGATGCGATCTGCGCGGCGCGCGCGGTGGCAACAACGCAAACGTTGAGTAACTGGACAACCCAGCAGCTCGCAGAGCAGGCAAATCTTGAGCGCGCGGATCTGTTGTGTCTGGCGCGAGCGGGCGCGCTGCGCAGTATGACCGGTGACCGCCATCAAGCGCATTGGCAGTCGCTGGCCCGTGAAGCGGCCAGTCTCGTCAGCACGGCATTAACCGATGCCAGTGTTGCTCTGCCGCCAACAGAGGAAGTGGGCAACATCATGGCGGATTACGCTTACGTGGGCTTAACGCTGGAGCGTCATCCCTTGGCGGTGTTGCGTAATCACCCAGCGCTGCGCGGTTGTCGACGAGCCGCTGAACTGGCGATGCTGCACGGTAAACGCCAGATATCGGTTGCCGGCTTGGTGACCAACCGGCAGCGGCCGCAAACGGCGAACGGTACCTTGTTCATGACCTTGGAGGATGAAACCGGTAATACCAATCTGGTGCTCTGGCGCGATGTCCAGCAGCAGCACAGGCAAGCCATTCTGCAAGGTCGACTGTTGCGTGTGCTCGGTCAGCTGGAAAACCGGGACGGTGTCCAGCATGTGGTGGTCGAGCAGATTGTCGTGTTGGACAAGCTGATTCGAGGATTGCTGACACAGTCACGAGACTTTCATTGAGAACGGTTTGGTATGCATGATTGGTTTTAAAAAAAGGAACAAATTCTCGATATTTCTGTGAAAAAGTACATGAACAAAAAGGCGCCGAAATGGCGCCTTTTTGTTCATGTACTCCGTGGTTTGTTCACTATTGCCATTGCGTTGCTTGTTTAACGAACAGTCAATTTCATGAATTTGCCAGCGCCCAAAAAAACTGTCTATGCTCGCGCCCGCTCTTCTGACCTGCAGGGATCGGGTTGGTTTCCAACATGCGTTGGCGGCGACACGTTTAGCAGGCGGCCCGAAGAGGCCATGAGTCCAGTGAACCCTCACGACCCATCGGAGAACAAGATGAAAACCCTAGCCAAAAATTTGTTGGCGAAAGCAATCCAGTTTGCCCTGCTCGGCGCAGGTGGCGTTGCCCTCAGTGGCGCAGCGCTGGCCGCGGATGACGTGGAAGCCGAACGCATTGAAGTGACCGGTTCGAAAATCAAGCGGACCGATATCGAAGGTCCGTCGCCGGTCGTTGTGATTGACGCCGAGCAAATTAACGCCCGTGGTTTTTCCACCGTGCAGGACGTGCTGGGCGCGATGACCCAGAACACCGGCGGTCAGATCGACCAAAGCCAGACCTTCGGTTTCACGCCGGGTGCCTCGGCCATTGACCTGCGTGGCTTTGGCGCTGGCCGCACCTTGGTGCTGCTCGATGGCCGTCGCATGCCGAAATATCCAGTTGGTCTTGGCGGTACCGATGCTTTCGTCGATTTGTCGACCATTCCAGCTGCAGCGGTTGAGCGGATTGAGGTCCTGACCGACGGCGCTTCGGCAATCTACGGTTCGGATGCCATCAGCGGTGTCGTCAACATCATCCTGCGCAAGAACATTGATGGCGCAGACGTGACGCTGCGTCACGGCAACACCACCGAAGGCGGTTACGAGACTTCTCGCGCCCAGTTTGTTGCCGGTACCAGCACCGACAAGAGCTCGCTGAGCATTGTGGCCGAGTACTACAAGAACACCGCACTGTGGTCGCGTGACCGTGACTATGCTGCAAGCGATGTTGCCAATCCTGCTGGGGGCTACAGCTCGTATGGCTCAAACCTCGTCACCTCCAATATCGACGCCAACGGTGATGGTGTCATTGATGGTCGGGATACCCGCTTCGTTGCGGATCCGGACTGTCTGCCCGGCGGCGTTGTGGTTGGTGATCGCTGCCGCTTCAACCGTACGGCATTCCGTCAGCTCTATCCGGAAATGGATCGGGCCAACTTCATGGTCAATTACAGCCTTGAATTGAGCCCTGACACCACCTTCTTCAGCCGGTTCGGTTATGGCACTTCGAATGTCGTCAACCAACTCGAGCCTTCTGCCTACGAGTCGGGCGTGAAGATTGTTGAGGGCGATGCCCGTTACCCAGTGGCCTATAACGGCACCGGTGCTGAATTTGTTTACTACCGTCGTCTGGTTGAAGTTGGCCCGCGCGGCAGCGATGTTCACAACGAAACCGGTAACGTCTTGTTTGGTTTGGAAGGCGTAATGGCGGATCGCTTCGATTGGGAAGCCGGCGTCAGCTTTAACCGCACTCGCGTCACCGATCAAGGCAATGATGCGATCCAGAGCCGATTGGATGAGCTGGTCAGCGATGGCGTTGATCTGTTCGACACGTTGACCCCGGAACAAGTCGCCTATGTTTCCTACCAGCCCAATGCGCTTGGCATCTCCAGCTCCTCGCTGATTGATTTCAACATCAGTGGCGATATGTTCGATATGGGCAATAGCAGCGCCCAGTTCGCTCTGGCGCTCGACCATCAGCGTGAGTGGTACAGCGATGATCGTGATGCGATCACCGAGAGCTTTGATCTGGTTGGCTCGGGTGGTGTGTCGGGCGGCGGTGGCCGTAGCCTGACCGGTGTTGGCCTGGAGTTGATGTTCCCGCTCGCCGACTCGCTGGAGCTTAACGTCGCTGGTCGTTATGACAGCTATGACGACGATTCGGAAGTGGGTAGTGCATTCAGCCCGCGAGTAGCGTTGGCTTGGCGCCCAACGGATGATCTGTTGCTGCGCGCGTCGTGGGGTGAGAGCTTCCGCGCACCCGACCTGTTTGCGCTGTACAACGGTTTGCAGGTCGGTTATTCCGATGTGATCGATACGCCGAACTGCCCGGACAAGAGCTGTGATCCGGTCCAGTCGGTTGAGATCCGGAGCGCAGGTGACTTGTCGCTAGAAGAGGAAAAGGGTGAAAACTTCAACCTCGGCGCTGTTTGGCAAATCACCAGCAATCTGAACATCACTGTTGACTACTACAACATTTCCGTTGAAGGCTTGGTGACGCAGCTGGATCCGCAGTTCATCATGGACAACGCTTCCGTCTACGGCCAGTACATCAACCGTGGCACCGGCGCCAACAATGGCTTGTCAGACGGTTACATCTTTGCCGGCTTCGCGAACCTGTCCGAGCAATCGGTTGAGGGCGTGGACCTGAGCATGGAGTATCGTTTGCCGACCGGCATGGGTGACTGGCGCTTCACGTTTGATTGGTCGCATGTGCTGAGCCTCGAAACCCAGTTGACACCGGATGAGCCGAAAGAAGAGAACATCGGCTCGGAAGTGTTGCCGGAAAATCGCATCAACCTGTCGGCTGACTGGGCCATTGGCGATTTCGGTACCACTTTCTACGTCAAATACATCGACGAGATTCCGGGTCAGTACTATGACGAAGACGCGGCTGGCGATCAGATGATCGACGCCCAGACCACCTTGAACCTTCAGCTGCGTTATGCGTTGCCGGAAAACTTTGGTGGTGTTCGTGTCGGTATCAATAACCTGACCGACGAAGAGCCGCCGGTCGATCCGACCGAAGCCAACTGGCCGTGGTTCCGTCAGGAATTCCACGACGCCTTTGGTCGCAACTACTACGTCGAGTACAACTTCAACTTCTGATTCGGTGCCGGATGCGCCCTGGCGTCCGGCAATATCAGAAACGAAGTGGCGGCAGAGGTAACTCTGCCAGTCGTAGGGAGAACCTGCGGTCCGGTAACGGTCCGCAGGTTTTTTTTCGGCCGCATGATGTGATTGGCGCCTCTCTGGGGCCCTGAATTGTGCCGAGGCCATCACAAAACCTCAGCGTGGCAATCAAGAATACCGTTTTGGTGCCGATATCGTCGGTAACCAGACGGAAAGCCAGCACCATGCCCAATATCCCGAGCGGGGCGGAAATCCCCCGCGTATTCCTCGATAACCAGCCGGTTCGGCCAGAACTGTTGCCGAAGCCGCAGCCGGTTATCCCGCCATTGCCGGCCGGGCCAACTGGTGGCGCGAGCGTGGGGCTGGTTGGTGTCGAGAAGCGCAAGGCCGATCGCCGCCAGCGCGATGTGCCGGTTGTGGTCGAGCGTCGGCGTGAAGATCGGCGCAATCGCAAGCGGGCGCCGGGTGAAGAGCGTCGCGGTCGGCACATCAGCATCAAGGTCTGATGCGAGCCGGGCGATGCCCGGTCGGCACATTGTCCGCATCGCTGCCGCCGCCTATCATGACAGCAGGATTTGGCGGAGCCGCAACCGTGATGAAGGCCGCACCATGACTGCCTACGATGTCGACAAGCTGATGGCGGAAGCCCGTCGCTTGGCAGCCGATTACCACAAGGCCACCGGCCAGACCCTGCCGTTGTCGAATGAAATCGCCCGTCATGACGCCATGCGCCTGCTTGGCTTGCAGCTGCCAGCCGAGCCGATTGCCGGGGTCGATGCCATCGGCGAGGGCGAGCGGGCCGGGCTCAAGATCCAGATCAAGGGCCGGGTGATGTTCGAGGAAAGCCGCGCCCGCCAGCGCATCGGTCAGCTGGGTTTTGATGGCCATTGGGACCGGGTCGTGCTGGTGTTGATGGATGAAGACTATCAACCGACCGAACTGATTGAAGCCAGCCGCGACAGCCTCAGCGCCGCGCTGGCCGACATCAAGCCGAACAAGCGCGGCGCCATGACCGTGGCCCGGTTCCGCAATCTGGGTCGGGTGGTCTGGCAGGCTGCCAAGCAGGCGGCCTGAACGCGCCTCGGCACGCCCCACCAAGCCCGCCGACGGCACGACCAATTTTGGCCGGGGGGGCAGGGCAAGCTGCCGCGAAAGCCGGCCGAACGCGCCTCGGCAAGCTCGGTTAATCCCGATACACTGCACTCCCTGCAAGCGGCACCGCGTGCCGCTGATTTCCTTTCCGCGACCGGCTTTGTAGTGATGACTTCCGTGGTATCGCAGAGTGCCTATGCACTCGGCTCCGATGGCCCTTTCGCCGAACAATCCAATTTCCGCGCCCGGCCGGCCCAGATCGAAATGGCGCAGGCGGTCGAAACCGCCTTGCAGCAACGCCAGACCTTGGTGGTCGAGGCGGGCACCGGAACCGGTAAAACGTTTGCGTATCTCGTTCCAGCCTTGCTGGCTGGCGAGCGCGTGATCATTTCGACCGGCACCAAGAACCTGCAGGATCAGCTCTATCACCGCGATCTGCCGACCGTGTGCGACACACTCAACATCAAACCGCGCCGTGCGCTGCTGAAAGGCCGCAGCAATTACCTGTGCCTGTATCGCCTTGAGCAGACTCAGCAAACCGGCCGTCTGCCGACCAAGGACTCGGTGCGCAGTTTGCGCGCGGTCGAATCCTGGGCGCGTGGCACCCACAGCGGTGATCTGTCCGAATGCGTTGCGCTGGCCGATGATGATCCGATTCTGCCATTCGTCACCAGCAGCACCGAAAACTGTCTTGGCGGCGAATGCCCGTACTATCAGGATTGCCACGTCGTCAAAGCCCGGCGCACTGCGATGGAAGCCGAGATTGTCGTCGTCAACCATCACCTGTTGCTGGCCGATCTGGCACTGAAAGAAGAGGGCTTTGGTGAGCTGTTGCCGGGTGCCGCCGCGATCATCATCGACGAAGCGCACCAGCTCGCCGAAACTGCCAGCAATTTCTTCGGCCAGACCGTGTCGAGCCGGCAACTGCTCGAATTTGCCCGCGACACCGAAGCCGAAACCCGCGCCCATGCCCGCGATCAGGATGACTTGCTGACCGCGGTGCAAGGCATCGTCAAAGCGATCGCCGATGTCCGGCTCGCACTCGGCATGGATCGGCAAAAAGCGCCGCTGCTGCCACTGCTGAAACGGCGCGATCTGCAAAGTGCACTGGCAACCCTCGGTGAATTACTGGAAGCCGCACGCACGCAATTGGAGCTCGCGGCCGACCGCAGTGAAGGTTTGGGCGCGGCGCTCGGCCGCGTCGAAGCGCTGCAAGCCAAATTGATCGCCATCACCGAAGGCAATGAAGCCGACAACGTTCGTTGGTTTGAAACCTACAAACAGGGCTTTGCTTTCAACAGTACACCGCTGGCGGTCGCTGAATCGTTCCAGCGCCAGGCGGCGCGTTTTCGCAATGCGGCCTGGATTTACACCTCCGCCACGCTGACGGTGAATCAGCAGTTCCGTCATTTTACCGAGCAACTCGGCTTGCAGGAGCCGGTCACGCTGGCGCTCGACAGCCCGTTCAATTATCTCGATCAGGCGCTGTTCTACGTCCCGAATGGCATGCCGGAACCGGACGCCCCGCATTATCTGGAAGAGTTGCTGAAAGTCACGCTGCCGGTGCTGCAAGCAAGTCAGGGCCGGGCGTTTCTGCTGTTCACCAGTTATCGCGCGCTGGAATGGATGGCGCGCGAATTGCCGGCGCGCATTCGTTATCCGGTGCTGGTGCAGGGCAGCCAACCACGCAACCGTTTGCTCGATACCTTCCGCAAACTCGGCAATGCCGTGTTGCTCGGCACCAGCAGTTTCTGGGAAGGCGTCGATGTCCGCGGTGATGCGCTCAGTTTGGTGGTGATCGACAAGCTGCCGTTTGCCGCGCCCGATGATCCGGTGCTGCGCGCACGGCAGGATGCCTGCCGGCGCGGCGGTGGCGATCCATTCAATGACATGCAATTGCCACGCGCCGTGATAACGCTCAAGCAAGGCGCCGGCCGCTTGATCCGCGACGTCACCGATACCGGCGTGTTGATGATCGCCGATCCGCGCCTGATTTCGCGGCCTTACGGTCAGGTGTTCCAGCGCAGCCTGCCGCCAATGCCGCTGACCAGACAGCTGTCGGATGTGCAGCGGTTTTTTCTGCGACATGCGCCAAATTAGCTATCGCCATTGATGTGCTGAGTTCATCAAAATGGGGATCGCGGTTGTCACCCCGGCGAAAGCCGGGGTCCAATTTAACTGGTGAAAATGGATACCGGCTTTCGCCGGTATGACGATAGTAGGGTATTAACCGAGATTTCCTGCGCATGAAAAATTCTGAAGTGAAGAGATGCCCATGAAAACCGTTCTGGCATTTGATACCGCCACCGAAGCCTTGTCCGTTGCCTTGCAGCACGGCGAGCAGCAGTACACGCATTTTGAAGTGGCGCCGCGTTTGCACGCACAGAAAATCCTGCCGTTGATTGACGACATGTTGAA
>DASUEK010000006.1:0-9327 GCA_036275115.1 Permianibacter sp. | reverse complement strand
TGATGTGACTGAGTTGCTGCAACCATTCCGGCATCAGGAACAGCGGAATCATCGAGCCGCCAATCATCGCCAGCACCATCATCACCGCCCAACCCATGCCATTGACCGCTTGCTCGGTTTGGGCAATGGCAGCGAGCAGTGTCATCAGGCCGCTGAAACAGATCGCAATGGCAAGCATCGCGGCGAGCAGTGCCGGCAGTTGCGGCAACGCCACCTGAAAGCCGATATGCGCGACCGCCAGCAGCATGCTCATCACGACCAGCTGGGTCAACAAACACGCCAAAGCTTTGCCGGCGAGAATCGCACCGGCACCGATCGGCGCGGCTTGCAAGCGCAGCAGCGTGCCGCGCGTGCGCTCCAATACCAACGACACGCCAAAACCCATCAGGCAGCCGAGCACAGCCCACATGATCGATTGCGGAAACAGCACGGCATAGGCATTGCCCGGGCCTTTCTTTTCCAGCGCCACCACATCGGTTTCGATCTGCAGCGGGGTCAGGCCATTGAAGCCGTTGTCGCCGTCGCTAGCCGGTTGCCATCCGTCCTGCTGTAACAGCTTTTCCATTTTCGGCAAATAGTCCAGCAACAAATTCCGCCATGCTGCTGGCATCTCAGTGTTGTGTTCGATCTGCTGTCGTGACTGCTGCAGTTGCTCGGTTAGCGTCGCACCCGAGCTAAACAGCTGTTGAAGGCGTTCGGCGCCGTATTTCATCAGCACGCCTTGCAGCAGCCCCGATTCGGCTTCGCGCGCGGGATCGACGCCGATGTGAACGGTCGGTGCCTGACGGCTGAAACCGGCTTGCCAGCGTTCACCGAAGCCCGCCGGCACAACGAGGTACGCGATCTGCTTGCCGGTGCGAACCGCATCGAGTGCGGTTTGCCGGTCGGCTTCGGTGAGTTTCAATTCCGGGGCGGCTTTCAGTGTCGCGACAAAGGCACTCGCGGCGCGGCTTTGGTCTTCCTGCACCAACACGATGGCCAGCGGCCGGCTCTTGCCACCACCACCCATGATGCTGCCGAACAACAGCGCAAACAGCAGCGGGAACACAAAGGTGAAAAACAGGGTCACCTTGTCCGTCAGCAACAGCTGAAAATCCTTGCGGGCGATGGTCAGCACCGCGGCAATGAACGCCTGCATGGTCAATCCCTCAGTTGTTTGCCGGTCAATTGCAGAAAAACCGATTCCAGGGTCGGTGGCCGCACTTCCAGAAGATCAATTTGGCTTGTGCTGTCGGTCTCTTGAAACAAGGCGCGCAAGCTGGCCATGGCATCGCCGGTGCTGATCTGACGGCGACCACCGGCGCGGCGCAGGATGATTTCGCTGGCGCCGCCATGTTGTTGCAAGAGCTGCGGCACGCTGTCCAAGGCGAGCAAGCGGCCGTGATCGATGATCGCCACCCGGTCACACAGTCGCTCGGCTTCTTCCATGTAATGGGTGGTGTAAATCACGGTTTTGCCTGCGGCTTTCAACGCCAGCACGCTTTCAAACAAGCGGTTGCGCGATTGCGGATCAACGCCGGCGGTTGGTTCATCCAGCAAAATCAGATCCGGGTTGTGCACCAGCGCGCAGGCCAGATTCAATCGGCGCAGCATGCCGCCGGAAAACGTCGCCACCGTATCGTCGGCGCGATCGGCCAGCCCGACCTGTGCAAGCGCGCTGCCGATGGCCTCGTGCGCCTTGCTGCCGCGCAGTCCGTACAACGAGGCAAAGAACTGCAGATTGCGGTATGCGCTGAGCCGTTCGTACAGCGCCAGTTTCTGCGGTGCGAGACCGATGCGCTGACGAATGCGCGGCGAGCGCGGATCGCAGCCATCGACACGGACCTGACCGCGATCCGGCGCGAGCAGACCGGTGATGAGGGCACAGGTGGTGCTCTTGCCGGCGCCGTTCGGGCCGAGCAGACCGAGAATTTCGCCGGGCCGGGTGTGCAGGCTGAGGGCATCCACGGCGAGCTGATCGCCGTAGGTTTTGCTGACCTGATCCAGTTGCAACATGTTTTCGTCCTTAGCGCGCTGCGCTCATCACACAGCCCGCAATGCGCGCCAGTTGCGTTCCAGAATGACGATGGTGATCAAATACACCACGACGATCAGCGCCGGGATCAGCACATAGCGTTCGGCCGGGAACAGATACCAGGCAACGACGAGCAAAACGGTGCGTGCCAGTGTGTGCGCCAGACCAATCCAGTGCTGGATGATCCAGCCAAACGGGATCCACATCAGGCCGGTCAAAATGCCGACTGTCATCGGCAGCGAAGTCGGCTCGACCAACGCAAACGGAATGGCGATCGCATACACCAGAATCGCCATCAGGGCGCCGAGCAGAAACAGGGTGTCAAACACGTTTTTCGGTTTGTTCTTGGCCATCATGTTTTCGCCGGTCAGCGTCGACAGAAACATGCCGAGATAGACGATGCAGCCGGTGCCGATGTAAATCAGCATGTTCTTGCCAAACGGCCCGACGAACAGCGAGCCAATGCCGATGGCGGCCCAGATCAGCGTGCCGGCAAGTGGCATCGCCAGAAAGCGGCGACGACGAAACTCCTCGCGCTGGACGTCCAGGCTGCGGGTCGGGGAAGGCGTTACGGTGTGCATGTCCATCTTCAGGGCTCCTGCCGTGGCGCGGGTCCGGTGTCGGACCGCATGGGGTTGTCGATGGCGCCAGTGTCGTCAGATGTGAAACCGCGCGGCAGTGCCAGACGTCACCCGGCCGGTATGACATTTGTCATGCCGACGTGCTGACTTGCGGAGCAAGGGAGGAGGGCGGGACAATAGCGGCCGGTTTCTCGCCTTACGTTCAGGAGTTTTCATGCACGCGCATGCCCACGGCCATGTTCATGGCCCGGATTGCAATCACGATCACGACCATGACCACGAACATGTCCACGGTCCGGACTGCGATCACGACCATGATCACCACCATCACCACGTTCAGGCGCCGGTGCGCAACCCGCTGCGCGAGGTCGGCCGCAACGATCCCTGCCCGTGCGGTTCCGGCAACAAATTCAAGAAATGCCATGGCCGCTGACGCGCGCCGCGGGGAGTGTTGATGAACCGTGATGTCCAGCTGCAGGAATGCAGCCGCCTGTTGGGTGCCATCCAGAAAGAACTGATGCGGCTGGAATGCTGGGCCAGCATGCCGCCGCCGGTTGAGCATTTCGCCAGCACGCTGCCGTTCTGTGTCGATACCCTGAGCATCGAGCAGTGGCTGCAGTTCGTGTTCCTGCCGCGCATGCAGGCGCTGCTGGATGCCGGTCAGGAACTGCCGCGCGGCGCCGGCCTCGCCAACTACGCCGAGGTCTGCTTCCGCGACAACCTGGCGACCCGGCGGGAGCTGATCACCCTGCTGCGGGCGATGGATGCGTTACTGGTGGCGCCGACCCGGCATTGAGCCCACGCAGGACTCGTAGCCCTCAACCCGGCTCCGACAACGGCCGCCTTGCGCGGCCGTTTTCAATACGGACGCCCTCCGCCCGCAGCCGCTGCAGCTGCTCCCGGTAGCCGTTGGAGCCCTCTGGCAGGCCCGGTCGGCCGTCGGCGCGCAGCACCCGATGCCACGGTAATTTTCCACCTGCCGCTTGGCTCGCCAACAGCTGTGCCACTTGCCGGTGATAACCCGGCAAACCCGCGCGCCGCGCGACTTCGCCGTAGCTGCACCAGTCTCCGGCCGGGATGGCGGCGATGACGGCGATAAGACGCTGGTTCAGGTCCGAAGGCAGGGTCATAAACAGTTCAGTTGACAAAGCGGTGAGCAGTCCGTATATAGCTCGGCCGAATTTTTCACCAATTTGGTTGAGGTGGGCAGTATGGCGGGTATTGAAGGTCTGGACGAAGACTTTGTTGAAGTGGAGTCGAACGAGACCATTCACGTCAACGTCAACAACAGTGCCGATGCGGCCAAGCATCCGCCGCGCTGGCGCCAGATTGAGATGTTGCGCGAGAAGCGTGAGCTGTCGCGGGCCTTGTCGGAATACGACGACTACGAGTTCGACGACAGCGAAGAAGAGTAAAGTTTGACCGTTCCGGCGCCGCGAGGCGCCGGAACTGTTTTGGCCGGGCCGTGGTCAGAGTGGCTACCAAGCAGTCCGAAACAGTGTCGAGGTGTACGGTGTTGAGAGCGGTGGTGATGGCAGCGCTGGTGCTGCCGGGTGTGGCAATTGCCGATAGCTGTGGCCGGGTGTCCACGTTCTTTGACGGGCCTGTGACCAAGCATGTTTATGAGGCGCGGATCGGTGCCATCGACAGCAACAACGTGCTGCTCGAAACGCCGGAACACCGCCTGAGCCCCGGCAAGCACGAGCTGCGCATTTACGAATTCATCGATGCACCGGAGCTGAAGGTGCCGGCGCGGCATCGCGGTTACGGCAAGATCCTCACGCTGGAAGTGGAAGCCAACAAGGTTTATCGCATCGGTGCCCGGTTCAATCATCTGAAGCCGTTCGATCGCAACGAGTTTTGGGAGCCGGTGGTCTGGCAGGTGTCTGAAAAGCCCTGCGAGAAATAACCCGTCCCGTTACCGACGGCAGCGTTATCCATTTGCCCGTCTGACCAAACGCCGTGCTTGCACGGCGTTTGGCTTTTCCGGCTATGCTTTTCCCCGGCACGCGCTCATTCAAGGACAGACCGATGCGCAGACGGATGCGGTGGCTCGCGCTATGCGGCCTTTCGAGCTTCATATGGGGTACGACCGCAGCCGAGGTGCCAGCCGCCGCGGCAGCGCCGCTGCGCGCCGGCCTCAGCGAGGCGCTCGACAGCCCGCTGATCGAATGGCAGCCCGGCCAGGTCGGCAAGCACGTGCAGGGCGGGCTGCTGCCGGAACTGCACCAAGAACTCGCCAAGCGACTGCAACGGCCACTGCAAACCGTGTTGCTGGCGCGCAAACGCATTGCGCTCGCCATGCTCGAGGGCGAAACCGATCTGCATTGCTACCAAACGCCGGAATGGTTCGGGTCGCTCGCCGGCAAAGTGCAATGGTCGGCGCCGCTGTTCACCATCCATAACCGCATCATTCGGCAGGCGAGTGCGCCTGCCATCAACACCTTTGATGAGCTGCGTGGGCAAGCGCTCGGCACCACCCTCGGTTATTTCTACCCGGCGCTGGAACCGTATTTTCGCGATGGCCGCGTGCGCCGTGACGATGCCGGCAGCGAGCGGCAGGGCTTTCGCAAATTCATGGCCGGCCGGCTCAACTACCTGGTCATGAATTCACTCAGTCTGGATTGGCATTTGCGCGATTGGGCGCAGCGCACACCGGGCGCTCCCATGCCAATCAGCACGCCGCTGGTATTCGATCCGGTTGAGGTGCGGTGTGCGGTGAGTCCGGCGCAATCACTGCAGGCGGTGAACCTTGCCATCGACAGCATGCGTGCCGACGACAGCCTTGATGCGATTCTGCGCCGGTATCGCTGATCACGCGCCTTAAATCTGCTCAGAGCGTTCGTGGTGAGCCTGTCGAACCACGGAGCACGGAACACGAACCACGAATAGCGATCTGCGCTACAGCCGCCATTCATCCTTCGACACGCCCAGAGCTGGCCACGTAATCGATATGGGGCGAATGGCGGGCAATGCCGCGTAGCGTCGCCGCCATTTGCTGCGCGTGTTTGCTGTGTGGTTGTGACCGTAGCGGCTCAATAACCCAGCTCGTTCGTCAGCGAGCGACCATCTTGTTCAAACCAGACTTTCACCAGCGCATAAGCAACCGAAGCCCGGGTTGGCAATTTCATCTCGCCTTTTTTTATTGCGGCAATCAATTCATCGCGGCTCAACCATTGCGCGTGTTCCAGCTCGCGATCTTTCAGCTCCAGCACATCGGCTTCGCTGTCAGCAAAGTAAGCCACCATCAGTGAGGCCGGATACGGCCACGGCTGCGAAAACGCGTACTGCGGCACGTCGGTGATGCGCAGGCCGGTTTCTTCCATCACCTCACGCGCCACCGCTTGCTCCAGGCTTTCGCCCGGTTCGACAAAGCCGGCGATCATGCCGTAGCGACCAGCAGGCCAGCTCGCCTGCCGACCAAACAGCAGTTTGTCGCCATGCCTTATCGCCACGATGATGGCCGGATCGGTGCGCGGAAAATGGTTGCGATCGCAGCGTTCGCAATGGCGGCTGTGGCCGGCCTCCTGCATCACCGTCGGCGCGCCGCAGCCGGCGCAAAAGCCGTGCTCGCGGTGCCAGTGCAGCAAGGCCTTGGCCTGGCAGGCGATTAAAAGATCTGTGCTGGACAAGCTCGCTGCGTGCTGGCGCAGATCGCCAAAATCGCTGGTGCTGAAGCCGGCGCTGTCCGGTTCATCCAACCGCACGGCAAAGGTCGGGATGCCGTCGTACAAACCCAGAAACACCGCATGCTCGCGCTGACTGTCTGACAGCGCCGCCATCGGTTGATACGGGCTCGCGCCGAGCAGCGACAAGGCATCGCCGTACATAGCCAACACTCGCGCGTCGGCACGGGAGCGCAGTTCAGCTTGCGCCGCTTCGTCTTTGCGCAGCAGCGCTTCCCGTTGCAGCGTGTAGTGCAGGAGATCGGCATGCAGGCGTTCTGTATGCAATCGAGCAGCAGGCAAGCTCATGTCATCACCTCAATGGCAAACAGGGAGAATCCGGCCAGCAGCAGCCACAGCAACACCGCAAACAATAACGGCCGGAACGAGATCGCTCGCAGCGTCGCGCGGCTCAAGCCGGCGCCGAGCCACAGCAGCGACAGCGCAAACAGCGCCCGCGCCGCCGTGTTGATGGGCTCGGCCCAATTTGCCAGCGCCGGGAATACGGTGCGCAGTAAGCTCGCGATCAAAAACAGGGAAATAAAAACAGGGAAGGCGGCCTTGCCGTCGCGCTGCCGGTTGACGATGCCAAAGCCAATCACCAGCGGCACAATCCAGATCGCTCGGGCCAGTTTGCCGGTGGTGGCAACCGCCAGCGCTTCGTCGCCGTAACTCGCCGCCGCACCGACCACCGAGCTGGTGTCGTGAATGGCGAGCGCCGCCCACAAACCAAATTGCTCCTGCGTCAGCTGCAGGCTGTGGCCGAGCAGCGGAAACAACCACAGCGCCACCGCATTCAGCAAAAACACCACCGCCACGGCGAGGGTGATGCTCTCGCTCTTGGCGCGAAGCACCGGCGCCAGTGCCGCAATCGCGCTGCCACCGCAAATGGCGGTGCCCGCCGTCAGCAGCTGGCCCAGCACGCGCTCCACCCGCAGCAGCCTCGCCAGCGCGTAACCGGCAACCAATGCAAGGCCAATGGTGGCAATGGTGATCAACAGGCTGTCGCGCGCCGTCGCCAGCACTGTCGCCAGCGGCAACCCAAAGCCAAGCCCGACCACCGCCGTTTTCAGCACCGTGCCGGCCGCCTGCGAGCTGTAACTCGCCACCGGGTTACCCAGCCCCAGCGCCAGCGCAATGCCGGCCAGCAAAGCCAGTGAGCTGTTCAGCCAGCCCAGCAGGCAAGCCAGACTCGCCAGCGCCAGCAGCCCCACCGCCAGCCGGTCACGGCCACGGCGCGGCGCACGCAAATGAGCAAGAAACGACACCGCCATCAACCGGACAACCATTCACTCATGCAGCAAAGGCTGGCATTGTGAGCGCCGGGCGGGTTGTCGGCAACCGCTGGGGCTGGGAGGGAAAGTCTAGATCACGTGGGTGAGTCATCAGGTGGTTTGGCCGCAGCGACTAACATACGGCTAAAGCGGAGGCCTACAAGTCGACAATCGCGATCCGGCGTTGCCGTAAAGCAGCCGCATGTAAAAAGCGGAATCCGCTTGCCAGAAAACGGGAATCCCGAAAGAATTTGGCTATCCACCGGTTCTTAATGCTGAATCGCACGGCAAACAATTGCTAGCTCTGCTCGCACTTCGAACACTGCAACCATTTTGGAATACGAAAATGACGAAGCCCACCATAACCGAAGTTGAGAACGCGTTTCAGCCGGCAAAGGAAATTAGCAGCGCCACTCGTTTTGCTGGCCGGAAGGGCGCTGTAAGCGACGCCTATTACGGATTAATCGCCGAGGGTTCCCACATGGCGATAGTGGGAAATCGAGGGATAGGGAAGACCTCTCTTTCCCGCCAAGTGGCGAATATGGCCACTGGTAGCAATGATCTTCTAGAAAAGCTCCATCTGCCGCATGACCGAAAACTCGACTTTCTTTCGATTTATTTTGCGTGCGGGAATGCTACGCAGAGCATAACTGAACTACTCGAAAGATTGCTGACGTCTACGGGATGCTTGGGGGATTGGGTATATGACATTCCAAAAGCCTCAAAAATCGTCAGAGGCTATAGTCCGAAATTTGCTGTTAACTTTTTCGGGGCTGAAGTAGGGCTGAGTGGTGAAAGGATGGCGGAAACATCAACCGAGCCAGCCATAGTGTCACATTCTATTGACACAGTTTTTACCAATGCGGTCGCTGCAATTATTGATCAGAAAATTGCTGCTGACGGAATTCTTATAGTTGTTGATGAGTTCGATCAGATTGCAGACCCTTCCGGATTTGCGTCCTTTCTAAAGGCTCTTTCAACTAATGTTCCGAAGGTGAAGTTCTGCTTGGTTGGTGTAGCTCAAGACATCCAGCATCTGATGAAGGAACATCAGTCATCCGACCGGCTTTTTGCTGGATCTATAATCGCCTTGCCCCCAATGAGTGTTAGTGAGCTCAAGGAGATCATGAGTATTGCTGAGAGTTCTGTAGGCGGCTACATAAAATTTAGTCCTTCTGCGTCCGAGCGTCTGGCTACGCTAGCCCAAGGCCATCCTTATATGGTCCACCTTGTCGGAAAGTATGCATTTCGGCTTGCCTTCCAAACAAACAAATTTGTTATAGAGCCGCAGGATATTGATGCAACTGTGCAGTCAATTGCTGAGCGTGGCGCTGATCCTGTTTTGGAGGGACGTTACAAGAAAGCTGTAGCGTCATCTGAGCAGCGAGAGATAGTCCTCAAAGCGCTTGCTGAGACACAGGCTGCTGATGGTGAGATATGGACTACAAATGCATACAGGCTGGCCCTAGATCAGGGCGTGGACAATGCCAGTCAGTATGTTGGTCATCTTGCGTCTGAGGAATATGGCAATGAAATCGAGAAGCTCCGTGATCGGTACTACCGTTTTCATGACTCTCTATTTGCCGCGTATGTCAGAGCTAGGCCTCGAATGGTTCAAAAGCAGGGCTAACTCTTCGATATTAGAAAGTTATCTCAATCGTAAGTGCGTCTTCTAAATAAATGTTGGAACTAACATGCTGAGCCGACTATCTGCTTTATTCAACAAGCACGACGAAGCGTTGCTTTCGACCGTTATCGATTCTTTAGACCGACTTTTGTCATGTACCGCCCTG
>DASUEK010000005.1:0-6296 GCA_036275115.1 Permianibacter sp. | reverse complement strand
AGCCGGCTGGGACGGCCTGCTGAAAGCCGTTGGCACCGGCCCACGGCAGCGCGAGCTGCTGGAACAGGCCGGCATGCTGATCCCGAAAGACGGCGCCGCTTCGTCCGACCGAAGCCACTACGACCGTTTCCGCGAGCGGGTGATGTTCCCCATTCGGGATGCCCGCGGCCGGGTCATCGGTTTTGGCGGCCGGGTGCTCGACAAGGGCGAACCGAAATACCTGAACTCGCCGGAAACGCCGGTCTTCCACAAAGGCAGCGAGCTGTATGGCCTTTATGAAGCCAAGCAGCACAAAGACAGCCAAAGCCGGATGCTGCTGGTCGAGGGTTATATGGATGTGGTCGCGCTGGCCCAGTTCGGCATCCCGAATGCGGTCGCCTCGCTCGGCACCGCCGCCACCGCCGCCCATTTCGAAACCCTGTTCCGCTACTGCCCGGAAGTGATCTGCTGCTTCGATGGCGACAACGCCGGTCGCGGCGCCGCCTGGCGCGCGCTGGGTCATGCCATCAGCCTGCAACGGGAAGGCCGGCAGGTGCGCTTCCTGTTCCTGCCGGAAACCGAAGATCCGGATTCGATGGTTCGCAAGGAAGGGCCAGAAGCATTCAAGAAGCGGATGAGTGAGCAGTCACTGCCGCTGTCGGCCTACCTGTTCGAGGAGCTCAGCCGCCAGACCGATATCACCAGTCTGGATGGCAAAGCCCGGCTCGCCTCGCTCGCCAAGCCCTTGATCGCCAGGGCCACCGACCCGGTGTTCAAGCAACTGCTGGAGCAGGAACTGAACCAGCGCATCGGTCTGCAGGTAGCCGCACCGGCAGTCTCCAATGCGACACCACGCGCCAACAAGCCGATGAAGGCGCCGGTACGCACGAAGCCGCTGACGATGACGCCGATGCGCACCGTGCTGGCGCTGTTGCTGCAACAGCCGACGCTGATTGACGAGTTGCCGGTCGCCGCCGAGCGCGAACTCGCCGTACTCAAGGGTGGCGACCTGCTGGTGACCATGGCACGCACCCTGCGCGAACAGCCCGGGGTCAGCACCGGCGTGCTGCTCGGCCTGTTCGCCGACCATCCGCACGAAGAGACCCTGCGCCAGCTGGCCGGCTGGGCGCCGGAAGGTGCCGCCGACGATCCGAAACTGATGGAGCAGTTCGAGGCCAACCGGCCGCGCGAATTTGCCGATGCCCTCACCAAACTGCGCATCGAAGCCGCCCAACAGGCAGCCGACCCCGGTCACCTCGAAGCGCGGGTCCGTTCCGGCCTCGCCACGGCCGAAGAACGGGCCAAATTCATGGCCAGCCTGCGCGCCGGCAAGACTTGAGCGGGCTTGATCCAGGCACCGGCACCCCCACCTGAAAGTCTCGGCACCGACCAGACGGCCGGACCGTCGAGGTACCACCGTGCCGGCATTGTTCTCTTTGTGAACAAACCGACCCCGAATGACGGTCTACCCTGTATAATTGCCGGCTTTTCCCGGAACCCGTGACCCCCACCCCGAGCCAACGCTAGCGGCATCGGGGCGGAATGCGTGTCCCTTTGTTTTCTCTACTCTGCAGGTCGTACGGCATGGCATCCACTGACAATTTTGATGCGGACAATACCCAGCAGTCACAGTTGAAGCTGTTGATTGCGAAAGGTAAGGAGCAGGGCTACCTCACCTACGCCGAAGTCAACGACTTCCTGCCACCGGACATCATCGATCCGGAACAGATCGACGAGATCATCCGCATCATCAACGACATGGGTATCCAGGTCTTTGAAGTAGCGCCGGATGCCGACCAGTTGATCATGAGTGACGCCGCGCCGGTCGCCGACGAAGACGTCGCCGAAGAAGCCGCTGCCGCACTCGCCAGCCTCGACGTCGAAGTCGGTCGCACCACTGACCCGGTCCGCATGTACATGCGCGAAATGGGCACTGTGGAACTGCTGACCCGTGAAGGCGAAATCGAAATCGCCAAGCGGATCGAAGAAGGTCTGCGCGAAGTCCTGACCGCGATCACCGAATACCCGGGCACCACCGCTTACCTGCTCGATGAATTTGATCGCTACCTCGCTGGTGAAATCCGTCTCGCCGACATCCTGACCGGCTTCATCGACCCGAATGCGCTGAACGACGAAATGCCGCAAGCGGCTTCGCACGTCGGCTCGGAACTCGCCGAAGAAGAACTGGCCGATGAAGACGATGAAGCGGCCGGCGACGAAGAAGAAGTCGATACCGGCCCGGATCCGGAAGAAGCCAAAGCCCGTTTCGTCGCGCTGCGCGAGCAGCACGAAAAAGCGCTGGCCGCACTGAAGAAATACGGCAAGAACCACAAGACCACCAAGGCGGCGATGACCGAGCTTGGCGATCTGTTCATGCAGCTCAAGCTGGTGCCGAAACAGTTCGACCGGCTGGTGCACAAAACCCGCAAGCTGATGGACCACGTTCGCACGCAAGAGCGCCTGATCATGCGCCTGTGCTGCGACAAGGCCGGCATGCCGCGCAAAGCGTTTATCGCCAGCTTCCCGACCAACGAAACCAATCTGAAGTGGCTGGATCAGCACCTGAAAGCGAAGAGCGATTTCCGCGACAAGCTGGAAAGCCACGCCGAAGACATTCTGCGCGCGCAGAAAAAACTGGCCCAGATCGAAGAAGAGACCCATCTGTCGGTGCTCGACATCAAGGAACTGAACCGCCGGATGTCGATCGGTGAAGCGAAAGCCCGCCGCGCCAAGAAGGAAATGGTCGAGGCCAACCTGCGTCTGGTGATCTCGATCGCCAAGAAATACACCAACCGCGGTCTGCAATTCCTCGACCTGATCCAGGAAGGCAACATCGGTCTGATGAAAGCGGTCGACAAGTTCGAATACCGCCGTGGTTACAAGTTTTCGACCTATGCGACCTGGTGGATCCGTCAGGCCATCACCCGCTCGATCGCCGATCAGGCCCGCACCATCCGTATCCCGGTGCACATGATCGAAACCATCAACAAGCTGAATCGTATTTCGCGGCAGATGCTGCAGGAGATGGGCCGCGAGCCGACCCCGGATGAACTTGCCCAGCGCATGCAGATGCCGGAAGACAAGATCCGCAAGGTGCTGAAAATCGCCAAAGAACCGATCTCGATGGAAACCCCGATCGGTGACGACGAAGATTCGCATTTGGGTGACTTCATCGAGGACACCGCCACCGAATCACCGGTCGATGTCGCGATGGCAGAGTCTCTGCGCGAAGCCACCCGTGAAGTGCTCGGCGGCCTGACCGCGCGCGAAGCAAAAGTGCTGCGCATGCGTTTCGGCATCGACATGCCGACCGACCACACACTGGAAGAAGTCGGCAAGCAGTTCGACGTCACCCGCGAGCGGATCCGTCAGATCGAAGCGAAAGCCCTGCGCAAACTGCGTCACCCGTCGCGTTCGGAACGCCTGCGCAGCTTCCTCGACGAGCAATAAGTCATCGCGGCAGCGCTCGCGCCGAGTCTGGCGCCGCGCATTGCAGTCAAAGAAAAGGGACGCTTGCCAGCGTCCCTTTTCCTGATTACCCTGCGCACCGCTGTCCCGCTCAGTGTTTCAGCGTTCACCGCACAATCTGCTTTCGGGCCCTTAGCTCAGTTGGTTAGAGCAAGCGACTCATAATCGCTGGGTCACAGGTTCAAGTCCTGTAGGGCCCACCATTTCGCTACGCTCATGGCGAGCCTCTACGGACTATTCCGGCCCGTGCGAGACGCACGGGCGCTGCGCCGGGAAAACGCCAAACCGTTTGCGTTTTCTTCTCCGGCTCGCCCTGTAGGGCCCACCTCTTCCCCGATACCCGTTATGGTTGTTCCGGCAATGCGTTGTTATGCTGCGGCAAATGCCCGGACGCTGCCCACGCCATGTTGGAAACCATACTGCTGGTCGAAGATGAGCCTGCCATTGCGGCAACGATAATCTATGCGCTGGAGCAGGCGGGTTATCGTGTTCAGCACTGCCAGACCGGGCACGATGCGCTGGCCGCTGCGGCAACGATGCAGTTCAACTTGTTCATTCTGGACGTTGGCCTGCCGGATCAGACCGGTTTCAGCCTGTGCCAGACACTGCGGCAACAGCAACCAACGCCGGTGCTGTTTCTGACCGCTCGCAACGACGCTTTTGACCGCATTGTCGGGCTGGAGCTGGGCGCTGACGATTACCTCGGCAAACCGTTTTCACCACGCGAACTGGTATTGCGTGTGCAAGTAATTCTGCGCCGTCACCACGGCGGCGAAGCGGCAATTGCCAACGCCCAAACGTTAAACAAATCACCCGCATTCGTTCATCACCTGGAACAGGCCCGTGTCCTGTTCCGGGGCAAGCTGTTGACGTTGACCAAATCGGAATATCGTTTGCTGGCAACCTTGCTGGCACAACCCGAGCGGGTATTCAGCCGCGATCAGCTGCTTGATGCGCTGGGACCGAACGCCGAAGACAGCGGCGATCGCAGCATCGATACCTTGATCAAACAGCTGCGCGCCAAGCTGCGCAGCATCGATGCCAACTGCGATCCCATCAGCACCCATCGCGGGCTCGGTTACAGCCTGAAGCGGCTGGATTGAAACGGAGCCTTCGCAATGAAACTCGGTTTGCGGTTGTTCCTTGGCTATTTTCTGATTGTCGGGCTGACCGCCTGGCTTAGCCTGAAACTGGTGCTCGATGAGCTCAAACCGGTGGTGCGCCAGGTCAGTGAGGAAGCGCTGGTCGAACTCGCGCAAACCTTGGCGCTGGTCGCGCAGCCGGCCATGCGCGGTGGCGACATTGGCAACAGCGAGCTCGCGCAGCAGCTGCGGCAAATCAGCGAGGTGCAATTGCACGCGACAATCTGGCGGGAGCAGAAAACCCGGCTGAATCTGCGCGTTTACATCACCGATGCGCAAGGCGTCGTCCGGTTCGACAGCAGCGGACAGGATGTCGGCAAAGACTATTCGCGCTGGAACGACGTTTACCTGACCTTGCGCGGTGAATACGGCGTTCGCTCCAGCCGGCGCGACCCGGCCAACGAGAACTCCACCACCATGTTTGTCGCGGCGCCGATTCGTGATGGCGAGCGCCTGCTCGGCGTATTGACCGTGGCGCTGCCGAATGACAGCACCCAGCCGTATATCGATGCGGCGCGCACGCAGCTCTGGCGTTACGGCATCGCGCTGGTCGGCTTTTCGCTTCTTATTGGCATCGGGTTTACCTTCTGGCTGATCAGCAGCCTGCGCAAAGTCAGTCAGTATGCGCTCGCCGTCAGCGACAACCGCGCCGTGCAGCCGCCGCAGTTTGCCCGCGGCACGGAACTCGAAAAACTGACCGACGCGATGGAGACCATGCGGCAGCGGCTGGAAGGCAAAGCCTACGTTGAACAATACGTGCTGGCGCTGACCCATGAACTGAAAAGTCCGCTCGCGGCCATCATCGCGGCAACCGAGTTGCTGGGCGACCCGGCCATGCCGACCGATCGGCGTCAGCAGTTTCTGGCCAATATCCAGCAGCAAAGCGAGCGTCTACACGATCTGATTCAACGCTTGCTGGAGCTCGCCAAACTCGAACAGCGCCGGCAACTGGAGCAGCCGGAGAACATTGTGCTGGCGGATCTCGTCACGGCTGTTGGTCAGCGGCTGAGCGCCGCACTCGCCAGCAAGCAGCTCAGCGTCGACAACCGCATTGGCAGCGACGTGCGGGTGCAGGGCGAGCGCTTCCTGCTTCAGCAAGCCTTGCAAAACCTGTTTGACAACGCCGTTGCCTTTGCGCCGGGCGGCAGTACCTTGACGGTCGATTGCGACGACACGGATAGCCAGCGGGTCTTCCGGCTCTGCAATGCAGGGCCGGCCATTCCCGCGTACGCGTTGGCGCGGCTTGGCGAGCGCTTTTACGCGCTCCCGCGCCCGGACGGCAGCAAAGGCAGCGGCCTCGGACTCAGCTTTGTCCGCGAGGTGATGACCTTGCACGGCGGCAGCCTGCAGGCCGAAAACCAGGCGGCGGGCGTTTGCATGAAGCTGCGGTTTCCACGCCCAACGATCTGATTGGCGTTGGAACTGACCGACGCCACCGAAAAATCAGCACTCCCAGCCCATCCTCACCGAATCCTCACACAACGCTCATTCGCTTCTCACCGACGCCCGCGACACTGGCGCCGACGTTTTCGAGAGGTGAGTCATGCAACGCAAACTCTTTATCAAATTGCTGGTGTTGGCACTGCTGTTTCTGGGACTGCAAATCCCGCTGGTGCTGACCCAGGATGTGGTCAGCGAGCGGGCCTCGTATCGCGATGTCGCGGTCGCCGATATCGCGCAGGCGCAATCCGGCGAGCAGCATGTGCT
>DASUEK010000004.1:0-2276 GCA_036275115.1 Permianibacter sp. | reverse complement strand
TGGCTGCCCCTCCAGCAGATCCGGCCGGGCCTGTTCGAGATAGCGCGTCAACCACGCAATCGCTTCCTCGCCCATTGGCACCAGTCGCTCCTTGTTGCCCTTGCCGATCACCCGCAGCACGCCTTGGCGCAGGCTGAGCTGACCCAGCGGCAAGCCAACCAGTTCGCTGACCCGCAAACCGCTCGCATACATCAGCTCCAGCATGGCCCGGTCACGCAAGCTCACCGCATCGCCACCGCTGGCGGCGGCCAGCAGCTGCTCGACATCGGTTTCACTGAGGCTGTTGGGCAAGGCGCGCGGCGCGCGCGGGCTTTCCAGCAGCGCGGTCGGATCATCGCTGCGCCAGCCAAGCTCGCGGGCCTGCCGGAAAAAACGCCGCAACGACGACAACAAGCGGGCGTTCGAGCGATGGTGATAGCCCTGCTGCACGCGCGCCTCCAGCATCGCGTGCAGGCTGGCGCGATCACATTGCAGCAGGGACGATTGTCGACGTTCGAGCCAGCTCGACAAAAAGGCGAGATCGCGCCGGTAGGCCTGCTGGGTCGCATTCGCCAAGCCTTCCTGTAGCCAAAGCTGTTGCAGAAAGCGCTCCACCCACGGCGCATCGGCATCGCTGATGGCGTGCACCAGTTCGCGGCCGCGCGCGGCCGGCAACTTGCTGCTGCGTGGTGCGCCCATCAGGGCATCACTCCGGCAATGGCAAAGAGATCGCCTGTGCGGCCATATGGGGTATCAACGGAATCAGTGGTCTGGTCGCAGATGCCTTCATGGCGCAGCAACCAATGTTTGATCGACAGCAGCGGCCCGCTCACCGCGCCAGCAAACCCACCGACGCCGGTCGCGGCGACCACCCGATGGCAGGGCACGATGATCGGCACTGGGTTGCGTCGGCAGGCACCGCCCACCGCACGGGCGCTGCTGGCAAGCTGCGCCGACAATTCGCCATAGCAACGCACTTCACCAGCGGGAATGGCGCGCAGGGCTTGCCACAGCCGGCACTGGAATGCCGTGCCGGTCAATTGCACCGGCACGGTGAAAACAAATTTGGGATCGGCGAAATACTGCGCCAGCTCCTCCGCAACTTGCTTGGCAAACCTCGATTCCGGTGCAGCCGCCGTAACCGCCGGCAAAAAATGAATGGCATGCACGGCATCCGCTGCGCAGACAACGGTGAGCGGGCCGAATGGCGCTTGTACGTGAAAGTGTTCCATGGCCGGGGTTGTATCACAGCGGCTGCCAGGCCGGCAAAACAACGGGCATAGTGCCAGCGGTTTGCTATTGAAAAGGTCGCGTCGGTCCGACAGTGACCATCACGAGGCGGTGTGGTCCGCGTCACGCTCATAAAGCTCGAGCGGCAAGCCATCCGGATCGGCGAAAAAGACAAAGCGACGGCCGGTATACGCATCGAGCCGGATCGGTTCGACCGCGATGCCATGCGCCTCCAGCGCACGCTTGCAGGCATCGACATCTCCGACTTCGAACGCCAGATGACGCAGACCGCAGGCTTCTGGATACGACGGTCGCACGGGCGGGTTCGGAAAGGAAAACAGTTCCAGCTGGCTGCCATCCGGCAGCGCCAGATCGAGCTTCCAGGAATCGCGCTCGGCCCGGTACTGTTCCGCCAGCACGCGCAAGCCCAGCACATCACAGTAAAACGTTTTGGAACGGGCGTAGTCCGAGCAGATGATGGCAACGTGATGGATACGGTTCAGCATCATGGGAGTGGCCAGGCGCTTCACAAGTGGATGAGTTTAGCGCGGCACCGCTGTCTGTGCGCGACCGCACCAGAAGGCGTTCCGCACGCCGGTCAGCCATCAATCCCTGATCGCAGACCACACCGAAGCGGACCGCACGAAAACGACCGCATAACGACTGCCCCCTAACGACAACGGGCACCCGAAGGTGCCCGCTGCGTTTCCACAAGGTATTGCTGAAAAAGCGAGGATTAATCCAGCTTTTCCTTGATACGTGCTGCCTTGCCCGACAGTTCGCGCAGGTGGTACAGCTTGGCCTTGCGCACGTCACCGCGGCGCTTCAGCTCGATGCTGCCAATCAGCGGCGAATAGGTCTGGAACACACGCTCAACACCTTCACCGTAAGAAATCTTACGGACGGTGAACGAGCTGTTCAGACCGCGGTTGCGCTTGGCAATGACAACGCCTTCGAAGGCCTGCAGACGCTCACGGTCGCCTTCCTTCACCTTGACGTTGACGATCACGGTATCACCGGTTTTGAATTCCGGGATTTGCTTGTTCATTTGCTCGGCTTCGAGCTGC
>DASUEK010000003.1:0-3204 GCA_036275115.1 Permianibacter sp. | reverse complement strand
AGGGTCAGGGTTCGTATCATGGCGACCTCGTTGCTTTGCGCCGAGATTTCTCGGTCGAGAGTCTACCCAATGATCGCCCCGAATCTGCTGCTGCTTTCCTCGTCCCGCGCCAATAACAGCGGTTATCTGGAAAACTCCCGCGAGTGGATCGCCGAGCATGTCGGCGACCACGAACTGTTGTTCATTCCGTTTGCCGGCGTCACCCTCGACTGGGACGACTACCTGCAGCGGGTCCGGGAGGCGCTGAATCCGGTGGGTCTGCGGGTGACCGGCATCCATCAGGCCAGCAACGCCCAGCAGGCGGTGCGCGACGCGCAGGCGATTGCGGTTGGCGGTGGCAACACCTTTCATCTGCTGAAAACGCTCTACGATTGGCAGCTGCTTGAGCTGATCCGCGAGCGCGTGCTCGCCGGCGTGCCGTATGTCGGTTGGAGCGCCGGCTCCAATATCGCGGCACCAACGATTTGCACGACCAACGACATGCCGATTGTCCAACCCGCCAGTTTCGCGGCGCTGAACCTGCTGCCGTTCCAGATCAATCCGCATTACAGCGATTTTGTCCCGCCGAATTTCCACGGCGAAACCCGCGAGCAACGGCTGCAGGAATTTCTCGCCGCCAATCCGTCGAAAACGGTGATCGCGCTGCGCGAAGGCAGTGCGCTGAAACGCCATGGCGATACGCTGACCCTGCTCGGCAGCGAGCCGGCGCTGCAATTCCGGCACAAGAAAGCGCTGGAACCGCTCAACGGCCCGGATCTTTCCGTGCTGCTGCGCTGACAAACGTCCTATGTAGCGTTTTGTAGCCGGTCTTTGTTACAACCCATTCAGATGCTGTTACATCCTCAGGCTTGATCACCCCGCCCCGATCACGGACCCTCCGCGGTCGGTTGGCAGGTATGGCGCCAGCCGCTTGCTTTGTCGCCCTGCCGGACCGCAAGGCATTTGAGTCAAAACCAGGAGAACCCGATGTTCAAACCCGTTGCCAGTGCCTTGGCGCTGTCGATTCTGCTCGCGGCCTGCGCGTCGCAGCCGTCATTGCCGGAACGCAAACTGCCGGAAGGCGTCAGCTTTGTCGAAAAAATCAGCCGTAAAGGCGACGAGCTGGTGATTCCGTATGAAAAATACCGGCTCGCCAATGGCCTCACCGTGATCATTCAGGAAGATCACTCCGATCCGATGGTGCATGTCGATGTCACCTACCACGTCGGCTCGGCCCGGGAAGAACTCGGCAAATCGGGATTTGCACACTTTTTCGAACACATGATGTTCCAGGGTTCGGAACATGTTGGTGATGAACAGCATTTCAAGATCGTGTCCGAATCCGGTGGCACGCTGAACGGCACCACCAACAGTGATCGTACCAATTATTTCCAGACCGTGCCGGCCAACCAGCTCGAAACCATGCTGTGGCTGGAAGCGGATCGCATGGGTTTTCTGCTCGATGCGGTGACCCAGCAAAAATTCGAAGTGCAGCGTGAAACGGTCAAGAACGAACGCGGCCAGCGCGTCGACAACGCGCCGTATGGCCGTTTGGGCGAGCGCGTCGCGGAAGCCATGTACCCGGCCGGCCACCCATACTCGTGGCCGGTGATCGGTTACATCGAGGACCTGAACCGGGTCAACGTCAACGATCTGAAAAAATTCTTCCTGCGCTGGTACGGCCCGAACAATGCCGTGCTGACCATCGGTGGTGATGTCAATGTTGAACAGACGCTGGCCTGGGTGAATCAGTATTTTGGTTCGATTCCGCGCGGCCCGGATGTGGAAGACGCTGCCAAGCAACCGGCCATGCTGAGCGAGAACCGCTACATCTCGCTGCAGGACAACGTGCACTTGCCGCTGCTCTATATCGCCTACCCGACCGTGTCGGCGCGTCATGCCGATGAACCGGCGCTGGACGTGCTGGCGGAAATCATCGGCCAAGGCAAAACTTCACTGCTGTACAAAAATCTGGTCAAGAATCAGATCGCCGTGCAAACCAACGCCCAACACGGCTGTCAGGAACTTGCCTGCACCTTCACCATGATGGCACTGCCCAACCCGGCTGCGCTGCAAGGCAAGACCATGGCCGATCTGGAAAAGATTGTCCGTGACACGCTGGTAGAGTTCGAACAGCGCGGCGTTGCCGATGACGATTTGCTCAAGGCCAAAGCCAAGCTGGAATCGCAGGCGATTTTTGGTCTGCAGAGCATTCAAGGCAAAGTCAGCCAGCTCGCGTTCTACGAAACTTTCACCGGAAACGCCAATTACATCCAGCAGGACATTGCAGCCTACACCAAGGTCAGCAAGGACGATGTCATGCGGGTGTATAACCAGTACGTCAAAGGCAAAGCCGCCGTCATCATGCGGGTGATCCCGAACGGCGCCACCGCGCTGCTTGGTACACCGGACAACTGGCAACGGCCGGAGCGCAAGCTGCCGGAATACGCCGAGACGAAGGAAAGCGATCTGCAATACCGTCGCGCCAGCGACAATTTTGATCGCAGCCAGAAGCCCGGTGCGCAGGCCAACCCAGCCGTGCAACTGCCGGCCACCTGGACCGCCACGCTCGACAATGGCATCAAAGTTTACGGTGCAGCCTACGACGAGACCCCGACCGTCGCACTGAACATCGATATCAAAATCGGTGCCCGCGATGTGCCGGTAGAAAAGCTCGGTCTCGCCAACCTGACCGCCGCCATGCTCAACGAGAGCAGCAAGAACTACAGCAACGAGGCATTCAGCCTCGCGCTGGAAAAGCTGGGCAGCAGCGTCAGCGTCGGTGCCGGCACCAGCTACACCACCCTGAGCGTGCAGTCGCTGAGCAAGAACCTCGACGAAACGCTGAAGCTCGCCGCTGAGCGGCTGTTCAATCCGGCTTTTCTGGAAAGCGATTTCCAGCGCCTGAAAGCGCAGACCAAGCAGGGCATCGAACACAGCAAGAAGCAGCCGGCCAACGTCGCCAGCGAAGCGTTCCAGCGTCTGTTGTTTGGCGCCGACAATGCGCTCGGCTTGCCGGGCAACGGCACGCTGGCCAGCATCGATGCCATCACGCTGGATGATGTCAAAGCCTTCTACCGTGAGTACTACGTGCCGAGCATCACGACGGTTTCCGTGGTCGGCGCGGTCGACAAGGACGCGCTGATCAAGAAGCTCGATTTCCTTGGTCAGTGGCAGGGCAAGCCGGTGGCACGCACCGCCATGAAGGCCTTGCCGCAGCACGAC
>DASUEK010000002.1:0-4005 GCA_036275115.1 Permianibacter sp. | reverse complement strand
TCCGGTACCGTCAGTTATGGCAAAGCCGTTGGCTTGCTGTCGCTGGCAAAAACGCAGCAGACGGTAGAAGCGTATGCCGGCTGCATGGACAAGGCCAAGCGGGCGCGGTTTTATATTGCCCAGTCGCGCAAGGGGCAGTGAGGTTGGCATCCGTTTTGACTTCGCCGCTCGTGCGTTTCCCTTCGACGGGCCCTGGGTGAACGCGCTGGCGAGGGAACTTCGACAGGCTCAGCGCGAACGGTGCGTCTGGTCGGCGGAATGGTAAAAAAAGGCGGACCAAAGTCCGCCTTTTTCATTTGTGTCTGACGACGGCCTGTTACTTCTTTTTCGGGTACTTGATGGTCATTTCTTTCAGCAGGTTATCGGCGTGATCCACTTCCTGCATCACCCAGAGCATGTAACGGATATCGACATGGATGGCGCGGGTGATGGCCGGATCGAAATACCAATCCTTGGTGATGGATTCATAGGTGGAATCGAAGTTGAGGCCGATCAGTTCGCCGCGGGCATTCATCACCGCCGAGCCGGAATTGCCGCCAGTGGTATCGGCGCTGCTGAGGAAATTGACCGGTACGGTGTTCAGGATCGGATCGCGGTAGATGCCATGGCGGCCGGCCTTGATGGCTTCCTGCAGGGCCAGCGGAGCGTTGAACGGATCTTCGCCGCGGTGTTTGGCGAGTATGCCGTCAACCGTGGTGAACGGGCCTTTGACAATGCCATCCGCAGGCGAGTAGCTGCCAACGGTGCCGTAGGTTACACGCAGCGTTGAGTTGGCATCCGGGTACACCGGTTTTCCTTGCGATTTCTTCCAGGCAATGACGGTTTGCATGTAACGCGGAATGATGCGATCGAATTCGCCATCCACCTCCTTGCGCTGGGCCTCCAGGGCAATCGCGGTCGGGTAAAGCGCCACCGCCAACTGGATCACGCCGTCCTTGCTTTGTTCAAACGCGGCTGGCGGCTGGCCGAGCCAGGCCAACCGCTTGTTGGTATCGGCGAGTTCAGTACCGCGATACAACGCGGTCAGCCGTTGATCCAGATCGCTGCCATTGGGCATTTCCAGATCAAAACCGGGAATGCGATCTTCCACCGGCTGCACGTAATAGCGCTTCAGCGCCGCTTGCCAGCGGGTGAAGTCGACTTGAGCCACCAGCGACTGTTCCATCCGGCTCAGGCGGGCGCGAATGAACGGGATATCGCGCTCCTGAAAACCGGGCTCGCGATCGGCATTGGCTTTTTCGCTCTCCCGTGCCAGCCGGTACAGCGTCATTGCGGCTTTCAGCAAATCACTGTGCGTGGCCTTGGCGAAGGCAAATTCGTGCCGGGTGATGAGCTGATCTGCGGCGATCAGTTCATCGAGTTCGGCCAGAATCTGCTGGTTGCTTTCAGCCGCCTTTTGTTTGCTGAGCCACTCGCGGAAGGCGAGATCCTGTTTGTCCTTGATGGCCGCGATGTCCTTGCGGGCAAAACCGTCGAGCAGGCCTTGCAGTTTCTTCATCCGGTTGTTGATGGATTTGACCGTGCTGGCATAGCGCACCGGCCAGTCGGCATTGGTGATGGTGGCCGCTGCAATGACATCGAGATCCGCTTGGAATTCCTGTACCCGCGCCGGGTAGTCGATGTCGCGGGCAAAGCGGATTTCGTTCGGCAGCTTGTAGCGGTTGGTGCGGCCGGGATAGCCGGCGAGCAGAATCGGATCGCCGTTCTTCAGCCCTTCTGCCGAAACCACCAGAAAATCTTTCGACTTGAACGGCACATTGTCCGGCGACGGGTCGGCTGGCTTGCCGTCTTTTCCGACATAGGCACGCAGGAACGAGAAGTCGCCGGTGTGGCGTGGAAATTCGAAGTTGTCGATATCACCGCCGTAATTGCCGATCATTTCAGCCGGCGCGTACACCAGACGGACATCGCGAATCATCAGCTGACGAATGCGGTAGTACTCCAGACCGCGGTGAAAACTCGGCACCGAACAGCGATAGGCCGGGTCCTGTTCGCATTCGGCAATCAGCGCCTTCACGCGCATCTGAATGGCGTCATGGCGGGCTTTGCCGGTCAGGCCGGTGTCGAGTCCGTTCAGGATTTTGTCGGTAACGTTCTCGACTTTATCCGTCACATAGATGCGCTCGTTCGGTCCGGCCGGCAATTCGTCAGCCATGGTCTTGGCAAGAAAACCGTTGGCGAGCAGATTCTTTTCCGCCGTCGCGTTGCGCTGGATGGCGCTGTAAGCGCAGTGGTGATTGGTGACGATCAGACCATTCGGCGACACGAACGACGCCGAGCAACCACCGGTCGACACGATGGCGCTCATCGGATGCTTGGTCAGATCGCTGAGTTTTTCCGCCGGGAGGGTGATGCCGATGCGTTTCAGCTCGCTTTTCAGTTCCAGCAGCTGGTGCGGCTGCCACTGGCCTTCATCGGCGTGGACTGGCGCGACGCTGCACAGCAGCAGGCCGGTGGCAAGCAAAGCGTTCTTGTTCATACCTCATCCCCAAACGTTCTTGTTGCGTGTCTTTTGTCTTGGTTGGCGTTGCTGGACTGCCGTGGGCGGGCAATCACATTCAATTTTTGTCTTTGACTTTCAGTTTGGCTTTGTCGGTCAGCGGTTTTGCCAGATTCGGTGTCGGCTTGCCGGTTTGCTGGCTCGGCGGAGTCTCCACCTTGGCCGGTTCAACATAGCCTGCCGGAGCAACCCCACAGACGCCGCTGCCGTTTGGCTGCGGGATGCAAACGGTGCCACTCATGCAGTTGGCGATGCGGTGTGGTGTGCTCAGCACCATGACGTCGCGACCGGTGCAGATCTGCGCGGCCTGAGGACTGCCGACGGCGCTGACCGCGCTGGTGTTATCGTCACAGTCCTCGTCGTGATTGTGTTTGTCCCAGACCTCAACATTGCCCGGATACCGGTTCGCGTCATTGTCATCGCAGTCGTCGCCGCCGCAGTACATCGCGCGGGCGCCGTCACCGTCACGATCCGGACAGATCGTTTCGGCAACGCAGCGATCCGTTTCTTCGTTACAGAATTGGCCGGCGCGGCATACCGGTGAACGGTCGGCAACGCAGCCGCGGGCATCGGCGCCGCTGGTGCCCGGCTGGCAGCGCTCGACGCCATTGCAGAAGCTGCGATCATTGCACTGGCTGTCGCGGGTGCACACTTCTGCCGCAAACGACGTCGGTGCAAAAAACAAAGCGACCGACGCGCTGGCTGCCAGCACACCGACGCCAACAACAAATGCTGTCACTGCCAAGAGGGGGGATCGTGCCGCCATGGCTGGCGCTCCTTGTCAGAGCCGCCAGCACAGCATCAGCGGCAAGTGGGCTGATGGTTGGTGTGACTTAACGCTTGAGGTACTGCAGCTTGTTCGGCACGCCATCCCACTTCTCGGCGTCGGGCAGCGCGTCTTTTTTCTTGTTGATGTTCGGCCAGTTCTTCGACAGCTCGGCATTGATCTGGATGTACTGCTTCTGATCTTCCGGCAGTTCGTTTTCTTCGAAGATGGCGTTGACCGGGCATTCCGGTTCGCACAGGCCGCAGTCGATGCACTCGTCCGGGTTGATGACGAGGAAATTCTCGCCTTCATAGAAGCAGTCGACCGGGCAGACTTCGACGCAGTCAGTGTGCTTGCACAGGACGCAGTTGTCGGCAACAACAAAGGCCATGATGGACTCCCGAATGGCGGTTATTTGCGAAGCGATTTCAGTTGGTATAGCACGTCCAGCGCGTCGCGCGGACTGATGCGGTCAATATCCAGGGCATCGAGCAGGGCGTGGGCCGGGTCGATTGCTGGTCTGGTTTCCGATAAAGCTGGCTCGCGGGCGGCAGCGTGAGCCGCGTTGTGCGCAGCGACCGGCGTGGCCGATTCGAGTTGGCCCAGATGGGCGCGGGCGCGGGCGACAACGGCGAGCGGCAAACCAGCCAGTTGTGCGACATGAATGCCGTAACTGCGGTTGGCCGGGCCTTCCTCGATGGCGTGCAAGAATACCACCGAATCGCCGTGCTCGGTCGCG
>DASUEK010000001.1:0-9523 GCA_036275115.1 Permianibacter sp. | reverse complement strand
AAGCTGAGCCGGCATCCGATAAGCCTGCAGCGTAGCGCGCCGCTGCTCGATGGCGACCGCGCCGCCGTATTGCAGGACTGGCTCGCGCCGCGCTGAGTGCACGCCGATCTGTGCGTGTGTCCCTGGCGGCGCTGGCGCATCGGCACCGGTCGCGAGTGACCGGCGCGCTGCTTTTCTCCGTATCACTCCCCACTGCCAATTCGGATCCGGTAGCGGCTGTTCGCGATAGCGAAACGGCCCGGTAATGGTTTTGCCGTTTTTTTCTACGCTTGTACTGAGTCGGTCAAACCGGATTGGGAGAAACAGATGAACGTGGCTGATTTTGCTGCGCGGTCGCGGGCGCTCGCCCGTCGCCCGGCGCTGCAGGTGCTGATGTTGGGCAGTTGGCTGCTGGTGCTGATGGTGGCGCTGTGGCAACTGCAGGCGATCGACGGCGTGCTGTGCGGGGTGCCGCAATGACGGTGGCGGTTGCTTCGGTCGGCAGCAGTCTGACCCGTTTCCGTGCCAGCAGTGATCGGCTGTTGCTGCGGGTGTTGTTTGCCCATCTGCTGCTCTGCGTTTGTTACGGCATCATCAACGATTCGTGGCCGGTGGCGCTGTGGATCGGTTTGCCGACGGTGGCGTTGCCCTGGTTCTGGGTGCAGACCATGGCTGGCGCCCTGGTGACGCGGTTGGCGATGGCGGCGGCGTTCATGCTGATGTCGGCCCTGCTGATTCACCAGAGCCAAGGCCAGATCGAAGCGCACTTCGGCATCTTTGCGTTACTGGCGTTTCTGGTGCTGTATTGCGATTGGCGTCCGGTGCTGTTTGCTGCCGTCGTGATCGCCATGCATCACATCGGTTTTGCCGTGCTGCAGGCGCAAGGCGCCGGCGTCTACCTGTTTCCGGAAGCATCCGGCATCGGCCGGGTCGCGGTGCACGCGGCGTATGTGGTTGTCGAAGCGGGGGTCGTGGTGTTCATCGCCAACGCTTTGCGCGAACGCTTGCTGGAAGGCGAGCTTGCCAGTGTCGTCGCAAAACGGGTCGCCGATGGCGATTTGGCGACCGATATCGCCTGGCGCGGTGACAGCGATGTCGCCGATGCCGTGCAAGTGATGCGCAAACGGCTGACCGACGTGATGCTGGAAGTGCAGCGCACCGTGACCGCGCTGACCTCGCTTAGCCAGCAAGTGCGCAGCACCGCCGATGACATCCGTCACAGCAGTCAGCAACAGGAGAGCTCCTCGTCGTCGATGGCGGCGGCGGTGGAGCAGTTGTCGGTGTCGATTGCCGCGATCAGCGAGCAAGCCGGTTACACCCAGCAGCAGGCAACGCAATCGGCGCAGGCGGCGCGCGACGGCCGCAATATCGTCCAGTCGGCAACGCAAGACGTGGCGAGTATTGCCTCGGTGATCGAGACCGCCGTGGCCAGTGTCGAAGCACTGGGCGAGCGTGCTGAGCGCGCTACCGAGACGGTCAACATTATTCGTGGCATTGCCGAGCAGACCAATTTGCTGGCGTTGAACGCGGCGATCGAGGCGGCGCGCGCCGGTGAACTCGGGCGCGGTTTTGCCGTGGTTGCCGATGAAGTGCGCAATCTGGCCTCGCGGACGCGACAAGCCACCACCGAAATCAGTCAGATGATGCAGGCCATGGGTGAGGCAAAAGCCGCTGTGCTGCGAGCCATTGCGGAAGCGCAGGAAAAAGCCGGTGCCGGTGTTCGGCAAGCGCAATCGGCGGGCGCGTCGATTGCGCAGGTGTCGGAGGCCACTGCAACGGTCGGCACGGCAGTCAACGAGATCACCGATGCGCTTGGCCAGCAGCGGCAAGCGACGACCGAAATTGCCCGTCATGTCAGTCAGGTTGCCGATCGGGCCAGCAACGTCGCCCGCATCACTGACAAGGTGTTTGAGGAAGTGGACGCGCTGACTGCGGTCAGCAGTCAGCTGCAGCAATTGTTGGCCGGTTTTCAACTGCCGGCGGCCGAGGCGAACCGGCGTGCGTTTCGCTGAGCGCGTGCTCAGCTGACCGCCACGACCCGGTTGCGGCCGCCGTGTTTGGCGTCATAGAGCGAATGATCGGCGCGCGTTAGCACATCGCTGAGCGTGTCGCCGACCCGGTATTCGGCGACGCCAAAGGATGCCGACAATTTCTCATCCGCCATCGGTGCTGGCGGCGTCACCGCGTGCAGGGCGCTGCGCAGCCGTTCCGCGCAGCGCACGGCGCCTTCGATGCCGGTATCAGGCAGCAGAACTGCAAATTCTTCGCCACCAAAACGGGCCACGGTTTCGTCACCGCCGTGTGCCAGCCAATCGGCACTGCGCAGCTGTTGCTGCATCAGATCGGCAGTCAGTTTCAGCACCATGTCGCCGACCAAATGGCCATAGCGGTCGTTGATGGCCTTGAAGTGATCGAGGTCGCACATGATCAGGCTGAACGGACTGCCGCGCCGTTTCGCGCGCGCTTCTTCCCGTTGCAGTGCTTCCATCAGGAAACGGCGGTTGTGCAGGCCGGTGAGTGCGTCGTGCACGGCTTGATGGCTGATCTGCGCATTGGCCCGCTGCAGCGCCTTGTGTTGCTGACGCAATTGCTGCCGCATGGTGTGAATGGTGCCGCCGAGCAGACTCAGCACCAGCAGCACGACGGTCAGGATGATGAAGCGGACAATTTCCCGGCGCGGATCGGTAACGCTGATCGGGGCGTTGGCATCGAGCAGCATGATGCCGGCATAACCGAGCAGTGCGAATGCGGCGACCAACAGAAACTGTTGCCGGTTCAACCGGAAACCGCCGAAGAAGAACACGCAGCTGTACATCATCAGCATTTCGGCACGCAATGTCGGCGTCAGGTAGATCGGGACATAACACCACAGCGTCGCCGCCAGCATTTGCGGCAGGGTCAGACTCGGGTCGCGCAGGCGCAGGTTGCGGCCGCTGTAAATCCACAGCAAAAACGTGCTGTTGATGACAAAGGCTGCGGCAATGATGGCGATCAGCAGGGGCATGGCAAAGGTGATGGTGCCTTGCCAATGGAAGAAGCTCAGCAGCGCGCAGCACAGACCGTAGATGGAAAATGCCAGCCATGAGCGGCGCACGCGCAGGGCTTGTGCCTGCGCGATGGCGGCATCATGGTCGGCGTCGGCCGTCGCCGGTGCGGCGGCCGGAGCAGAATCCGGGCGATACGGGTTGGCGTCCGATTTGTCATCCGGGGCGGCGGTCATGGCCAATGGCGTGCCTGCGGCGTTCGTCATCAACCATGACAGCGTAGCAGAGGACGAATTGCCTGGGCGTACTCAGTTCAGGTGGCGCTGAATGTGGGCGGCGAACGGCGCCGCTTTCATGAAGCCGGTGACGCGCGCGGCCGGCACTTCATTGCCTTGCCGGTCGAAGAACAGAATCGACGGCAGGCCGAGAATATTGAAACGGGCCATCAGCGCCAGATCGACGTCGTCGTTGGCGGTGACATCGGCCTGCAGCAACACCGTGTTGCTCAGCGCCTGCTGCACGGCCGGATCCGGAAAGGTGTAATCGGCAAATTCGAAGCAGGCCACGCACCAGTCAGCGAAGAAATCCAACATCACGGTCTTGCCTTCGGCCTGCGCCTTGGCGAGTTCCCGATCCAGATCGGCGCTCGATTTGATGAGCGTAAAGCCGGCGTGCGCGTCGACCGATTTGCTGCTGGCGGTGGTGCTGGTGCTGGCAAAACTTGGCAGCGGTTGCAGCGGATTGGTTTGTCCGGCCAGTGCGCCGATGACCAGCGCAACACCGTAAACCAGTGCGCCGTAGCGCAGGGCTTGCAAGAGGTAATGCCAGGCGGTGTCGGTTTGCAGGCGCGCGAAATAGGCCGACAACGCCAGTGCGAACAACGCCCACAAAGCGAGGCCCGCAGCAGCCGGAATCAATCGATTGACCAGCACTATCGCAACCGCGATGAGACCAAAACCGAACAGGTATTTGACCTTGTCCATCCAGGCACCCGCGCGTGGCAGCAACTGGCCGCCACCAACGCCGGCGATCAGCAAGGGAATGCCCATGCCGAGGCCGAGCGCATACAGCGCCACGCCACCGCGCAAGGTGTCGCCGGTGCTGGCGATGAACGCGAGCGCGCCCGCTAGCGGTGCGCTGATGCACGGCGACACCACCAAGGCCGACAGCGCACCCATGAACACCACGCCGAGCATCGAACCACCCTGGCTGTTGCTGGCCAGTTTGTCGCGCAGCGCCGCCGGCAGTTGCAGTTCATAAGCCCCGAACATGCTCAGTGCCAGCAGCACGAACAGCAGCGCCGACGGCACCAGCAGCCACGGTGATTGCAAATAGCCTTGCAGGGCGGCGCCAGCACTGGCGACCGCAACGCCGAGCACGGCGTAGGTCAGCGCCATGGTCTGCACGTAAACAAACACCAGCGCAAACCGGCGACCGGTCGACAAGTTGCTGCTCTGGCCGCCGATCACCGCAACGGTGATCGGAATCATCGGCAACACACACGGCGTAAACGTCAAACCGATTCCGGCAATGAGCGCGATGGCCACTGCGGCCCACAGATCGCCGCCCAGTGCGGCGGCCAGATCGCCACCGGCGGCATCGCCGGCAATGGTAGGGGCGTTGCCGGTGCCGGCCGGCGTCGGTTCGACGGCGGTTGTCGTGGGCGTACTGCTGGTGGCCGCTGTCGCGGCACCGCCGTTGATGGCAAACGAACGGGTGGTCGGTGGGTAGCACAGGCCAGCTTCGGCACAGCCCTGGAAAGTCAGTTTCAGATCAAACGCATCGGGGCCACCGGTAATCGGCACCCGCACTTCGACGTGATTGAAGTAAACGATTTGCTCACCGAGGTATTCGTCGTGCTTCAGGATGCCTTCCGGGTACTGCGGCGTCCCAAAGCTGACGGCTTCGGCCTTGAATCGGAATTGATCGCGGTACAGGTAATAACCGGGCGCGATCACGAATCGGACAATCAATTCGTTGTCGAGTCGCGACGCCTCCGCCTGAAAGGCCTGATCCACTTTCAGGAATTCTTCTTCTTCGCCGCTGTCGGCGGCGGCGCGTAACAGATCGGCGGTCGATGCGGCCTGCACTGATGCCGAAACGGAAACCACGCTAACGAAAAGAAGCCAGAACAGGGCGCGACCAACAGCGCCAGTGAACAACGACAGCAATGCCTTCATGCCGATCACAGTCCGGTTGCGGCCCGGGCAAGCGGGCTGCCACAGACCTGGGTTATTTCAGATTGTCGTGCAGCCAGCGGCCGTAACCATCACTGACATGGCTGGCCGGCAGCACGGTGAACGCCGGGGTTTGGTAAGGGTGCAGGGCCAGCAGACGCTGTTCCAGCGCCGGCAGATGCGCGGCATCGGATTTCAGCACGAGCAGCCACTCGTTGTCGCGGCACAGTTCACCCTGCCAGCGGTAAAACGACACCACGCCGGGGACAACGTTGACACAGGCGGCCAGCCCTTCGCTGACGAGAGTTTCGGCCAGGTAATGGGCCGCCGCTTCGGTGCCAACCGTGGTCAGTGCGACCCGGATGTAGCAGTCTGTCATAGCTGGCTTCTCCCTGCCTTAAGGCACGCTTATTCCACCTATCTAACTGCGTTATTCAGCCAGTCGGACCGAATTGCCGCCGGCTTCTTTGGCCCATTGCAGCGCCCGTTCGGCGGCATCACGCAGCGCGCCGGGGGCGCCACCATCGTGTTGGGCGACGCCGGCCGACAGACGCACCGACAGGCTGTGGCCGCCGTGCAGCAGCGGTTGCCGGGCCAAATCCGAACGGACGGCGTCGATCAGCCGCAGCGCGTCATCGCCGCGACAGCCCGGCAACAGCACGCCAAAGCGATCGCCGCCCAATCGGCCGATGGTGTCGCTCTTGCGCAACCGCCGACCGAGCAGGCGCGCCAGCTGGCGCACCACCGCGTCGCCGGCGCCATGGCCGGCGCTTTGGTTGAGCGGCCCCAGTCGATCAATATCGAGCTGGGCAAAACTGAGCGGCTCGCCGGTGCGGCTGGACTGGGCACACAAATTCTCGACGGCCTGCTGCATCGCCGACAGGTTCAGCAAGCCGGTCAAGCCATCGCGGTTGAGCTGCTGCAATTGCATGCGGCTGCGGGCGATGCGGGTCAGCACGGCTTTTTTCAGTTCATCGGCACGCACCGGTTTCAGCAAAAAGTCATCGCCGGAAATCGCCATCGCGGCGGCCTGCTTTTCCGGGTTTTCTTCTGCCGACATGAACAGCACCGGCACCGTGCGCCAGCCCGGCATCTGCCGCAGCACGCGCGCCAGCTCAAGGCCGGTGCACTCGGGCATCTGCATGTCGAGCAGGATGAGTTCCGGTTGCAGGGCATGCAGCGCTTGCAGGATTTGCAGCGGCTGGTTGACCACCGCAGTCGAGCAGCCGGCTTCTTTCAATACTTTGTTGTAGTGCAGGCTTTGTGACTTCGAGTCTTCGACGATCAATACCCGTGGCGGCTCACCGGCGCTGGTCGGGCTCACTTCATCCAGCGCTTCGATGAGCGCCGCGGTGTCGAGCGGCCGGGCCAAAAAAGCGGCGGCACCCTGCCGGATGGCCTGCAGCCGGGCTGGCACGCTGTCTTCATCCGCCACGACGATCAATGGTGGCAACTGTTCGCCGTAGCGGGCGCGCAAGTCGCCGACATCACCGGCATCGGCGACCAGCGCCACCGGGCTGCCGCCATCCTGCGGCACCGTGCTGGCAGCAAAGCCGAACAAAGCAAGCTGTACTGCCAGACCCGTACGTTCCTGATCCGGCAAGGCCAGCCACAACGGTTGCAGCGCCAGATTGTCAGTGCTGGGGGCTTCCATCGCCGCGGCCGGAGCGGTTTGCTCGGGGCTGAGCACAGGCGCCTTCGCCAGTGTCGGCTTGCCGTCCAACTCCTCGGCCAGATGCTGCAAGGCCTGGATCAGTGGTCCGTAGCCGGCCGGCTCCGGATTCAGACACTGCGTTTCCGCCTGCTGCAGCAAGCGGGCGCAAGCGGCAAAGCCAAAGCTCTCGCAGCTGCGGATGCTGTGCTCCAGCTGCACCGCCAGCTGGCCACCCAGCCCTTCCAATGCTTCACCCGACGCCAGGCGCTGCAAATACGCGGCAATCTGCCGTAACTTGCCCGGCAGGCGGCGGGCAAACAGACGACGAAGTTCGGCTTTTTGCTGATCGGTTTCGCTGGACATCGGAAGCCTTGTGCGGGGCATCGGTGGATGCGCTGACGACGATGCCAACACTATAGACGAGCCGAAAGCTTCGTCGCGACACAGGACGTGATGCACTTGGCGGTTCGGTACGATTACCAATCCAATGCGACAAAGCAAAACGGCTCCCTAGGGAGCCGTTTTGTTTGGACCGTGCAGCGCGAGGTTAGCGGCGACGGCGCAGCAGCGCCAGGCCGCCGAGCGCTAACAGCGCCAGTGTGGCCGGGGTCGGCACTTCGGTGATGGTGACCGGCGGAATCGCTTCGGCGTCGTGCGAGAACGGTGCGAACACGTACTTGCTGCCGTCGTTGATGTAGCCGTAGCCGTCGAAATGCAGGACGTCGAAATCGCCCAGCATGGTGACGTGATAGGCGTTGATCTGGCCCATGAAGGTGCCGCTCTGGTCAACCGGCCAGCCGCCTTGGGTGGCGTCGCCGATCATCGAGTCGGTCAGGTTGAACACGCCCAGATCGTAGTTCTGCCAGACCACGCCCGGCTGGTTGAACACGCCATGAGCGGCCAGCACGCTGTGGCTGCCGGTGCCCGACTGGGTCGCGACCGGGTTGCTGGCGATCGACGGGTCAACCACGCTGCAGCAATTGGCCACAACCGGAGTGATGTTCAGGCCGGTCAGGTTGCCGCCTTGGGCGGACACCACCAGCGTGACGCCGCCAACGCCGTCGTAACCGCTGATTTCGCCTTTCTTGCCGGTGTTACCGATAACCCAAACGGTGAATTCGCTGTCGGAAATCACCCAGGTTTGGGTGTCGACATCATAAGTACCGCCTTCAACGTACAGCTGCAGGACCGGCAAGGCGTAGGCCGAAGGCGCCAGCAGAGCCAAAGCCAGCAGAATCCCTTTCTTGATATTCAGGAACGACATAAAAATCCCTTGGTTGAGAACCGCGCGTCGGGTGCGCGGGCACGAAGGAAGCAATTTCAGGGCCAGATAAGCAAAATCATGAACTTAATCACATTTCGGTACGCCCGCTTTACACCGGCGTGTAAAAGAAGCTGACGGTTCGTTGCCTTGGTTCGGCCGCTATCCGGTAGGGAAGTGTTCAGCGCAGCAGCAACGACAGTGCACTGAGCCAGTTGCGGTAATCCAGCTGTTTCCAGCCCAAATCTGCCAGCACTGTTTTGGCAACGCCGCGATCGCGCTTCATCGCCTTGCGCAACATGCTGTTGAGGAAAGCGGCCCTGGCTTGTGAATATTCCGGATGCTGACTGAACGCCGAATAGGTGCGCGAGACGTTTTCATACATGAAGCGCAGGTTTTGGTAAGTGTTTTTGCCGTGGATGCGATAGTCGGCCAGTACGTCTTCGAGAATGCCGATTCGCCCCCCTGATTCAGTGAGTTTCAATTCGATATACAAGTCTTCCAGGCGGATCTCAGGATTGAATCCTCCGACACGGCGTAACGCCTCGGTGCGAAACAGCAACGTTGGCGCGGGGGCGCCCGGTTTGCGATTCAAGAACACATCAGCAAAGTCGAGCTCACGGGCGGGATAATGGCGTTGCTTTTTCGCAGCTAACGGCTGTCCGTGCTCATCGATCTTGAAGATGTTTCCTGCGGATATCACCAGCTCCAAGTGGTTATCCAAATGTGCCTGTTGCAATGCCAGACGCCCGGGACGCATGCGGTCATCGGAGCCAAACGGCGCGAAATAGCGGCCTCGGGCTAACCCCAATGCTTTGTTCAATGTCCGAGCCAATCCCATGTTGGGTTGTTGTTCGAAATGAAACTGATGTTCGGCGGCAAGTGGGGCGATCACCTGCTCCGAGCCATCACTGGACCCATCGTCAATGACGATCAGTTCGAAGTCCAAACCACGCTGAGCCAGCACGCTCTGAATACTTTCGACAATCCACGGTCGGTGGTTGTAACTGGCAATCACGACGGACACGGCAGGGACGGACATTTCGGGAACCGGAACGCAGACTAGAGGAAGGGCCGACGATCCTAGTCGTAATACCCCTTGGATGGGAAACAAGTGGCTCTTTAGTGCAATTTAATGGGAGGGGAGGAAGTCGAAGGCGGTGGTCGCCGCTTGCACTCAAGGGGTCCGAGTGCCAACATTTAGCACTCGGACCCCTTGAGTGCTAAAAAAGCCTCCCCATATAGGGGCCACCGGTTTTCCGGCCCCCGGTCCCGGGGTCCTACTTATCCAAGTGTTCCATTGAGGAGAAAACGCAATGAACCTGCGTCCGTTGCATGACCGCGTTGTGGTCCGTCGCCTGGAAGAAGAGCGGATGTCCGCTGGCGGCATCGTGATCCCTGACAACGCCACCGAGAAGCCGAGCAAAGGCGAAGTCGTGGCTGTCGGCCCGGGCAAGCGTCTGGACAA